>JAKSKC010000060.1 GCA_024401945.1 Bacteroidales bacterium
TAAGTGCGCGAGATGTCCGCTATCTTCACGGCAGTGACGTCGGTCTTGGCCCCGGAGCCCATGGAGCTGACAAATGGAATGCCCTCCGCCAGACAATGCTGGATCAGCGCTATCTTGGGACTGAGGGTATCGATGGCGTCCACCAGGAAATCGGGATGTCCTACAGGGATGTCCCCTTCCTTTATGTACGAAGAGAGCGGCGTCAGTCCGACATCAGGGTTTATGTCCCTGAGCCGTTCGCACAGGACTTCCACTTTGCTGCGGCCGACAGTGGAGTTGAGGGCGATGAGCTGACGGTTGATGTTGGAGACGCTCACGACGTCGGAATCGATCACTGTCAGGTGACCCACACCCGCACGTACCAGCATTTCGGCCGCCGCAGCCCCTACACCGCCTGCGCCTACCACTACAACATGCGACTCCGACAGTTTTTTCAAGCCGTCGGAGCCTATAAGAAGTTCAGTGCGTTCCCTCCAGTCAGACATTGGGATTGTAATGATGCGGACTGATTTTAAAATTTACTATTTTTGCGTTGCAAAATTAACATTTATTTCGATGCACAGCAAGAGCGAAAAGATCGAAGCATTCGGACGGCTTCTGGACATTATGGACGATCTGAGGGAGAAATGTCCCTGGAACGCGGAACAGACAAGGGAATCCATCCGGCCTATGACCGAGGAGGAGGTCTACGAACTTTCCGACGCCATACTCAAGGGAGACGTCGAGGCGGAATCAAAGGAGATAGGGGATATCCTGTATCATATGGTGTTCTATGCCCGGATGGCGCAGGAACGCGGTGAATACGACATCGCGGACTGCCTCGACAAGATATGCTCGAAAATGATATTCCGCCACCCGCACGTGTTCGCCCCCGACGGCGAGGCACCCAGCGCCAAGGAGATCGCGGACAGCTGGGAGATAATCAAGTCCAGGGAGAAAGGAGGCAACAGGACCGTGATGAGCGGCATTCCCGATGCCATGCCGGCCCTGCTCAAGGCATTGTCAATGCAGGAGAAAGCCAGGGGATGCGGCTTCGACTGGGAGAAGCGCGAGGACGTCTGGGACAAGGTCCGCGAGGAGCTGGAAGAAGTTCTCGAGGCCTGCGGGGAAGGCGATCCCAGGCATATGGAGGAGGAGTTCGGAGACCTTCTCTTCGCGGTCATAAACGCATCGAGGCTGTACGGCATCGACCCCGAGGCGGCGCTCAGTTCAACCTGCTCGAAGTTCAGGAGGAGATTCACCTACCTGGAGGAAAACACCATAAAGAAAGGCATCAGCCTGAAGGATATGACACTGGCCCGGATGGACGCCATCTGGGACGAGGCCAAGGCCAAAGGGCTCTAGAACAGAGTTCTGGACGGCAGCAGATATGAATATTCCTCGTGGCAGCTGTCGCAGAGATAACCGAGTCCGCTGGAAGAGAACCTCGCCCCCCTGTAATGACCGGAATTGGTGAGGACTATCCAGCACTCCCCGTCAGGGTAATATTTGATGAGCGCGTGCGTGGCGGCAAGGGTTCCTGTTCTTATCCAGCCGTTCTCCGGATTGGTGTCAAGCCATCCGAGGGAATATGTGTTCCTGTCGAAATAGCAGGTCATCTCCATCACGCTCTCGTTGGAGATGATGTCCTTCACTCCCGGTATCCCGTCTATGGAAGCCACGAAGCGGGCCAGTTCGGGAGTGGACGCCACCCAGGCACCGGCGCCTGACAGTCCCGTGATGTCATTGCCTCCGTAGCAACGCTCCACCATCCTCTTGCTGTCATTATATTCACGCGTTTCCCTGGATCCTGCCGGCATATAGTACCTGGCCTCCCCGGGATAGCGGTCCTCGTAGTAATTGCCCGCGATATGCATATCGTAACATCCGGCCGGATGCAGCAGGTTCTTCTGCATCCACCCCTCATACTTCTGGCCGGTGACCTTCTCAATCACCAGACTGAGCAGATAGTATCCGAAGTTCGAATAGCTCTGCGAGGTTCCGGGGTAGAAGGCCAGACTCTCACTGAGGACACACCTTGCAATATCGGTGGGACCCGGGACCCTGTCAAGATGATAGAGTTCCTTCATCTGGAGGGATGAGAACATAGGGTCGCACAAACCTTCGTCGAATCCGCCCTCGTGACGGAGGAGGTTCTCGACCGTTATTGCATAGATATCATGGTCCGTAATGACGCTGTCGAATTCGTCGATGATTCCGTCAGGACCGAAGACCCTGTCCTTTATGTCCAGCATGCCCATGTCCTGCAGGAGCATTATCCCTGCAGCCGTAAGGAGTTTAGACACCGAGGCCACGCGCATGATGGTGCCGGGACGCATCTCCCTGCCGTTGTCCTCAATTCCAAATCCTTTTGAGAACAGCAGGGAATCATTTCTCATAACACTGATTGACAGACCTTTGAGTTCGGATCTCCTCATAAACTCGTTGATATGCACTTCCATATCGTTGAGTTCGGAGAAAGTGGACTCACGGTTCGTGAGATTCTTGTTCAACGGATGCTGCGCGAACGCCCCCGTCGTTACGAGAGCCGCGGCAACCAGCGTTATGAGGGTCCTTGGATTCATATTTTTCCGGCTTTTCTGCCAAAGTCAATTATAAAATCAGCCGTGCCTTCCATTCCGAGGATTGACGAATCTATGCACAGGTCATATCCGGCTGCCTTTCCCCAATGCTCGAAAGTGAAGAAATTATAGAATTCGGCACGGGCGCGGTCCCGTTTCTCTATTATTGCCTCAGCCTTTTCCGGAGACACGCCTTCCCTGCCTGCCACGAACTCCCTGCGTACCTCAAGAGGGGCGCAGATGAAAACGTCGAGGCAGTCCATATCCCTCAGGACATAATCTGCAGCCCTGCCTATGAAGATCGCATCGTTGTCAGCGGCTATGCCGCGTATAGCCTCACTCTGGATCCTGAACAGTTCCGAATCGTTGAGAGCGCTCTGGGCGGAGCCGTATCTGTTGACCCCGAAAATGTTCGAAATACCCCAAAGGCGCCTTTTCTCGTCACTTTTCTCGAACAGGCTGGCGCTGAATCCGCTGTGCTCCGCAGCCTTGATGAGCAGTTCCCGGTCATACACCTTGATCCCCAGTTTATCCCCGATGATTCCGGCTATGGTCCGGCCTCCGCTGCCGAACTGCCTTCCGATATTGATGATTACACGTTTTTCTGACATATCTACTTTAATGAACTGCCCAGTGAAACCGGTTCCTCCCCGTCCTTGAGCGCGGAGAACTTACGGAAAAGATTTATGATGAATATGGCTGAGACTACAATTGCCAGAGCGTCGGAAATAGGGAAACTGAGCCACACACCCTTCTCCTGTATATATCCGGGGAGGATATAGAGCACAGGAAGCAGGAAGAGCAGCTGGCGGCTGAGCGACAGGAAAACGGATATCTTCACCATCCCGAGGCACTGGAACAGATTGGACGAGACGACGCTGAAGCCCACCAGGGCTATGGCGGAATTCATTATGCGGAGCCCGTTCGAAGCCAAGTCAACCATCTGCGGGTCGGAGGTGAACAGGGTGACGGTGGCACGCGGGAGCAGTTCGCTGACAAGGAAGCACACCGTGGTAGTGATTATGGCGAAAATGGAGGCGAGGATGAATACCTTCTTCACCCTGCTGTATTGACGGGCACCGTAGTTGTACCCTGCGATAGGCTGCATTCCCTGATTGATTCCCATCACTATCATCACGAACATGAATGTAATCCTGTTCACGATACCATAGGCGCCTATGGCCAGGTCCCCGCCGTATTTGAGCAGTTGCTGGTTGATGAAAAGGGACACAATGCAGGCCGCGGCATTCATAAGGAAAGGCCCTACGCCGATTGCCAGGGACTGTCTTGCGACGCGCTTGTTAATCTGGAGGATAGGACGCGGGAAATGAGGGACCCTGTTCTTGTCGAGGAAGAACCTGAACGAATATGTGAGGGCCAGCAACTGGCAGAGGATGGTGGCAAGGGCGGCCCCCTTTATCCCCATATCGAGGACGAAGATGAACAGAGGGTCCAGAATTGCATTCGATGTGACCGTGAACAGGGTCAGGCCCATCGCCGTGCGCGGGTTGCCGGAAGCCCTGATGACACCGTTGAGACCGAAATACAGATGCGTGAAGACATTTCCGAAAAGGATTATCCTCATATAGTCCCGGGCAAACGGGAGCGTGTTTTCACTCGCCCCGAAGAATGTAAGTATGGGGTCCAGGAAAATCAGCGATAAGATGGCGAATATGAGTCCTGTTATGATATTGAGGGACAGAAGGTTGGCAAGGACCTTACCGGCGCTGGCATAGTTCTTCTGTCCGAGGAGTACCGACACCATCGTCATCGCTCCCACCCCGACGAGGGTTCCGAGTGCTACGGAAAGGTTCATCAGCGGGAAGGTGACCGCAAGACCTGAGATGGCATAGGAACCGACATCCTTTATGTGACCGATGTATATGCTGTCGACCACATTGTACAAAGAAGCCGCCGTCTGGGCTATGATGCCCGGCACGGCGTACTTTCTCAACAGGACACCGACTTTCTCGGTTCCGAGTTCCAATGGCGCTGATCCGCTTCCTGCCATCATTCTACGCTGAGCATCTCAATCTCAAAGGCCATCGGCGAATAACCGGGAACTATCGCTCCCAAATCCTCGGCTCCGTATCCCAGGGATGAATTGAACACTACGACGCCTTTTTCACCGACTCTCATCCTGAATACTCCGAGCTTGAAACCGGTGATGAGGGCGGACTCGTCGCTTCCCATCGTCAATTCATCGTAAGTCTCCTTCCAGTTTATCTCCGCAGGTTCGTAAGCCGCGCCAGCGGAATAGATGTTGTGGACCTTT
Organism: Bacteroidales bacterium; assembly: GCA_024401945.1. Next base: position 4,837 of record JAKSKC010000060.1, read on the forward strand.
GCCGTATCCTTTATGGTGGTGTCGAACACCTGTCCATTGAGGAGACGTGCCACATATTCGATCTTGACCGTCTTGCCGTTCTCCGGCGTGGTGGTGTCAGAAGGCTCGACAAGCCTGTGGTAGTAGCATCCGTAAGCTATGGAATCCTTCGGCTCGACATCCGCGCCGTAGGCAGCGCGCAGGAAGTTGACGTCCTTGTTTATCTGATATTCATCAATGTCCGTCACCTGCTCGGTCACCTTGAGGTCGTAAATGTACGTGGCGCCGTCGGTATAGTTCTTCCTGTATTCATCCTCATTGGAGAATCTCGATACCGTGTTGAGCCACTGCGGCACCACCGCTTTCACCTTCTCCCCGATATTCATCCCGGAAATGAGTTCCTCCAGGCCTGCGGCTATGTATCCCTCGCCCCTGTGCCAGAATCTGGCCCCATAGAAATTACATTCCTCGAATGTTCCGAGGCGCTGGTCCAGAATGATGTCCGTCGTACTTTGCACCTGTCCCTGATAGTTGCGTATAGTATATTCGACGTTGACGAACGGGTACATCTCGTCAGAACCTACAGGAACTGTCCCGGACTTGTCATCCTCGAGGATGTACGAACCGAGCGGAGTCTTGGTCCAGAGATACTCCGGATGCATTTCCTTCTGCACGTGGATCCAGGCATTCCACGCGTTTATATCCGAACTTCCATCGCTCTTGGGAGGCCGGGCGCAGGAATACAGCAACGCTCCGCAGAGCATTGGCAACAGTATGTATGATCTTTTATCCATAATTCATTCAAACGAGCGGCTGCAACTGCACGAATCGTGCCGCGCTCCTCTCAAGATATTCACATATTTCTTCCGCAGAACCGACATCCACACCGACCTCAAGACGTCCGCCCGCGGCCTGATCGTGTCCCCCTCCGTGGAATGACTCACTCATCATCACGTTGACTTTCAGTGGTTTCTTGCTCCGCGCGCTCACCCTGAAGCAATCATCTTCCTCTTTGAGAGTCACACTCATCCTCACCGAATCTATCTCCAGCGGGATATTGACAAGCCCCTCAAGTTCACCGTCCTCTATTCCGTACTTGAGAATATCGGACTTCCTTATGAGCATATAGGCGAGTCCGCCCTTTATGACCAGGTTGTCGGACAGTATGCCGGAGATGGCGCGCACCCTGTTCTCGCGGCAGGAATTGAAAAGGCGGCCCACTATGCTGTCCCTGTCCACTCCGGCTTCCAGAAGTTCCGAAGCCATCCTAAGGGTGTCGGCAGTGGTTGAATTGGCGAAGTTATTTGTGTCGGTGGTCATTCCGGCCATCATACATTCGAGGGAGGCCTTTGGAATGAGGGACAGGTCCCCGCCGCATATCGCCCTCAGTATCCAGAACAGGACCTCGCAGCTTGACGAGGCCTCGGGATAGCTGAAAAGAAGGTCCACTTTTTCCGTATCGGTACCCGGGTGATGGTCCACCACGATCCTGTACGCCTTGCAGGCCCTCATGGCCTCCTCATAGTCCGGATTGCGGTGCAGCGAGCGCATGTCGGTAATGACTAGAAGGTCGCAGGAATCCAGCAGGGAGGCATCCGTGGACATCTTCACCCCTTCGCATATGAACGCAAGGTTGCGCGGCACGCTCTCACAGTTGAGGAGGGTCACGTCGCAGCCGGGGATCGAGGCCAGATAGTGATGGAAAGCCGCCGCGCTGCCCAGGGCGTCACCGTCCGGACGCTTGTGTGTCACTATGACGACCCTTCCGGGTTTCGACAGAACACGGGACAGAGATACTATTTTTTCAGTGTTTATGCAGAGCATACGGCGGATTTTTCCAGCACGCAAAATTAATAAAATTATTGCATTATTTATTTCGAATTGCTAACTTTGTAGGGTTTGAAAATATCAAAAAACACTCAATAATGAAGAAAAGTACAAAGATTATCGTGGAGATCGCTCTCCTTCTGGTCAGCATCGGTCTTGTGTATCTCATCTACAACAGCATCATGCAGCCTGTAAGATTCAACAAGCAGAAAGAGTACCGTGAGAGCGTGGCAGTCCAGAGGCTCAAGGACATCCGCACCCTCCAGGTAGCATTCAAGAGCACCTACGGAAGATTCGCTCCGAGCGTTGACACCCTGAAGGATTTCTATGAGAACGGAAAGATGGAGATTCTCATGCAGGTCGGTTCATCCGACGACTCACTTGCAGTTGCCTTCACCGAAGGTCTCAAGAAGAAGGGCGCAACTCCTGCACAGTTGCTCGAGATGTACAACGCAGGACAGCAGAACCTCGTATTCTCAGTCAGGACAACAATCCCTACGAAGGATTCGCTGTTCGTTTCACGCACCGATTTCAACATCGACTCTTTGTATACTATCCCATTCTCAGGCGGCCAGCCTCTCCAGATGCAGGCAGTCAGCAAGATGGTATCCGGTGTAAGCGTTCCCCTCTTCGAGGCTGACGCCCCTTACGACCTGCTCCTCAAGGGACTTGACAGGCAGCTGATCATCAACCTCAAGGCTGATTGCAGGGACAAGAACAAGTTCGAAGGACTTCAGGTAGGTTCCATCGACTCACCGAACAACAACGCAGGTAACTGGGAGTAATTCCCTATGCGGATTATCGGAGGCGCCCTCAAGGGCAAGACCATCAATCCTCCTGCAGGATATAAAGCGAGGCCCACAACGGATTTTGCCCGTGAGGGCCTCTTTAATGTTCTCAACAACGAGTACGAGTTCGAGGACCTCAAGGTCCTTGACCTTTTCTCGGGTACCGGGGCTGTAGGATTCGAGTTCGCCTCACGGGGGGCTTCTATGGTCTACTGCGTGGAAATGGCCAGGGAGAATGCATCGTTCATTAAAACGGAATCCGACAGGCTCGGCCTGAGGAACGTAACGATGGTAAGGGACAATGCATTCGACTTCCTCGACATCTGCAGGGAGAAATTCGATATCATCTTCGCCGACCCGCCGTACGCGCTTGAAGGACTGGAAACCATCCCTGACAAGGTTCTGGGCAGGGACATCCTGCATCCGGGATGTTATTTCATCCTTGAACACGGGGACGAGCATTCATTCAGGGAACATCCGAGATTCAAGAAGGAAAAGGTCTACGGACGGGTGCATTTCTCTTTTTTTGAATAAAACATACAAACAGATACATACGATATG
>JAKSKC010000061.1 GCA_024401945.1 Bacteroidales bacterium
ATGTCGCCTTCCCCAAGGGTGTTGAAGTGATCCATGGAAGCGAAGGTCATTCCTTCGAGGACCGGTCCGCGGGCCATGGCACCGTCGCCGAGGTTGGCTACGACGATACCTTTCTTGCGGTTGACTTTCTTATATAATGCCGCACCGACTGCGATGCTTCCGCTACCGCCCACGATGGCATTGTTAGGATAGATGCCGAACGGAGTGAAGAATGTGTGCATCGATCCGCCGAGACCCTTGTTGAATCCGGTAGTACGGGCGAATATCTCGGCCATTTCTCCGTAGAGCACGAATCTGATACCGAGACCCTTGGTGTCCTCGCACTCCTAGCCCTTCTTTGCGACGGCTACGGTGGCACCACCCCAGAACTCGTTCATTATCTTCTCCAATTCCTCGTCAGAGAGGATTTCGATGCTGCGGAGTCCCTTCGCAAGGATCTCTCCGTGGGAACGGTGGCTTCCGAAGATGAAGTCATCGGTGTCAAGGGCATAAGCCATACCTACGGCAGCGGCTTCCTGACCGGCTGAAAGATGGGCAGGTCCCGGGTTGTTGTAGGCGACTCCGTTGTATCCTCCGGTGGTCTTCACGAGGTTGAGCATGGTCTCGAACTCCCTGATTGTGAACATGTCACGATAGATGTGGAGAAGGTCCTGCTTTGTGAAATTCTTTTCTTTGAGTTCCTCCTTGATGGTCTTCTTGTACTGCATCACCGGTATCTCCGGGAACACGATCTTGTGCTCTGACGGGCGGAGGACCTCATTCGGGTCGATGTATATTGACTTTGGCATGGTTTGTTTATTTCAATGTGAATATTGTTTCCTTGACTATTTCTGATACTGTCGGATGAGGGAACACCACTTCCTTGAGCTGTTCCACTGTCATTTCCTGTTCTATGGCGATACATGCGCTGTGTATCATCTCGGAGCAAGGGTTGCCGAGCATATGTACGCCGAGGACTTCATGGTAACGGGCGCCGACGATGATCTTGCATACGCCCTCGCCTCCTTCATTTTCGGCGATGAAACGGCCCGCATAGGCCATAGGGAGCTTGACCACCTTGAAGTCGATGCCCTTGGCCTTGGCCTCCTCCTCGGTCAGACCGACACCTGCTACCTCAGGATTGGTATAGACCACACCCGGGATGGCATTGTAACGCATCACGTCCTTCTTTCCGAGGATGTTGTTCACGGCCACCTCGCCTTCACGCGAAGCGGTGTGCGCGAGCATCGAGAATCCCGTGACGTCACCTGCGGCGTATACGTTAGGGATATTGGTACGCATGTGCTCGTCCACCTTGATTCCGCAAGGCTTGCCTCCACGGTTGAGCAGCATGTCCACTCCGAGGTTCTCGAGTCCGTACCCGGAAATGTTGGCGCGGCGTCCGACGCTGACAAGGATCTTGTCTCCGCTCACACGGCACTCCTTCCCGTCAGGATCGAGGTAGACGACCTTGTTGCCCTCGATGCCGGTAACCTTGCAGTTGAGGCAGAACTCGATTCCCCTCTTGGCATAGATGCCCTGAAGCATGGAGCTGATCTCGTTGTCGAGAGGTCCCAGTATCTTCGGGAGCATCTCCACTACTGTCACCTTCGTCCCGAGGGTGTTGTAGAATGCAGCGAATTCCATTCCGATGACTCCGCCTCCGATGACGACGAGCTCCTTCGGACGCTCTGTCAACGCAAGAATCTCCCTGTTGGTGACAATCACGTCACCGGCCTCCTTGAGGCCCGGGAATGGAGGAACGGCAGCCTCGGAACCTGCGCATATCAGGAGATTGCGGACCTGATACTGCTGTCCGTCGGCCTCGATGGTGATGCCTTCGGCTCCACGGCCCTTGATGACCGCATCAGCCTTGACAACTTCCACCTTCGCGCCCTTCATCTTGGCCTTCACGCCTCCTACGAGCTTGCGGACCACCTTGTTCTTGCGCTCCACTATCTTGCCGTAGTCGAATGAAGGATTTTCCACGGAAACTCCGTAATGGTCTCCCTGGAGAGCATAATTATAGACTTTCGCGCTGTAAAGGAGAGTCTTGGTAGGGATGCAGCCTTCATTGAGACATACACCGCCCAGCTCCTTCCTCTCGAACAGCACCACGCTGAGGCCGGCCGCCCCTGCGCGCTCTGCGGCCACATAACCTCCGGGACCGCCGCCGATAATCGCCAAATCGTGCATTATTATAGTATTAGATTAGAATTCGATATCAAGGGTTTCTATCTCCGTGGCGACCTGCTTGAGGAAACGGGTTGCCTCGCCTCCGTCGATCGCCCTGTGGTCGTAGGTGAGGGAAAGGCCCATGTAAGGGACGAATCCGACCACTCCGGCACCGAGGTCCTTCGGACGGAGAGTGATGGTGCCCACGCCGAGGATGGCGCTCTGAGGCACGTTGATGATAGGGGTGAAATACTCGACTCCGAAGCCGCCCAGGTTGCTGACGGTGAATGAAGCCGCCTCGCTGGACAGAAGGTCAGGGTTGCAGCTGCCTTTCTTGCAGTCGTCAGCCACCCTCTTGAGGGCCTTGCTCAGACCGGCGATATTGAGGTCTTCGGCGTGAAGCACGGCAGGGACCATAAGTCCGCGCTCGGTATCCACGGCGCAGCCGAGGTTCACTGTATTGAATATGCGCATGGCATCACCCAGACAGTGCGAATTGACTTTCGGGAACTTCTGCAGGGCGCGGATGACGGCGAAGCATACGAAATCGTTGATGGTGATGTTCGCATCGATCCTTCCCTCCTCGAGTGCTTTCTTGGCCTTCTTCCTGAGAGCCTGGATTTTCCTGGCATCAGCACCGAGCATATGGGTGAGCTGGGCACTGTTCTGCAATGAATTGTACATGCTCTTCGCAATGAGCTTGCGCATGTTGGACATCTTCTCGACCTTGAATTCGGACCCTTCGCCCGCAATGTCTGTATGGTTGGCCTTCCAGACCTTGAGGTCTCCGGCCTTGACCGTACCGGCCAGTCCTGTACCTTCGCCTGCGGCGAATCCACCCTCGGCCATCTTAGCCTTTGCGAGGCCGGTCATGCTGACGGCCGCAGCCTGCACGTCGCGTTCGATGATACGTCCGTGAGGGCCCGAACCGGCTATCTGTGCAGTGTTAACGCATTTCTCCGCTGCGAGTTTGCGCGCCCTCGGGGAGACCGGAGCGCCCTCCACAACAGGGCCGGCTGCAACTGCCTCCTTTTCCGCAGGAGCTTCAGGAGCCGGAGCTCCGGCAGCTGGCTGAGGAGCAGCCTGAGCGGCGGCCTGAGGGGCGGCAGCCTCTGCCTGAGGAGCTGCTCCGCCCGGTGCGAATTCCGCGAAGGATTCGCCCTCTGCACCGATGACCATCACGTTGGTCAGGCAAGGTATTTCATCGTTATCCTTAAAAAAAACGGCGAGGACGGTGCCTTCCACCTTGGCTTCCTCGTCGAAAGAGGCCTTGTCGGTCTCATAGCTGAACAACACGTCCCCCACGGAGACTTTGTCGCCAACTTTCTTCTTGAACTCCGTAACAATGCAACTCTCAACTGATTGCCCTTGTTTCGGCATAATTACTACACTGGCCATATAATCAATAGTGAAAATTAGTTTCCAAACAATTATGCAAAGTAAGCAAATTCCGCGAAATAATCAAACGAACTAATCAACCGATTTACTAAGTATTTGTTTTAAGATTGCACTATCCGATTTTTGTCTATATTTGTAATGGACAAACCACGATTATCCGTAATACACAAACCAATAACCTCTAAATACATGAGCAACAAGAAAACAGCTATCATCCCTGTCCTCTTCGCCTTCATCATAATGGGCTTCGGAGACATGACAGGCATCCTCCAGAATCACATCAAGGAGGACTTCGCTCTCAGTGAGACGGTTGCCGGCATCATCCCGATGGCCATCTACATCTGGTTCCTGTTCCTCAGCGCCCCGACAGCGCTGTTCATGAACAAGGCGGGCCGCAAGACGGCCGTGCAGGTCAGCAACGTCGTCACATTCCTCGGAATGCTGATACCTCTGATCAGCTACAACATCGTCACCTGCCTCATCGCCTGTGCCATGATAGGCATCGGCAACACCATCATCCAGGTGGCGCTCAACCCTCTGCTCTCAGATGCTGCGGGCGGAAAGGGTTCCCTCTCGAGCTACATCTCCGCCGGTCAGGTACTCAAGGCCCTGTCGGCCTGCAGCGCCCCGTTCCTGGCACTCTGGTGCGCCAATATGTTCGGATCATGGAAATATGTGTTCCCTATCTTCGCGATACTCACCCTCATCTCATCCATCTGGCTGCTCTGCACAAGGATCGAGGAGACACCGGCAGCGGGCGGCACATCTCTCGTGGAGACATTCAAACTTCTCGGCAACGGTTACATATTCTGCTGTTTCATGGGAATATTCACGGTAGTCGGACTTGATGTGGGTGCCAACGTGATCACGCCGAAACTCCTCATGGAACGCTGCGGTATGGACATCGACCACGCCCAGCTCGGCATCAGCCTCTACTTCATCTGCAAGACGGCCGGAGCGTTCGTCGGAGCATTCGCACTCACGAAGGTGGCCGACAGGAAATTCTTCATGATAGCGATAAGCATCGTCGCCCTCGCACTGGCAGGACTGTTCTTCGCACAGGGAAGGATACTCATCCTCGTCCTCCTCGGACTGATCGGATTTTTCTCGGCAAGCGTATTCTCCATCATCATCTCCCTCGGCATAAACTACATGCCTTCGAAGTCGAACGAGATCTCAGGCCTGATGATAATGGGTATCGTCGGCGGAGGTGTGGTCACCCTGCTCATGGGACTCACAGCCGACAAGCTCGGGTCGCAGACAGGCTCGCTTGCCATCATCGCCCTGTGTGTGGCATACCTTGCGCTTTGCGCTTTCGTGCTGTTGAAGCCTAAGGCAAAAGCCTGATGACGAGATAGTAAATAGAATCTATTCAAACACGATCTCCTTCGCACCGAAGAGACGTGAATGCGAGATGGAGCGTCCTTCAAGTGGCGCTCCATCCACTTTTATTACAGTGGAGGAAGCTTCACGGCATCTCCTGCGGATCACCAGTTCACCGGTAGGGAGATGCATCCTGATGCACTTGAAAAGAGGGGTGAACAGCTCGTAGCTGTCAGTGCCGGGACATACCGGATAGAAACCCATCTGACAGAACATATACCATGCACTCATGGTGCCGTCGTCCTCATCCATCTCCGGAGCGTAGCCATCCACCCTGTTGCGGAAAGCGCGGCCAACGAACGGCTCCGGGAATTCGGCGTTTCCGCCGTAGATGTGTATCATCCTCTCATCCGTCAGCAATGCATGTACCAGCGAGTCCGTACGTTCAGGATGCCCGAACATATTGAACATGAACGGTGTCTGTATGTCAGGTTCGTTGCCCTGGTTGAAAAGATGTCTGCTGAAGAATTCGCTGAGCTGCGAGGCAAGCCTTTCGCTCCCGACCAGCTCTTTCATCCGGTATGAATACATCGGAGCAGCCCAACGGTACTGCCATCTGGTGCCCTGATACATGCCGTTGCCCTTCATCAGGGCAAATCTGTCCGTGATAGTCATGAATTCGCCTTTCCAGGTGCGCTCGAAAAGCGAACGGGAATCCTCCCCGTAACGGTTCGCCGCGTCCGGCTTGCCGCAGATACCCGCAATCCTGGAAAGCGCCCAGAGATCGTACACCGTCTCCATCTTCTGGTCCGGGGCATTACGGGTAAGTCCCTGAGTGGATTTCGGTTTGAGACCGTCCACCACTTCCTGCTCCATTGCAGGCAGGGCTTCCGACATGTCAAAACCGCGCACTCCCTCGCTCCAAGCGTCCAGCCGCGTCACCTGCGAGTGCTCGGTGCGAACGGGCGGGGCGCGCTGCGTCAGGGTGGCCCAGTTCTTCTTGCCGGTCACATACAGGGACACAAGTGACCGGCAGATGTCACTCATGGCATCGGGAGAAAGCACAGCAAGCATAGGGAATTTGGTGCGGTAAGTATCCCACATGCTCCATCCGCCGTAGTATGTCCATCCGGACGCCTTGTACGTCCTGCCGTCGGTGCCGCGGTACATCCCATCGGTCGAAGTCGCCACGAACGGGCTGAGATACACACGGTACATGCTGGTATAGAAGAGGACCTTCTGCTCCTGGGTAGACCCCTGTACATCCACTTTGGAAAGAATGGTGTTCCAGGCCTCCTTCGCTTCGGCATGGACATTTCCGAACAGTCTGTCGCTGCAGCGCGCCATCTCCACGGAGGCCGATGCACAATCCACAGGCGACAGGGCAATCCTCACCTCCACGTCACGCACATCACCGTCAAAGCGAAGCAGAGCCGTCGCCGCATCCTGCCTCTCCACCTTGAACGGAGCTGAGAAGTTCATATGGAAAAACAACGTATATGCACCCTTATTGGCCACAGTGGAAGTGCGGCACCATCCATTGATGTCATTCTCATCCAACACATTGTAGCCGCACTCACTGCGATGACGGTCTATTCCGGAGTTGAAATCCACATAGAGCACCTTCTCCGCGTTCCGCGGGAATTCGTACCTCTCGAAAGCGACATTGTGCGTAGCCGTGAGCTTGGTCCTGACCCCATTCGCGAAACGGGTCTCATAATATCCCGGATGCGCCTTCTCCGTCCCCTTGACGATGTCGAGCGGAGCATCAGGCAATGCAGGACGGATGCTCAGGTTGCCGCCCGTACCCGCACCGCCGGTGCCGCTCATACGTGTGACAGATATGCCTGAGACAGCCGTCACTTCATAATCGTAGCCGGCATGCTGCGGAGGGATGCAGTCCGGACACACAGACACCAGACCGAAAGGAACCTGTGCCGCAGGCGACACCTGGCCATGGTCCCCTGCCGTGCCAAGGAAAAGATTGACATATTTCGAGTTGTCACCAAAGGCTGCCGATGCCATTGCAAGCATGACTGCAGCCAGAAGGAAACGTTTCACATTCATATTCATATTTATATGCATTTCGTCTTGAAAATATACTCATCGCCTCCGGGGATGCCTCCGATACGTCCATACAGAAGTTCGAATGCCTTTCTGGCGATATCGGCCACCGGTTGTGCAACATACGAAACCGGATACACGGAAGACACATACGAGCTGGCATCATCGAAGCAAAGCAGACGGATGTCAGGAGTCCCGCCATTGACGGGAGCCGGGATATGGCCCATCGCCTGAGTGAACATCCTGCATGAACTGAAGAAGATGGCATCAACGTCCGAACCGGGAGCCATAAGTTCCCTCATAGCCTCACGCACGTCACCGTCCCCCTCGTTGTCTCCGAAGTTGACGAACTTCACGGGAGCCGTTCCATAGAGCCCGGCCTCCTTCAACGCGTCCTCGTACCCCATGAAACGTTCATTCAGGGTACCCACATCGAGGGAACGGCCCACATACGCCACTTTCCTGCATCCTGCGGATATGAGGCCGGAGACAGCCTCCTTCGCCGAAGTATAATTGTCCACCCCTACGAAATCGACGCCGACCTCTCTGAAATTCCTGTCCACAAGCACCAGCGGAATGCCGGCGGCCTTGATCTCCATAAGTGTGTCCAGTCCTCCGGGAGGAGTCACAGAGATGATGCCGTCCACGTGCTTTCCCATGAGCTTGCGCACTGCTGACGCGAACTCGTCGGCACTCTCGTTGGTATTTACCGTCAGCACCAGATAGCCTTGCTTCTTCGCTTCCTCCTGGATACGGGAAACAAGTCTTCCGAAGAATTCGTTGGAAATGTCTGTCACTATGACACTGATGATGCCTGACTGTCCCGTGCGAAGGCTCCGCGCGACCTCGTTGACCTGATAATTCATATCAGAAGCAGCTTTGAGAATGCGCATTCTGGTGCCCTCGCTTACGCGGTTCCCGGCCTTGCCGTTCAAGACAAGGGAGACCGCACTCTTCGAAACGCCGACCCTGTCGGCTATGTCCTGCATCGATACCATCAGTCAGTTGAATAAAATTCCGTTTAATATAGCAAAGATAATCATTGCGGCA
>JAKSKC010000062.1 GCA_024401945.1 Bacteroidales bacterium
ACATCGAGATAGACCCGGCCAATACCGCGGCGCTCATCAAGGCGATGGACTCGATGTCCCGTTCCACCAACGTCGCGCTCTATCAGCCGAGCTGCCGGCTCTCCTTCAGGGGCAGGGCCCATATCCAGAGCCTCTGCCATTTCACGGGAGGAATAAGGAACGTGAATTTCCAGGAGGGATGGTTCCATATGGTCAGGACCGACATCCTGCCCGACATCCTGCCGGTGGACTGCTCGGTCAACAGGTTCGGGTGGGGGATAGACCTCGCCCTGGCCCACGTCGCCAGGATCAGGAAACTGCTGGTTGTGGTGGATGACCGCGTGAAGGTGCTTCATCCGAGGGGAACCGGTTACAACCGGGATGCCGCCCTCGAGCAGATGAGGCGCTGGCACTCCACTATCCCCGGATATGAATCACCGAGACACTTCAGACCTCTTCGCCAGAAAGTTGATTATTCCGGAGCTGACCAGACTGATTAGGACTGCGACCAGCGCTCCCACGGCGAAACCCGTGCAGACATCCCCGAAGAAGTGCTTCCCCACGAACACCCTGCTCATACCGACCAGCAGGGCCCAGAGCACGATCAGTACCCCGTATATGTTGTAGTTCCTGCTGCGGTCGTTCCTGAATCCCATCCAGGAACTGACTGCGAAGCCCATCGCGTTGGCCGCGTGGGCCGAGTAGAACCCGTAGAGACTTCCCTTGCCCTCCAGCATATTCAGGCCCCTCTGCACCATTTCCCCGTCCCAGCAGGGCCTCAGCCTCGCGAAATAGGCCTTGGTCAGATTGCCGAGCTGGTCGCAGCAGGTGATGGTCAGCACGATGCCCGCCACGACGACGAGCGCCCTTTTCCATCCCAGGTTCCTGAACAGGAAGACCAGCACCGCGAGATAGAGCACCGCCCATATGTATTTGTCCGAGAAAAGCTGCCATACCGGATCGGTGAACTGGCTGTCCAGACCGTTGATGGCGAGCGTGATGTCCTTGTCGATGTGATGAAGTTGCCTGAATATTTCCATAACTCTGCAAAGATAGCAAAATGAACCGCGCATCAATACACTTCGTAACTGAAATCATCCTCTGAGAGCAGCGTGAACCCGACCCTCAGCGCGCTGCCCCTGGGAATTGCAGGCAGGACGGCGTTCCAGCAGCATTGGCGCCCGTTCATCGTCCCCCGGAGCGTCACGCCCGTCCTCGGGGATGCGATGTCCCCGGCCGGGGCGTCGTTCGGATAGCAGTACAGGCTGACCTGCGGATACAGGTCCCCGGCCCCCGCCGTGCCGCTGACCCTCCTGTACAGGAGCCAGGGGTTGGGAATCGAGGCCAGGTCGCTTTCCGACAGTCCGTCCCTGTTGAGCCATTCCGTCGGCCGGAAGCCGGATGCGCGGCATAACCCGGCTCCTGCGCTGGCGTCGGTCAGATAAAGCTCTATGGCGGTAAGTCCAGGCGTCGCTGCGCTCAGGCACCCGCTCATATTGCGGATCTCCACCACCTCTATCGAACTCATCAGGGGGACCATCCCGATGGCCGCGCTGTTGGCGCCGCGGCTTCCTTCCGAGCCGGGTTCCCTCACCGACAGTGTATTGTTGCCGCTCTGGATACGGCGCTCGGGAGTGTCGTGCCCGAATGGAATCTCCAGCGCCTCGAATGCCTCGTAGCCTGATAGGGCGTCCAGATTGAACTCCCAGGGACTGTCGGCTACCGCGGTGACGGTCCAGTCTCCCTCAGGGAGCGTGGTACGAACCGTGTCCGAGTTGACATTTGTGACGTTTTTTATCTGAATGTGTTTACGAAGCCGTCGCAGTGGCGTCGAGTCATATATGAAAACATCGCTTTTCCGGAATCCCTGAACGGACTCCAGCACTATCCGGACACTTGTTTCACTGTCTTCCACGGCCTTTGCGGACGGCTCCTCAGTCTTGCCGCAGCACACGCACAGTGCCGCCATAATCAGAATACCCTTTCTCATATCACCCGCAATATGGGAAAATATATGGCACCCGATATTCAAAAACGTAAAATTGTTTGTTTGTTGAATTTTTATGCATATATCTGCAATCCGGCCAGCTCGCGCATAGTGGGGAGGGCCGGGACATATTGAAGACGTTACTTGACGTTTATCTTCCACATTCGAACTTGGCAATTTGAATTACTTCAGGAAGAAACGGCAACGGGACGTCCACTAGTGATGACTTTCAGTCACCGCACTTATGGTGTGGGAGGAACTGTATATTCATCCTGACGTGGGCTGGCTGCGTTGCTTATCTCTGAAGTGGGCAGCCAAGGCCTGAATGTGGGATAAGCAACAGTAAGACTCCCACGTCTTTCATTTTTATACCACAGATACTCCGGAAGGGGAAGCGCCGGGCAAGGGATTGCCGTGAAGAAAGGGCGTATTATGAATCCTCTTGACGAGTTCCGAGGTCTGTACCCGTTGTCAAGAACGTTGAAGTTCCGCCTCATCCCTCGCTGGGAGACCCTGGAGCGTCTGCAGGAGTCGGATATCATCGGAGAGGAGTCCCGGCTCCGCGGCCATTGCGACGAGTTGAAGGAAGCGGTTGATGTCCTTCACCGGCGCCTCATCGAAGAGAGTCTGGCCGGTATCGACCTTGACTGGCAGTCGCTGGCGGAAGCGGCGGGCGGCAGCTCTGCCGTCGGTTCTGTAGTTGGTTCTACCGTCGGTTCTGTTCCCGGCTCTGCCTCGAAAAGTGCTGCCAGTACGGGATCTGCCTCGAAAAGTGTTGCCGGCACTGGCTCTGCCTCCAGAACGTTGTCGGCTGTCGCCCCAGCTCTGGAGAACAGCGTGTATCAGGGATTCGAGCGGGCACTGGTGAACAAGCTGCAGTACCTCTGTACCAAGGACGACGTCAGTGTCGGATATCAGCTCACCTCGAACTCCGTCGCCCTGGAAAATCTCCGCGGCCAGCAGGGCTTTCTCTTCTTCCTGAATCCCCGGAGCCTCGACGAAGCCACTGCTATTGCTGTTGCTTCTTTCCCTTCTTCTTCCGCATCCCTGGAATCTCCTTCTTTGGCCGCATCCCCTGCATCCTATACTCCTTCCGCATTCCAAAAATCTCCAGCGTCCAACGCGTCTCCACCTTCCATCGCTTCTCCCGAGACCTCGGAAATCCCAGACTCTGCGGAATTCTCCGAATCCCTCAGTCTCGCCCTCAGTGCCCTCTCCGCTCTGACAGCCCTGACCTAGGAGCGTTAAAGGCCAAATGGATAACATGAAATTCGTAATCCACAACCTACCTCAATAGAACGCTGTAGAAGCGCATCGCAGATGGATTACGAGTTCAATATGACCGCGTACTCCACACAAAACGCCTCTCAGGGGCTCTCCAGCAGGGTGTGTTGTGGATTGCGAATTTCATGTTATCCTGCGACACCGGATGCAAACGCGTCAAGTTACGCTGGAAGTGCGCAGGGCATTTTTGCGTAACTTGATTACGATGAAAGGCAGGCATCGCCGCCTATCTTTTCAGGTTGCCTGTCCTGGTGGAGGCACCGCCGCTCCGGAAACAGGAATGGTCCCGCCCGGAAGCAGGCACCGCCGCCTCGCAAAAGCAGGCTCGGCGGTTACGCCGGCATCTGCGGGGGAATATTTTGGAGTTCCTCCTCGCTGCCGGCGTTGCCTTCGTCGGGGTTCGTGCCATATGGGGAATGGCTGTGATTCCCGCCTCGAATAAGCGCATATCACAGGGAAAAAGAATAAATAACGAGAGCCACCTGCAGGCAAGCAGACGGCTCCCGAGCGGATGGGAAGAAGATGCTTCAATTACCGTTTCCGGTAATGTGTTTTGACGTAAACCTTGCGCCCTCCGACCACTCTGAAGTGGCCTCTGACGCGGACAGGCTTGCGGCGGGCCTCTTCCTCACGGAGTATTGCGAGGCGCTCTCGAATGCTGATAATTTGAATGAGAATTTTCATTTTGCAATGAATTAATACAGTATGAGAGCATTGGGCGGCTCGGGTAGTACATCATCCGCTTTAACGCAAAAAAAACAGAGCATCCATTTCTTGCGAAATAAAATACTCTGTTGTAGTTAGCATCGAGAGCTTGCCTTCTCTCAACCGCAATTCTCATTCAATACGCGAATGTAATAACAAATTTGATTAACGCAAAATATATCTACGTCCGCATAGGCCTGACATCGAGCACAGGTAAGATTCCTGGCGGCACAGAACCGCAGGCGGGCATTTGCCCGGGTAGGGTCGGCGTAAGCCGACTGGACCGCCCGCGGTCTGATGCCGTCAGGAATGCTGATGCCGCTAGGAATGCTGATGCCGCTAGGAATGTTGACGTTGCCGGAATTGTTGACGTTGCCGTCAGGAATGTTGATGCCGCCAGGAATGCTGACGTTGCTGGAATTGCTGATGCTGCCAGGAATGTTGTTATCGTCAGAAAAACCTTCGAGGCTCCCTTAGTATCCGCAGTTGTCAGAGAGAATGAAAATCAAGTTATGGCGATGTGCCCTGGAAGGCCTTCAGATAGGGATCGCGATAACTTGACGCGTTCACAAGCGCGTCAAGTTACGCTGGAAGCGTGTGCAGGGCATTTTTGCGTAACTTGATTACGATGAAAAGCAGGCACCGCCGCCTATCTTTTCCATGTTGCCTGTCCTGGTGGAGGCACCGCCACCTCGCAAAAAAAGGCACCGCCGCCTCGCATAACCAGGCTCGGCGGTTACGCCGGCATCTGCGGGGGAATATTTCGGAGTTCCTCCTCGCTGCCGGCGTTGCCTTCGTCGGGGAAGAGCGCTGGGGGGCTCAAGTTCCATCAATGCGTCAACGGTCTTTGCGTTGCTGTCATTGATGTCGAGCAGTCTGCGGTATGAATCGGGTCTGCTTGATCTCCGCGGGGCCCTAGCTTCGTATTGCTGGCCAAATTATGCAGGAAATTATGGTCGATGGGCCCCACTCGGAAACGGACACCACCGCCCGGAAACAGGAATGGGGCCCGCCCGGGAACAGGCCCCGCCCCGGAAACGTGCACCACCGCTCTGGGAACAGGAATGGCCCCGCTCCGGAAACGGACACCACCGCCCGGAAACAGGAATGGGCCCGCCCGGGAGACAGGAATGGCCGGCAACGCAGCCGGCCATTCGGGATATGATATGTTAAAGGTAATTACTTTGTGATGACCTTTGCCATTTCGAGGACTTTGTTTGAGTAACCCCACTCGTTGTCGTACCAGGCGCAAACCTTAACGAAGGTTGAGTCGAGCTGGATACCGGCCTTGGCGTCGAATACGGAGGTCTTGCTCTCGTTGCGGAAGTCAGTTGAAACAACGCACTCGTCGGTGTATCCGAGAATTCCCTTGAGTTCGCCCTCGGAAGCCTCTTTCATAGCTGCGCAGATCTCCTCGTATGTGCAAGGGGTCTTGAGCTCGGCGGTGAGGTCAACGAAGCTGACGTCTGATGTAGGAACGCGGAGGCTCATACCGGTAAGTTTGCCGTTGAGCTCAGGGAGAACCTTACCTACAGCCTTGGCTGCACCTGTTGATGATGGGATGATGTTCTCGAGGATTCCACGTCCGCCTCTCCAGTCCTTCTTTGAAGGTCCGTCAACGGTCTTCTGGGTAGCTGTGGCAGCGTGAACGGTTGTCATAAGTCCGCGGACGATACCGAACTTGTCATTGAGCACCTTGGAGATAGGGGCGAGACAGTTGGTGGTGCAGGAAGCGTTGGAGATGATGTCCTGGCCTGCATATGTTGTGTGGTTGACACCGTATACGAACATTGGGGTGGCATCCTTTGAAGGAGCTGACATGATGACCTTCTTTGCACCAGCCTCGATGTGCTTGCGTGCCTTGTCATCTGTAAGGAAGAGACCGGTAGACTCAACTACGACCTCTGCTCCAACCTCGTTCCACTTGAGGTTTGCAGGATCCATCTCAGCGGTGAGGCGGATCTTCTTTCCGTTGACGATAAGGGTGTTTCCTTCAACTGCGATGTCGCCCTTGAATGCTCCGTGAACTGAATCGTACTTGAGCATGTAAGCGAGATAATCAGGATCGAGAAGGTCGTTGATACCTACAACCTCAATGTCATTAGGGAAGTTTTCCACTGCTGCACGGAATACCATACGGCCGATACGACCGAATCCGTTAATACCAAGTTTTACCATTTTGATTTATGATTTTTGTTAAACAACTTTCTAACCCGTTGGGTTTCAAACGCGCAAAATTATCAAAAAAATAAGTGAAAATCAATTATATTTGTAGAAATAATACCGCTTGATGAAAATTCTGATCACAAATGACGACGGCTATGCTGCGCAGGGCCTGAGAGAACTCGTGGAAATGCTGCGCCCTCTGGGCGAACTTACGATAGTGGCCCCGAAATATCATCAGTCCGGTATGTCGATGGCCGTGTCGATGGGATTCAGACCGATAGCGGTGAAGCATATCAGCGACGATCCGGCGGAGAGCTGGTGGTATCTGGACGGCACTCCGGCCAGCTGCGTCAAGTGGGCCATCGACGAGATCTTCACGGAATCGAAGCCGGACCTGCTGATCTCGGGCATCAACCACGGAGCCAACACGGCATCGGCGGCGCTGTACTCGGGCACCCTTGGCGCTGCGCGCGAGGCGGCCCTGGCCGGGATTCCGGCTGTCGGCGTATCACTGGACAATATGCTGCCGAGGGCGGACTTCTCCACGGTGCGCGGGATGTTCCCGGACCTTCTCTCGAAGCTCATCTCCCTGATGGACGGTAAGTTCGGCACCTACTACAACGTCAATTTCCCGGACATCCCCGGAAAGGACATCAAGGGCATCAGGATATGTCATCAGGGTGTGATGCACTGGGAGAGGGAGTTCCGTCCCTACGACAAGGGCATCTTCGCCAGGGTCGGCGTCAATCCGGAGGATATGGGAATCTCCGGCTTCCCGCAGGTCGAGGAAGGGGAGAAGGTATATATGATGGTGGGCGACATCGTCGACAATGACAACAACACGGAACCGAGCGACCACCATATGCTCGCGCAGGGGTACATCACCCTGACGGCGCACAAGATAGACAGTACTGACTACGAGGAGTCCGAAAGGCTCCGCAAGGCTGGATTGGGAATATGAGATACTACATCATAGCGGGGGAGGCTTCCGGCGACCTGCACGCAAGCAACCTGATAAAGGGCCTGAGGCAGGAGGATGCATCCGCACAGTTCAGGTTCTGGGGAGGCGACCTGATGGCCGCCGCCGCCCGGTGCGCACCGGTGCGTCACTACAGGGACACTGCGGTGATGGGGGTGAGCGACGTCATCGCCAAGGCGTGGAGGATCGCAGGCAATCTGGACTTCTGCAGGAAGGATGTGCTCGGATGGAACCCGGATGTGGTCATCCTTGTGGACTATCCGGGATTCAATATGAAGATGGCGGAGTTCTGCCACGGGAAGGGGATCAGGGTGTTCTACTACATCGCCCCGAAGACCTGGGCCTCCAGGGAGGGACGCAACCGCAAGCTGAAGGAGTACGTTGACAAGCTCTTCATAGTGTTCCCTTTCGAAAGGGAATACTTCGACAGGAAGGGCATAGAGTATATCTACAGGGGCAATCCTCTGGTGGATGCAGTGGACTCGCACGAATTCAAACCTCTGGAAAGGGAGGGCGGCGTGGCCGTGTCCGACGGGTCCGTGGATGGCGGTGTGGCTGTGTCCGGCGGGTCCGTGGAGGGCGGTGTGGCCGTGTCCGGCGGGTCCGTGGAGGGCGGTGTGGCCGTGCTCGCCGGGTCCAGGAAGGGGGAGATATCCAGGATGATGCCCGTGTGCATGGAGGTGGCGGACAGGTTCCCGCAGTACCGGTTCACCGTGGCGGGGGCGCCTTCGCGCAGCGAGGCCGACTATCTGCCGTACATAGGCTCGCGCACCAACGTGGACCTTGTCTTCGGCAGGACCTACGAC
>JAKSKC010000063.1 GCA_024401945.1 Bacteroidales bacterium
GGGTCATAGAAACATCCGGTATTGAGGTCCTCCAGGGCCTGGTCGACGCAGGCGGGCTCCAGGAGCATCGCTCCGAGCACGGCTTTCTCTACGTCAAGAGCCTGAGGGGGTTTATTACCCATCTCAAGCCCCAGGACGTCAAGGTTGACATTGTCAGCCTTTCTGCTGCCGCGCGCTTTCTGCTCCGCCATATTTTATTCCCCGATGATGCTGCTGCCGACAAGAATGCGTCCGCCGTGCTCGCAGATGACCAGTTTCTTGCCTGGTTCACTCTCTATTATGCGCTGTGGGGTGATGGTGCTGAAGCATCCTCCGCAACTGTCAGAATTGTAGACCGGAACTACCGCGAGATGATTGTGGACACTGTTCCTGATGCGCTCGTACGCGCTGATGGTGCGCTCGTCGATCTTGTCGGCGCAGGCCTTCCTTGTAGCCTGGAGCTTCTTTTCCTCGGCGGAAGTGGATTCAACGATGGTGGCAAGCTCCTCGTTCTTGATCGCGAGGTCATCCTTGCGTGCGGCAAGCACCTCCTCGAGCCTTTCCACCTCGGCCTCCTTGGCCTGGATGGACTCCTTCGCCTCCCTGATGTTCTTCTCGCAGATCATCCTCTCGAGGTTCATGTTCTCGAGTTCCTTGTTGATGGAGTCGTATTCACGGCTGTTGGCTATGTTCCCGAGCTGGTTCTGGTACTTCTCTATCTCGGAATCGATACCTGTGATGGATTCGCCTGCGAGCTTGATGGACTCTTCATATCCGCTGATGAGTTCCCTGACGTGGGCCATCTTCGCCTCGATTGAAGCGACCTCATCCTCAAGTTCCGCAACCTCCCCCGGAAGTTCTCCACGGAGCTGAACGATCTTTTCGATAGCGTTGTCAGCCGCCTGAAGCGCAGCGAGGACCTTCAATTTATCCTCGATGTCCTCTGCGGAAGCGAAATTTTTCTGAAGCGATACGAAAGTTTCCTTCTCGTCGATAGGAGCCTGGAACTTCTTGTTTTTTGTGCTAGCCATATATCTCTGTATTCTAAAATAGTGCGAAATGCAAAGTTAGAAATTTTTCCGTGAATTCTACAGCGTTTTTCTTATTTCCACAAGCTGCGAACGAATCTCCTTCAGGGAATCGAGGGCTTTCACCGCCCTGTCCACTGAAGAACGGCCGGCAGAGAGCTGTTTTGTCGCCCCTTCGATGGTCAGGCCGTCGATTTTGAGCAGGTGCCTGACCTGCTTCAGGGTCTCGATGTCCTCCGCCGTGTACTGCCTGTTTCCCTTGGCCGTACGGCGCGGTTTGATGAATTTCTCGAATGTGTTTGACCAGAAGCGCACTGCAGAAACGTTCTCCCCGAGCTGTTCAGCAACCTCGCTGATCGTAAAGTACAATTTATCCATATCCTAATTCATTGATTGTTCGGTGTTTTCGGCCATATACAGGAAATATGCGTATTCCGTCGGCACAACTGAGGCGAAGCAGTGGTCCATCGGGTCGAGGATGACCCCGTCCCTCTCCAGTTCGTAGTGCAGGTGAGGTATGAAGGCCGCTCCGGCCATTCCGACGGAGGCGATTCTGTCCCCGGCCTTCACCAGGGTCCCCTTGTGTACCTTGATGTCGGATACGTAGACGTACCTGCTCACGTACCTGCCGTTGTGTATTATCTCTATGAACTTGCCCTGCACCCTTTCCGAATGCCCCACCCTGATCACGACCCCGTCGGCCGAAGCAAGCACATCCGATCCCAGGGGGACTATGAAATCCATCCCATCGTGACGCATGTTCATCTTGTACACGAGGTTGTACTTCTCCCCTACCGATGCTCCCGCCTGGGCATACGATATGTCCCGGACCGGGAAGCACATCGGAGGGACGGGCTCCTCCCCGGCGGCCAGGGTCCTGAATATCTCACTGAAGTTGTCCTCCACGGCAGCGGCATCCGCCTCCGCCTGGTCGAGGGAAGTCCCGGACGGTATCTCGAGAGCCCCGAGATCCGGAGCCTCGGTGCCGAATATGTCCCTGTAGAGGTTGTCATCCCTGTACTGGAGCGACGCGACCGCATCCCTGATGAGCTGCTCCCTCTCGAGAATCTCCGGATACAGCTTGTTGTGCGCCCTGTTCCCCCTTGCGAGCAGCGACTCATATCCTCCGCTGAAAAGGAAGGACCCGGCGGCATAGAAAACCACCGTCAGGGCCAGGACGTACAATATGTATCTCAGTCTGCGGTTCATTTCCCTCCCGTCATTTCAGCATAGTCATCGACGCTCATCGACAGATCCATATAGTTGAGCGGATCAACCTGTACATCCCTGAAGATCACTTCGTAATGCAGGTGCGGACCGGTACTTTTGCCCGTGCTGCCCACGAATCCGACGACATCCCCCCTGCGCACAGTATCCCCTTCGCTCACATTCATCCTGCTGAGGTGGGCGTATCTGGTTCTGTATCCGTATCCGTGATTGATCATCACCTCCCTGCCGTATCCTGCATATCTGCTGTCGGCGACCTCCACTATACCGTCCCCGGTGGCGTGTACAGGGTTTCCCCGGTCGGTTCCGAAGTCCTGTCCCCAGTGCATCCTGCCCCCTCCGTACACGGGATCCTCCCTCCAGCCGAACGGACTTGAGAGCGTGTAGGTCCCCTCCTTCGGGCGCAGAGGCGGGATCGAAGGGACCGCCGTCGCTATGTCGGACAGGTGCCTGGTGTATCCCCTGACCTCGTCAAGGGCGTTGCTCTGGGCGCAGACCCTTCTGGAAAGGGCATCCATCCTTGACACCGTCTCCCGGAGGAATTCGGTTCCCGGAGTATCGGAATACGGGCTTCTGCGAGTATCCGCGTAGGATGCAGCTTCCGGTCCGTCCGCTATGCAGTCAAGCCCGAAAGTCGTCCTGTACAGATTGTCGTCGCGCTCCTCGACGTTCTCAAGCACTTTCTGGTAGCGGTCGAGCCTGCGGTTCACTTCGTCGAGCCTTGCTGTCCAGCCGGCGCTGACCTTGCGGAAGATCAAGGTGTGAGGAAGGACAACGGATTTCATCGAACTGGTCAGAAGAAGCAGGCCCCCGGCTATGACCAGAGCCGCCGCAACTGCGCTGACGTGATACAATATTTGTCCCGATTTGACACCCATATTCCCACAAATATACTCATTTTGAGAAAAAAAGTGTATTGTAGTCTTTTAATAAATCAAACCGACTATGACATCGAAAGAAATACGAAAGACCTTCCTGGATTTTTTTGCATCCAAGGGACACACCATCGTGCCTTCGGCACCCATTGTAGTCAAGAACGACCCGACACTGATGTTCACCAATGCCGGAATGAACCAGTTCAAGGATATTTTCCTGGGAAATTCGGAAGCGAAGTTCTTCCGCGCCGCGGATTCGCAGAAATGCCTTCGTGTGAGCGGAAAACACAATGACCTTGAGGAGGTCGGACACGACACCTACCACCATACGATGTTCGAGATGCTGGGAAACTGGAGTTTCGGCGACTATTTCAAGGAGGAGGCCATCGACTGGGCCTGGGAACTCCTCACCAAGGTTTACAAGATTGATGAGAAAATACTCTACGCCACCGTGTTCG
This sequence comes from Bacteroidales bacterium, assembly GCA_024401945.1. The sequence goes on from JAKSKC010000063.1 coordinate 3,568, forward strand.
AGGGTGACAAGGAAGACGGCACCCCTCTCGACGTGGAGGCCCGCCAGGCCTGGCTCAAGCATCTGCCTGCCGACCACATCATACTCGGCAACAAGCACGACAACTTCTGGGAGATGGGAGACACCGGCCCGTGCGGCCCGAGCTCCGAGATCCACGTGGACATCCGCAGCGAAGAGGAGAAGAAGGCCAGCGGACTGAGCGGAGCGGAGCTTGTCAACAAGTCCGACCCTCACGTCATCGAGATCTGGAACCTTGTTTTCATGCAGAACCAGAGGATGGCTGACGGGCATCTGGTCAACCTCCCTGAGAAGAACATAGACACCGGTATGGGATTCGAACGTCTCTGCGCGGTGCTCCAGGGAAAGAACAGCAACTACGACACCGACATCTTCACCGGACTCCTTGCCAGGATAGGTGAGATTTCCGGTTTCAAATACGGACAGAGCGAGCAGACCGACATCGCCATGAGGGTCATCGCGGACCACATCAGGGCGATATCCTTCAGCATCTGCGACGGACAGCTCCCTTCAAACGTCAAGGCCGGATACGTCATCAGACGAATCCTCCGCCGTGCCGTGAGATACGGCTACACCTTCCTCAACATCGAGGAACCTTTCCTCTGCAGGCTCGTCCCGCAGCTCATCGAGGATATGGGAGAGGCCTATCCTGAACTGGTTAAACAGCAGACGCTCATCGAGAACGTCATCCGCGAGGAGGAACTCGCCTTCATGCGCACCCTCGAGCGCGGCTGCAAGCTTCTCGACGAATGCCTGGAGAAGAGCAGCGGCAACAAGGTCATCTCCGGCATTGATGCCTTCACCCTCTACGACACCTTCGGATTCCCTATCGACCTTACGGGTCTCATAGCATCCGAACACGGTTTCACCGTAGATATGGAAGGCTTCCAGGCCGAGCTCCAGAAGCAGAAGGAAAGAGCCCGCCACGCCACAGCCAACGAATTCGGGGACTGGGTCGAGGTCTATCCGGGAGAGGTCCACTTCGTCGGATATGACGATGACAAGGCAGAGGGCGTAAGGCTTATGCGCTACCGTACCGTCGTCCAGAAGGGCAAGACCCTCTATCAGCTCGTGTTCAGATATACGCCTTTCTACGCGGAGAAGGGCGGACAGGTCGGGGATACCGGCTACATCGTTTCCGGAGACGGGGAGAAGATCGCAATCCTCAACACCGTCGAGGACAACAAGCTCACGATCCACATCGCCGAGAAGATTCCGGAGGACGTCAAGGACAGATTCAACCTCTACATAGACAAGGAACGCCGCACAAGGATCACCAACCATCACACGGCCACCCACCTTCTGGACCAGGCCCTCAGGGAGATACTTGGCAAGCACGTCGAGCAGAAGGGTTCGTTCGTGGGTCCTGACTACCTGCGCTTCGACTTCTCACATTTCAGCAAGATGACGGACGAGGAGCTCCTGGCAACGGAGAAGAGGGTGAACGAGCTTATCAGGCTCAACTCGAAGAAGGAGGAGAACCGCGTGGCCACGATGGCCGAGGCCCAGGAAATGGGAGCCATCGCACTGTTCGGGGAAAAATACGGAGAGCGCGTAAGGGTCATCAAGTTCGGTGATTCCGTGGAGCTCTGCGGAGGATGCCACGCCGAGGCCACGGGAAACCTCGGATTCTTCAAGATCCTGTCCGAAAGTGCAGTGGCAGCCGGCGTAAGGCGCATCGAGGCTGTATGCGGCATCCCTGCTGACGAATATATCAGGAGCGAGGAGGACAAACTTGGCAAGGCCAGGGAACTGCTTGGAAACCCTCAGGACCTTCTCACTGCCATACAGAGGATTCTTGGAGAGAACAGCGAGCTCAGGAAGCAGGCGGATGAATTCGCAAAACAGAAGGCTGCGAACCTTGCAAAGAGACTTCTCGAGTCAGCAAGCTGCAGGAACGGAATAAATCTTGTTACAATAAGTACGCTTTCAGGACTCGACGCCGACGCGGCCGCACTCCGCGAAGCTGCCGTCATACTCCAGAAGAGCAGTACGCTTACGGCCATTGCCGCGGGTTTCGCGGTTGAAGGCAAGCCTCAGCTGCTCCTTATGTATTCCGACGACCTCGTGAAGGCAGGACGGAATGCCGGAGCAGACATAAAGGATGCCGCAAAGCTCATCCAGGGCGGTGGCGGCGGACAGCCGGGTCTTGCTTCAGCCGGAGGACGCAATGCGGACAACCTGGCCGAAGCGCTCGGGAAATTAATTGAGAAAATTTGAAGAGACTTGACCGTTTCATACTGAAATCATCATTAGGACCGTTCGTAGCGGTCCTTCTTGTGGTGATATTCTCGTTGATGATGCAGTTTCTGTGGCTGTATATTGACGAGCTGGTAGGAAAAGGTCTTGCCCTGAGCGTAATCCTCGAGTTCCTGATGTGGGGGGTGTGTACAATCCTCCCCCTCGCCCTCCCGCTTGCTACGCTGCTGGCATCGGTGATGACTCTGGGGTCATTCAACGAGAACAACGAGCTGATGGCCCTGCGGTCGGCGGGTGTACCGCTTATCAGGGTGATGGCTCCGCTCATAGTGGCGTCGGTAATCATAAGCATAGGGGCGTTCTTCGCGGGCAACGACCTTGTGCCGAAGGCCTACAATGAGATTTACACCCTCAGGGACGACATCGGCCGTACAAAGAACGAGATCAAGATACCTTCAGGAATCTTCTATGACGGCATAGACGGATATGTGCTGAGAATATCGGACCAGAACCGGGACAACGGTATGCTCTACGGCGTCACAGTCTACGACCACAGCAAGAGGAACGGCAATACAGCGATATCCATCGCCGATTCCGCCATTATCAAGCTTTCCAAGAACAAGGACTACCTGACCTTCTCGATGTTCCACGGGGCATCGTACCAGGAAGACAACAAATTCACATACAGGGACACCGTGCTCAAGCTCCAGAGACTTGACTTCAGCAGCCAGGAGCTGGTGATCCCGCTCAAGAACTACAGTTTCGAGAAGTCGGATTCTGTACGTTTCGACGACCAGGTGAAGACAATGAAGCTGAGCAACCTGAAGCCGATGTACGATTCTCTGGTGAACGTAATCGCACAGAAGAGCGCCCGCAACGCCAGGTCATTCTCCTGCACCAGTCATCTTTCGTTCAGTTCCCAGCTCGATACCGCCAAGCACAACGGCATCACCGCCCTGTACGGGAACGAAAAGTTCTGTCAGTGGGATGACAACCATCTGGCCGCCTCGGCATACGGCAGGGCCGCGGACAAGGCGGAATTCCTGAAAGAGGACCTCAACAACTACTCCTTCACCACCTACGAGGACATATACTACCTCTACCACAGCCACGTGGAATGGCTCAGGCGCTTTGCACAGGCCATCGCCTGTCTGCTGCTCTTCTTCATCGGAGCCCCTCTGGGAGCCCTTATCGGAAAGAGCGGGCTGGGAGCCGGAAGCATCATCGCCACCCTGTTCTTCGTGCTGTACTGGGTTGTCGACATCTCCGGCACCAAACTGGCGAACGAAGGTAACGTTGCGGCATTCATAGGTGTGTTCATATCTGCTGCGGTGCTTGCCCCGATAGGCTTCTACCTTACCTGGAAGGCCACCCACGATGCATCAGTATTCAATTCCGAATCCATAAAGAGCTGGTGGAGAAAAGTGAAAAGCAAAATATCAAGGATCTTCAGACCCGTGCGCATCATCTATATGGGTACCCCGGAATTCGCCGTGGCTCCCCTCAGGATGCTTATCGACAACGGGTATAAAGTAGCTGCGGTTGTCACCGTAGCCGACAAGCCGAGCGGCCGCGGACTTCAGGTGAATGAAAGCGCCGTCAAGAAATTCGCGGTCGAGCACAACATACCGGTACTCCAGCCCCTGAAGCTGAAGGACCCTGAATTCCTGGAGAAACTCAAGTCGTTCAAGGCGGACCTCTTCGTAGTCGTGGCATTCAGGATGCTGCCTAAGGAAGTCTGGGCTATGCCAAGGCTGGGCACTTTCAATCTTCACGCAGCCCTGCTGCCACAGTACAGGGGCGCGGCGCCTATCAACTGGGCGGTAATCAACGGCGAAAAGCGCACCGGTGTGACAACTTTCCTTCTGGACGAGAACATAGACACCGGAGGGATCCTGCTGCGCGAAGAGATCAAGATAGGGCCTAACGACACGGTCGGGGCAGTGCACGACAAACTTATGGAGATAGGCTCGAATCTGGTCCTCCAGACCGTTGAGGGTCTCATCCAGCACAATATCGAACCAAGGCCTCAGAAGGCCTTCATACAGGGGGACGAGGTTCTGAAGGGAGCTCCGAAGC
>JAKSKC010000064.1 GCA_024401945.1 Bacteroidales bacterium
CGTCAGTTCATTTTCCGTATGCGTGAGTTCGAGCAGATGGAGATGCAGTTCTTCATCAAGCCGGGAACCGAACTCGACTGGTTCGCCAAGTGGAAGGAGCAGCGTATGAAATGGCACGTAAACATCGGTATGGGTGCCGAGAACTACCGTTTCCACGACCACGAGAAGCTCGCCCACTATGCCAATGCGGCAACCGACATAGAGTTCCAGTATCCGTTCGGATTCAAGGAGCTCGAGGGAATCCACAGCCGTACCAATTTCGACCTTGGAAACCATCAGAAGTTCTCAGGAAAGAAGATAGAGTACTTCGATCCTGACGAGAACAAGGCATACACCCCTTACGTCATCGAGACATCGATAGGTGTGGACAGAATGGTTCTTGCCGTGCTTTCACACTCATTCAAGGAGGAGCAGCTCGAGAACGGTGAGTCACGCGTAGTGCTCAGCATCCCGCCTGCACTCGCCCCTGTCAAGGCTGCGATCCTTCCTCTTGTCAAGAAGGACGGACTTCCTGAGTACGCCAGGGAGATAATGAACGACCTGAAGTACGATTTCAACTGCCAGTACGAGGAGAAGGATTCAATCGGAAAGAGATACCGCCGTCAGGACGCCATCGGAACACCGTTCTGCATCACCGTCGACCACGAATCCCTCAACGACCACTGCGTCACAGTCAGGGACCGCGACACCATGCAGCAGGAAAGAGTGCCTGTAGCGGAGCTCAAGGCACTCATCGACAAGAAGGTCAACATGAACAATCTGCTGAAGAATCTCTAGTATTCCAGCACAGCGGATACAGGATAATGATCGGAGACGTATGGGATATTCCCGTACGTCTTTGTTATTGTGCTGAACCTGCTGCAGCCGCTGAATCCCGAATACCAGATGAAATCGATGTTGTCTCCTCCCTTGCCCCAGTTGTTGAAGGATTTGGTGTCATCGCCCTGTACTGCGGTCTCCCTGGAGTTGCACATCTTGCTCCTGATGCCCTTGAGGGCCGGGAAATCCACGGTGCAGTTGAAATCTCCCGTCAGGGTCACAGGATAGCCGTTGGGATTGATGGCGGCAAGCATCTCCTCAATGAGGGCAAGGCCCTTTTCCCTGGCCTCGTAACCCACGTGGTCCAGATGGGTGTTCACTGCAAAGAAGACCTTGCCTGTCTTCTTGTCGAGCATCATAGCCCAGGTGGCAGTGCGCGGATATGCTCCGTCCCATCCCTTTGAAGGCTTGTCCGGGGTCTCTGAAAGCCAGAATGTGCCCCATCCGAGACATTTGAGCCTTGATTTCTTGTAGAAGATGGTCATATGTTCACCCTTGGTGCCTCCGTTGTCGCGTCCCACTCCGATGGCCTCGTAGCCCTTGCAGTTGTCCTGAAGGTACTTGACCTGGAATTCAAGGGCTTCCTGGAGACCCACTATGTCAGGCTTCTGGTCCAGTATCATCTGGACTGACGCCGGGCGGCGGATGGACCAGTCATTGTCTCCGTCAGGAGCATTTCCCACTCTGATGTTGTAGGACATTATCTGAATGGCCGACAACAGGATTGCAAAAAGGATATTCATATCTGCATTGATTTTTTATAATTCAAATATAGGTGAAATAATTATATTTGCAGATATGACAAAGGAATCTTTCGCAGAAATGGGCCGCGTGGCGGCTATAGGAAAATTGTTCGGGGGCATTGACCCGGATGCGGGAAAAACAAGGAATTCGGCTCACAGGCTTTTTCTCGAAGGAATAGATTTCAATCTTGAATATTTCCCTCTGAAACATCTCGGCTACAAGGTCGTGGTGGAGGTGACGGGGATTCTATATGCTTCGCTGAGGAAGTCCGAGCGGCTTTCGCTTGTTCTGGGAGTGTCTTCAAAACTGGATTTCAAGCAGATAGAAGAGTTCTGGTCAGGAGTCAGGGTGGCAGTCCAGGAGTTCGGCTACAGCCATACGGACCTGGACCTCGTGCCTTCTCTGAACGGACTTTGCATCAGTGTCACGGCAGAAGGGGAAAAGGTTGTCGAAGGATTCGGGAAGCCGGCTTCGATGGATGTCCTGTGCGTTTCCGGGAGTCTCGGATCGGCCTTCTTCGGGCAGCAGGTGCTGGAAAACAAGCCTTCTGAACTTGAGAAATACAAGATGATGGTGGCGGATTATCTGAAACCGGAACTGAGGGCGGACGCCCCGCAGCAGATTGTGGCGTCAGGGATAGTACCTACCGCCGGATGCTTCGTGGACAGGGGCCTTTCCGATGCAATATTGAGGATTTCCGCCGAAACTGGACTCGGGGCCAAGGTATATGCGGACAAGATTCCTTTCGAGGGAAACAGCTTCTCGCTGGGTCAGGAACTTGGCATAGACACGGTGTCCGCCGCGATGAACGGAGGCGATGACTGCAGGCTGCTTTTCGCCATACCTATACTCCAGGCCGAAAAGTTCCGCAGGGAATTCCAGACATTCGACATAATAGGCCATCTGGCGCTTCCGGAGGCCGGTGCCGTACTTGTCACCCCGGAGGGTGTTGAACTACCTCTGAGGGCTCAGGGATGGCCTGACGACGCCCAGTGATCAGGCCTTTCTGCTGATTGAATAGTAAAGACCGAGACTCTCGATCTCCCGGATGAATTCCGCCGAAACCTCCGCCTTGAATTTCTTGGAGATGAGGTCGACGTTGTAGCCGCTCTCCGAATCGTGGATGGATATGTATAGCGGGGTCTTGCCCTTGTTGGAGCGCAGTATCCTCAAGAGTGATTTCCTGAACGCAGGATTGACTGATTCGGACGAGAGATGCAGGCTTATGCTGATAATCTTGTCTCTAGAAACGTTCCCGAGCAGGGACATTGACTTTGCGACGAAGGAATATTCGTCCCTGGTCTTGGCTTCCCCCTCCTTCTTTGCCTTGAACCTGGGGGATATCTCTCCCTGGATGAAAATCTCCAGGTCCTGTTTCAGGTAGGCCCCGAATTCCTCGCAGGACTTTCCGAAGAAGGCGAAGTCGTGTTTGCCGCTGAAGTCCTCGAGCATTATCTTGTAGCCCGGAAGTCCTTTTTTAGTGGTAATGTTGGATATCTCGGTGATAATGCCTCCTATGCATACCTTCCTGGACACCTGGCCCGCGTTGCACTCATCTATCAGTTCCTGCAGGCCGGCAAGTTCGCAGTTGGTGAAATTCTTGAGTTCGAAGTCGTATCTTTCGAGAGGATGAGCGGAGATGTACATCCCGACAAGTTCCTTTTCCTGCTCCAGGAGTTTCAGGGTAGGCTCCTCCGCAGGCGCTGCCGGCATTTCCGGACGGACAGGTTTAAGTTCCTCGCTGTCCCCGAACAGTGATGCCACCGAGTCGAGGGTGTCGTTCCTGTAGAGGTCTGCGTAGTGCACGAGCTCGTCGATGAACAGGTTGCCGTTCAGGCACGGCAGGAAGAACTGCGAGCGTTTGTATCCGAAGGAGTCCAGTGCACCGGCATAGACCAGCGATTCAAGGGATTTGTAGTTGACTGAGCCTGCCAGCCTCTCCATAAAGTCGAAGACGTCGGTGAAGTTGCCGTTCTGCGCCCTTTCCTTCAGGATTGCGTCCACGGTGTTGCTGCCGAAGCCCTTTATTCCTCCGAGTCCGAAGCGTATGTCCCCTCCCTTGTTGACGGTGAAGTGGGCGTCCGACTCGTTGATATCCGGACTGAGCACCTTTATCCTGCTCTTCTTGCAGTCGTCCATTATCTCCTTCATCTCCTCCATGTTGCCGAGGTTCTGGGAGAGGTTGGCCGCCTGGAATTCAGCGTTGTAATGGGCCTTGAGCCAAGCTGTCTGGTAGCTTACCCAGGCATAGCAGGTGGCGTGGGACTTGTTGAAGGCGTATTCCGCGAAGGAACGCCAGTCCTTCCATATCTTGTTGAGGATATCTTCCGGATGCCCGTTGGAAATCCCTCCTTCCAGGAAGTCCTTGTACAGACCTTCGAGCACGTCGAGCTTCTTCTTTCCCATAGCCTTGCGGAGCTTGTCCGCCTTGCCCTTCGAGAAGCCGGACACCTTCTGGGAAATCTGCATCACCTGTTCCTGATAGACGGTGACGCCGTAGGTCTCCTTCAGGTAGTTCTCCATCTCCGGAAGGTCGTACTCTATGCTCTCCTCACCCCTCTTTCGTGCTACGAAGTTGGGGATGTACTGCATAGGTCCCGGACGGTAGAGGGCAACCATCGCGATGAGGTCCTCGAATCTCTGGGGATGCAGCTTGATGAGCCACTCCTTCATTCCCTTGGATTCGAACTGGAACACGCTCTTGGTGTCTCCCCTGCTGAAAAGCTCGTAGGCCTTCGCGTCGTCGATAGGGATTTTCTCTATGTCAATGGTCTTGCCGTGGATTTTCTTGACCAGTTTAAGACATTCCTTTATTATGGACAGGGTCCTCAGACCGAGGAAGTCCATCTTCAGCATTCCCACGTCCTCGATCATTGTTCCCTCGTACTGGGACACCCACACTTCCTGGCCGGAGGCCTTGTCGATGCCGGTGGACACTGGGATGTAGTCCGTGAGGTTGCCTCGACCGATGATCATCGCGCAGGCGTGGATACCGACCTGACGGATGCATCCTTCGAGCTGGAGCGCGTACCTGAGGACCTGCTTTACGAGAGGCTCGCCGTTGTTGTATTCCTCGACAAGTTCGGGAACGTACTTAACACAGTTGGCCAGATTCGGCTTCAGGCCCTTCTTGTCCTTGGTATCGAAAGGACGGTCGGGAATCATCTTGGTGAGCCTGTTGGACTCCGGAATGGACAGTCTGCAGACGCGTCCCACGTCCTTTATGGCGAGCTTGGCCGCCATTGTGCCGAAGGTGATCACGTGGGATATATGGTCCTCGCCGTAGCGCTCCTGCACATATTTGATGACCTTGTAGCGTCCCTCGTCGTCGAAATCGACGTCGATATCAGGCATACTTATTCGCTCGGGATTGAGGAAACGCTCGAACAGCAGGTTGTATTTTATAGGGTCGAGATTCGTTATTCCCAGACAGTAGGACACCACGCTTCCGGCGGCGGAACCTCTTCCCGGGCCAACCGAGATGCCGTTTTTGCGGGCCCAGCCAATGAAGTCCTGGACTATGAGGAAGTAGTCAGGGAAACCCATATAGGAGATGGTCCTGAGCTCGAAATCTATCCTTCCCAGAAGTTCTTCGCCCAGTTCGCCGTATCGCTTTTCAGCCCCTTCGAAGGTAAGGTGGGAAAGGTAGGCTACGGAGCGGCAGAATTCATCCCCGCGGTAGTTTCCCTTCTCGTCGTTGCGGCCGGCATCTATAATCTCCCTGTATTTCTCCGTGTAGGTGTCAATCTTCCTGAGGAAGGACGGGTCTATGTCGAATTTAGGAAGTACGTGTCCCCTGTCTATTTCGTATTTCTCGACCTTGTCCAGGATTTCCAGGGTGTTGCTTATGGCCTCCGGATGCTCCGGGAAGAGGGCCGCCATCTCTCCCTCGCTCTTCAGGTATTCCTGCTGGGTGTAGTGAAGACGGTTCTGTTCGTCCACGTATTTTCCAGTATTGAGGCAGATAAGAAGGTCGTGGGCCGGTCCGTCCTCCTTGTTGACGAAATGGACGTCGTTGGTGGCTATGACCTTCACCTTGTGCTTCTCCGCGAGCTTGAATATCTCTTCGCAATAGATCTTTTCATTCTCGTAGACGTCGAGGCTGAGCCCGGGGACCTGAGTCTTGTGAAGCATCACCTCGAGGTAGAAATCCTCTCCGAAGACTCCCTTGAACCATTCTATGCTCCTGTCCGTGGCTTCGGTGTTCCCCGCAAGGATGTTCTGCGGGATCTCGCCGGCCATACAGGCCGAGCTGCATATCAGGTTCTCGTGGTATTTCTCTATTATTTCGTGGGATACCCTCGGCTTGTCATAATATTTGCCCTCGATGTGTCCCAGGGAAACGATCTTCATCAGGTTCTTGTAGCCCTGGTAGTTCTTGGCGAGCAGGATGAGGTGGTAGTACTTCCTGTGGTCATTGTCCTTCAGACGATGGTCGTAATGCCTCGTGACGTAGATTTCGCAGCCTATGATGGGCTTCACCTCCGGATGCTTCCTGGCGATGTTGCAGACCTCCTTCACCCCGAACATATTGCCGTGGTCCGTGATGGCCAGGCACGGCATCCCCAGCTCCTCCGCGCGGCTGAAGAGCTTGTCGATTGCGGACATTCCGTCAAGGATGGAATATTGGGTATGGACGTGAAGATGGACGAATGACATACTTTACAAAGATAACCAAAAATGGGATAATTCAGCAAAAAAGCCGACCCTTCACCAGGGCCGGCTTTCATATCGGAAGCACGGAAAGTGATTATTTCTTCGTTGCTTTGCGAGCCTTCATTGAACGGGTTACGTCATACATAATAGGTGTCCCGATCATGATTGATGCGTAAGTACCGATGATGATACCGATGATGAGGGCCACTGCAAGACCTCTGATTGACTCACCGCCCCAGAATGCAATGGCGATCATAGGGAGGAGGGTTGATACAGAGGTGTTGACTGTACGGGTCAGGGTCTGGTTGAGGGACTTGTTGACCATAGTCTTGAAATCATCGTTAGGGTGGAGTCCGAGGTTCTCACGGATACGGTCGAAGATAACCACGTTATCGTTGATGGCGTAACCGATGATTGTAAGGACGGCCGCGATGAAGGTCATATCCACGTCAAGGTTGAACGGAAGGATGCCGCTGAAGAGCGAGAAGAATCCGATAACGATGATTGAAGTGTGGGCAAGCGATACGAGACCGCCGAGACCCCAGGCGAAGCCCTTGAACCTGAATGCGATGTATGCGAAGATCACGAAGAGCGCGAGGATGACGGCGATGACCGCGTTGCGCTTGATGTCGTTGGCGATGGTCGCACCCACCTTGTCGGATGAAATGATACCGTTAGGGTTCTCGAGGGTTGATGTGAAGTCGGAGAGGCTGAGGTCTTCCTTGAAGAATCCCTTGAGCGCCGTGTAGAGCATCTCTTCGATCTCGGTGTCAACTGAGCTTGCGTCATCGTCAACCTTGTAGGCTGTAGTGATCTTCATCTGTGAATCACCACCGAACTGCTTGACCTCTGCGGATGATCCCTTGACATCAGGATTCTCGGCTGCCTTTGCGATGAATACGGTGTTGACAGCTTCACGTACTTCCTCAGCTGTGACAGGCTTGTCGAAGCGTACTACATAGGTACGGCCTCCGGTGAAGTCCACACCGTAGGTGAATCCCTTGGTGAAGATTGAGATGAGGGAGATGAGGATGAGGGCTCCGGAAACCACGTAGGAGATGCGGCGTCCCTTGATGAAGTCCACGCTGGTGTTCTTGAGGAAGTTCCTCGTGAACTTGGTGTCGAAGCTGATGTTCTTGCCTTTCTTCGCGCGGTCGTCGAAGATGAGACGGGTGATGAAGATTGAGGTGAGAACAGAGGTGATGATACCGATGATGAGGGTCGTTGCGAATCCCTTTACAGGACCTGAACCGAAGAGGAACAGTACAAGACCGGTGAGGAGGGTTGTGATCTGACCGTCAAGGATGGCTGAGTAGGCGTTGTTGTATCCGTCGTGGATAGCCTTGCTGAGTCCCTTGCCTGCCTTGATTTCCTCCTTGACACGCTCGTAGATGATGACGTTCGCGTCGACCGCCATACCGAGGGTGAGGACGAGACCGGCGATACCAGGAAGGGTGAGGACGGCTCCGAATGCCGCAAGGGTACCGAAGAGCAGGAGTACGTTGCACAGAAGCGCTGCGTCGGCTGCGAGACCGGCTCCCTTGTAGAAGAGTACCATGTAGACGAGAACCAGCAGGAAGGCGATGATGAAGGATACCAGACCGGCGTGGATTGACTCGGCACC
>JAKSKC010000065.1 GCA_024401945.1 Bacteroidales bacterium
TATAATGTCATTTCATCCTGGGTCAAGTCCCTTCACGGATGGGACGTGCCTGCCGGTTCGATACGTTATATACCCGGCATCGTCAAGGGCATTGGTATGGTCCTGAGCTGTTTCTTCAACAACCCGGCCGGGAGTAATGCCGGGACCAAGGTGATCATCCAGCCTCCGGTCTATCATCCGTTCAGGATACTTCCTCAAAGCAACGGATACCAGGTGGTCTTCAATCCTCTCATCCCCGTCGAGGAGGACGGATGTCTGAAAGGATACAGGATGGACCTGGAAGGGCTTGAGAATATGAGTGGCGGCGCTACAAAGCTGCTGATCCTGTCCAATCCGCACAATCCTGCCGGAATCTGCTGGACGAAGGAGGAACTGACAAAACTCGCCCATATCTGCGCGAGCAGGGGAGTGACGGTCATTTCTGACGAGATACACGCGGAAATGGCGCTGGACGGCAACAGACATATCCCGTTCGCCAGCGTCAGCGCGGAGGCGGCATCCTGCTCGATAACCTTCATGGCCCCGTCCAAGACGTTCAACATCGCCGGGATCGTAAGCTCCTATGCGGTCGTCCTGAACCCGGAACTCAGGGAACGGTTCTTCGGTTATCTGGACTCCAATGAACTCGACGCCCCGTCAATATTCTCGGAAGTCGCAACGATGGCCGCATACCGCGAGGGGGCTGAATGGAGACGGCAGATGCTTGAATACGTCTCTGCGAACATCGGCTTCACGGAGGTATTCCTCAAAAAGAACATACCGGCCGTCAAGTGTCTCCGCCCGCAAGCTTCATTCCTTATTTGGCTTGACTGCAGGAGCTTGAATATGAGCCAGAAAGAGCTTTGTACCTTAATTGAAGATAAAGCCGGACTCTACCTTAATGACGGCACGATGTTCGGTCCGCAGGGGGAGGGTTTCTTCCGCCTGAACGTGGGCTGCCCGCGCAGCCTGCTAGCTTCGTCTCTCGAAAGACTGGCGGCCGCAGTGAACGGAATATGTCATAAATGAAAAGAAATACCATATGGAAAACGAAAAGAAAATGAGCCTCGAGCTCAAGCCTGAAACAGCCAGGGGGGAGTACTCCAATCTGGCCATCATCACACATTCGCACAGTGAATTCATCATTGATTTCGCGACGATGCTGCCGGGACTTGAGAAGCCGCAGATCCATAACAGGATAGTGATGACCCCGGAACACGCCAAACGCCTGCTGAACGCTCTTGCGGAGAATGTCAGCAAGTATGAGTCCAATTTCGGACAGATAAGCTTCGGTGAGCAGCAGAGGGGAACTTTCAATCTCGCCGATCTCCAGCAAGGTACTAAATCATAGAGAATATGGCCCAGTGGAAAGACATAAAGGTCCTGGCGCTCGACGTTGACGGAGTGATGACCAGGGGCGAACTGCTAGCCCTCGAGGACGGTACCCTTCTGAGGACCTACAATTGCAAGGACACCTTCGCCATCAGGATGGCTACGATGAAGGGCCTCCCGGTAGTTGTCCTTACCGGCGCGAGGGAAGAGGGGATTGCAGTGCGTTTCAGAGCCCTGGGTGTGAAACCCGGGAATATTTTCCTTAACTGCAAGGACAAGTTGAAATACCTGAAGGAATTCTGCAGGGACAACGGAGTAAGGCTGGAGGATGTCGCCTACATAGGGGACGATTTTCCCGATGCACCGGTCCTGAAGATGGTGGGGAAGGGAATCGTACCGGCGGATGCATCGCCCGAGGCTGCAAAGGCTGCCGAATATATGACCACCGAGAACGGTGGGGAGGGATGTGTGCGCTGGGTAGTCAAGAAGATACTCAAGGAGAAAGGACTCTGGTCCTTCGATCCCGCCCAGTACGAGGAGGTTTTCGGAAATAAGTCGGAATGAGCAGAATAATACTTGCAAGCGGATCCCCGCGCCGCAGGGAACTGATGGCCGCTCTTGACATACCTTTCACCGTCGATACGCTCAACTTCTTCGAGGAGGGCCCGATGTCCTTCACCGACCCTGCCCGTGTCCCTCTCGCTATGGCGGAGGGCAAATCGCAGGGCTTCCACAGGGAACTTGAGGATGATGAGGTGCTGGTGACCGCAGACACAGTCGTTGTCCTGAGGGACAAGGAAGGGAACGCGTCGGTTATAGGCAAGCCCCACAGCCGCGAGGATGCGGTGGATATGCTCGGAAGGCTCAGCGGGAAGGTTCACGAAGTGATCACCGCCGTCGTCATCAGGAACAGGGTGAAGAAAATCAGTTTCACTGACAGCACCCTGGTCACTTTCCGGGACCTGACCGATGAGGAGATTGATTATTACATAGACAGATACCGTCCTTTTGACAAAGCTGGGTCATATGGTGTCCAGGAATGGATAGGATATGTGGGCATAGAAAGGATCGAGGGATCTTTTTACAATGTAATGGGTTTTCCTGTGCACAGAGTTTACAGGGAAATTGCTAAATTTGTGGATTATGGAACTGAATAAAATATACAATCCTGCTGAAGTAGAGGATAAGTGGTATGCCTATTGGCTGAAAAACAAGTACTTCCATTCGGAGCCTGACTCCCGCGAACCATATACCATAGTTATTCCGCCACCGAACGTGACGGGTATTCTCCATATGGGCCATGTGCTCAACAACACCCTGAATGACGTTCTCATAAGGAAAGCCAGGATGGACGGCAAGAATGCCTGCTGGGTTCCGGGAACGGACCACGCCAGTATCGCGACCGAGAGCAAGGTCGTTGCCAGACTGGCCGAGAAAGGCATAAGGAAGGAGGATATAGGCCGTGAGGAATTCCTCAGGCACGCCTGGGCGTGGAAGGAGGAGCACGGCGGAATCATTCTGGAACAGCTCCGCAAGCTGGGCGCCAGCTGCGATTGGGACAGGACCAGGTTCACTATGGAACCCGAACTGACCAAGGCCGTCCTCGCCACGTTCGTCCATTTCTACAACAAGGGGATGATCTACCGCGGTGTCCGTATGGTCAACTGGGATCCGGTTGCCCATACCGCCATTTCCGATGACGAAGTCATCCACAAGGATACGGAAAGCCACTTCTACCATCTGCGCTATTACGTCGCCGATGAGAACGGCAATCCTACCGACAAGTATCTTGTCATCGCCACGACCCGTCCTGAGACAATAATGGCCGATGCCGCCATCTGCGTCAATCCTGCAGACGAACGTCATCGCTGGCTGAAGGGAAAGAAGGTGATCATACCTCTCATCAACAGGACGATCCCTGTCATCGAGGACAGCTATGTCGAGATGGATTTCGGTACGGGATGCCTCAAGGTCACCCCGGCCCATGATGCCCACGACTATGAGATAGGACTCAGGCACAACCTTCCAGTCCTCGACATCATCGATGACAACGGCTGTCTCAACGAGAAGGCCCAGATCCTGGTCGGCGAAGACCGTTTCGAGGCAAGAAAGAAGATCGTCGACCTTCTGAAGGAGGCCGGAAACCTCGAGAAGGTGGAGAACTACACCTCACCTGTCGGATACAGCGAGAGGACCAATGCGGTCATTGAACCGAAACTGAGCGCACAGTGGTTCCTCAAGATGAGCGATCTGGCCAAGGAGGCCCTTGATGCGGTTGAAAGCGGAAGGATCAAGTTCATACCGGACAAATACAGGAATACATACCGTCATTGGATGGAGAACGCCCACGACTGGTGCATCTCCCGCCAGCTCTGGTGGGGACAGCGCATTCCTGCCTACTATCTCCCTGATGGAAAGGTTGTTGTGGCGGAAACCGCAAGCCTTGCCCTGGAGGAAGCCAGAAAGATCGATCCTGCCATAACCGAGGCGGATCTCCGTCAGGATGAGGACGTCCTCGACACCTGGTTCTCAAGCTGGCTCTGGCCGATCAGCGTCTTCGACCCTGAACTTCCGGGTCATCCGGGGCACAAGCCTAACAGGGACCTTTCATATTATTATCCTACGAACGACCTTGTCACCGGTCCCGACATCATTTTCTTCTGGGTTGCCAGGATGATCATGGCGGGAGGTGAATTCATGAAGGATGTTCCGTTCCACAATGTCTATTTCACTGGAATAGTCAGGGACAAGCTCGGCAGGAAGATGAGCAAGACGCTCGGAAACAGTCCGGACCCGCTCAAGCTTATCAGCCAATACGGCGCCGATGCCGTTCGTCTCGGAATGCTCCTGTGCTCATCCGCCGGAAACGACATCCTCTACGATGAGTCCATGATCCAGCAGGGAAGGAATTTCTGCGGAAAGATATGGAACTCCTGGAGACTTGTCAGCGGATGGAATGTCGACGAGAACCTCCGTCAGCCGGCTTCGTCGGCCCTTGCCATAAAGTGGTTTGACAACCTGCTCTCCAAGACCATCGAGACGGTGGAGGACCACTATTCCAAGTTCCGTATCAGCGATGCCCTGATGGCCATCTACAAGCTCTTCTGGGATGATTACTGCAGCTGGTATCTCGAACTTGTGAAGCCTGCATACGGCGAGGCCGTCGACAAGGATACATTCGAGGCCACGGCCAACTTCTTCGAACAGCTTCTCAAGCTCATCCACCCTATCATGCCGTTCATCACCGAAGAGATATGGCAGTCCATGGAGGAGAGGCGTCCGGGAGCTACGATAATGTTCGAGTCAAGTACGAGGAAGGCGCCTTATCTGCAGAACTTCCTGGATTCCTTCGAACTTGCGGAGCAGATCGTGAACAACGTGCGCGGTGTACGCGCCCAGAAGCAGATATCTCCTAAGGAGGCTCTCAAACTCAACGTCACCGGAGACCTGTCCATCGAACTCTATCCTATGATAAAGAAACTGGGCAATATTTCGGAGATCGTCCCGGGGAAGGCGGACGGTGCCTGCGCTTCATTCATCGTAGGGACTCTTACCTGCAGCATCCCTCTCGAAGGGTTCATCAATTCCGATGAGGAAAGGGCGAAACTGCAGGCGGAACTCGAATATCAGAAGAAATTCCTCGAGAGCGTAAGGAAGAAACTCGGGAATGCCGGTTTCGTAGCCCACGCACCTGAAGCTGTCATTGCCGTGGAGAGGAAGAAGGAGGCTGATTCCCTTGCCCGCATAGAGGCTATTGAAACATCATTGAAAGCATTATAATTCATTATCTTATGGTATATTTACCCTTAGGTGTAGTCGGACCTTGGCAGGTCGTCATCATTGCCCTTGTCATTCTTCTTCTTTTCGGTGGAAAGAAAATTCCTGAGCTTATGAAGGGGCTCGGAAAAGGCGTCAAAAGTTTCAAGGAAGGAATCAGCGAGATTGACGATCAGATCAATCAGGCTGAGACCGAACTGAAGAAACCCGTTTCAAAGTCCAACGGAAAACAGGCCGCTGAGTCTGAGGAGAAAGCGGAGGAGTAGGACAGGCTATGGGAGTGGACAAGAGCGGCGCAGGCTCGGAAATGTCCTTCTGGGATCATCTCGATGAACTCAGAGGGAATATCTTCAGATCCCTGCTGGCCGTCTGCCTGTTCGCCGTACTTGCCTTCTGTTTCAAGCGGGTGCTATTCGATTTCATCGTTCTGGCACCAGTTTCCCCCACATTCCCCACATCCAGGATACTGGGTATTGACTTCTGGATGAGTCTTATAAACATCGAAGTCAGCGCCCAGTTTTTCGTACACCTCAGGGTCGCCGCCGCCGCGGGACTGATTTTCGCCTTCCCGTATGTGATATATGAACTCTGGGCCTTCATCGCGCCGGCGCTGTACCGTAATGAAAAAGCAGCCGTTTCCAAGGCATTCGCACTTGCCTCCGTGCTGTTCTATGTCGGTATTCTTGTAGGATATTATATCGTATTGCCACTATGTCTCAATTTCTTCGCCGATTATCAGGTCAGCGAACAGGTTGCCAATAACATATCCCTCTCTTCCTACATATCACTGTTCATGTCACTTGTTCTCATGATAGGAATAGTGTTCGAATTCCCTACAGTGGTCCTGGCCCTCTCCGCAATCGGACTGATATCCAGGTCAACCCTGCGGAAATACCGCCGTCACGCCATAGTCGGTGTTCTTTGCGTATCCGCCATAATCACTCCTGCTGACCCGCTGTCGATGATAGTGCTGGCCGTCCCCCTGTATCTGTTGTATGAATTCTCCGTTCTCCTCTGCCGCAGGGATGTGGAAAACGGAAGTGAAGAAGAAAGCGAATGATTTCCATTGAAGATGTAACCGTTGCCTATGGCGGTTTTGTCCTTCTGGACAGGATCAACTTCCATATTAGCGACAACGACAAGATAGGCCTTGTTGGAAAGAACGGGGCGGGGAAGTCCACGATCCTCAAGATGATAGAAGGAATCCAGGTCCCGACCTCAGGACGTATCGACAGACCCAAGGACCTTACTGTGGGATACCTCCCGCAGATAATGGAACACCATAAGGGTAGAAGTGTACTGGAGGAGGCAATGACCGCCTTCGAGAATACCTCCCAGTTGGAGAAGGAGATAGAAAGAATTACTGTTGAATTAGGCGAAAGGACTGATTACGAGTCGACTGAATACTCTAACCTTATTGAAAAGTTAAGCTCGCTTAACGATGAGCTGTCAGTATCTCACAGTGAACCTCCCGAGGTCCAGGCAAGGCGTACGCTGATGGGGCTCGGCTTCAAGGACGATGAACTCGGACGCCTTACTGAGACTTTCTCCCAAGGTTGGAATATGAGAATCGAGTTGGCCAAGATTCTCCTGAAGAAACCTAAAGTGTTACTTCTTGATGAGCCTACTAATCACCTTGATATTGAGAGTATTGAATGGCTTGAAGATTACCTTAAGTCTCATCGTTGCTCGCTTCTTTTGGTGAGCCACGACCGCCGTTTCCTGGACAATGTAACCAACCGTACGGTCGAAGTGATGCTTGGACACATCCACGACTACAAGGTGCCGTACTCCAAATATCTGGATCTTCGCTCCGAACGCCTGCAGCAGCAGACTGCCGCTTACGAGAACCAGCAGAAGATGATACAGAAGACCGAGGAATTCATCCAGGCCTTCAGGTACAAACCGACCAAATCCAATCAGGTGCAGTCCAGGATCAAGGCACTCGAGAAGCTTGAAAGGGTGGAGATCGATGAAACGGACAATGTCACACTCAAGGTGAAGTTCCCTCCGGCACCGCGTTCCGGCGACGTCGTCTTCAAGTGCACAGGACTGAGTGCCGGCTATCATAATGACAACGGCATAAAAACAGTATTCTCAAATGCTGACATAGAGATAAAGAGAGGGGAGAAGGTTGCCTTTGTGGGAAGGAACGGTGAAGGGAAGACCACACTTATGAGGGTCATCTCCTCCGAGCTGGAACCTCTTGCCGGTGAAGTATATCGGGGACACAATGTGAACTTGGGTTATTTTGCTCAGAATCAGGAGGATATACTCGACAAGAACGAGACGGTATTCAGTACGGTGGACAGAATCGCGACCGGTGATATAAGGACGAAGCTGCGTGATCTTCTGGCCCAGTTCCTGTTCAGGGGAGAGGATATAGACAAAAGGGTCTCTGTCCTGTCCGGAGGGGAGAGAGCTCGCCTCGGTATGGCGAAACTGATGCTTCAGAACTATAACCTTCTGGCCTTGGATGAACCTACCAACCATATGGATATCAAAAGCAAGGATATCCTCAAGGAAGCACTCAAGGCCTATGACGGAACACTCATAGTTGTAAGTCACGACAGGGATTTCCTCGAAGGACTGGTTGACAAGCTGTACGAGTTCAGGGACGGAAGGGTCCGCGAACATCTTGGAGGAGTTGAGGA
>JAKSKC010000066.1 GCA_024401945.1 Bacteroidales bacterium
AACAGCAGGGCTATGATGTGTTCGCCATGTACATGCAGAACTGGCACGACACGGAGGGTACCCTGCACGGTGACTGCGAGTGGGAAGAGGAGAAGTTCGTGGCGGAGATGGTCGCAAGGAAGATAGGCATCCCGTTCTATTTCGTGGATCTCAGCAACGAGTACATGAAGCGAGTGGCGGACTACATGTTCGACGAATACGAGAAAGGCCGCACCCCTAATCCGGACGTACTCTGCAACAGGGAGATCAAGTTCGACGCATTCCTCAAGGCGGCTGAGAAACTCGGTGCGGATATGGTCGCGACAGGCCATTACTGCCGCAAGGAAACCATCGAGGGACCCGACGGAAAGCCGGTTTACAGGATTCTTGCCGGCACAGACCCCAACAAGGACCAGAGTTATTTCCTTTGCCAGCTCAGCCAGGAACAGCTTTCCAAGGCAATGTTCCCCATCGGGGGCATCTGCAAGCCGGAAGTCAGGCGGATTGCCGCTGAGGCGGACCTGCCGTCGGCGGACAAGAAAGATTCCCAGGGCATATGTTTCGTCGGGAAAGTGGACCTTCCCGTATTCCTCCAGCAGAAGTTGAAGTCTGTGGAGGGCGATGTGGTGGAGGTCTATGACAAGTATTACGAGACCTGCGTAAAATACATTTCCGACCAGGAACTGCTTGCCAGACCGGCCGGAGATCTCAGCGACGGGCAGCTCATGGAACTGTCGGAACCGCTCCGGTATGAGGATATTGTTTTCGAGACCGAGACCTACAAGTCCAGGAACCATCATGTGAAGAAGACCAGGTACAAGGAGAATCCATGGGGAAAGATCATCGGCAGGCACGAGGGCGCCCAGTTCTTCACTATCGGTCAGAGAAAAGGACTCGCCATCGGAGGTCACAGCGACTCTGTCTTCGTCATACATACCGACATCGCCAGGAACATCATCTATGTCGGTGAGGGGCACAGCCACAAGGGTCTGCTCCGCAGCTATCTGCGTATCGCTCCGGAAGAGATCCACTGGATCAGGACCGACCTCAGGATGGAAACCGGGGAATGCCGCAGATACAAAGTACGCATCCGTTACCGCCAGCCTCTGCAGGACGCGCTGCTCCTGATGAGGGAGAACGGTCTTTTCATACGTTTCGACCAGCCTCAGAGAGGTATCACGCCGGGGCAGTTCGCCGTATGGTATGCGGAGGACGGTGAGATGGTCGGGTCAGGAGTAATCTAGATTTTTTCAGCTGCCGCTTCTGCACAACGGATTCCGTCTATTGCGCTTGAGACTATTCCGCCGGAGTAGCCTGCGCCTTCTCCGCACGGATACAGTCCTGGCATCGACTCGGTCTGGAGGGTGTCAGGATTGCGCGGGATGCGCACCGGGGACGATGTCCTGGACTCCACTCCAAGCAGGAGCGCGTCGTTGCTGTAGTAGCCGTGTATTTTCTTATCCACCAAAGGGAAAGCCTTTTTCAGGCGTCTTGAGACGCCCTGCGGGAGCATCATATGGAGAGGTGCCGGAACGGTTCCGGGGAAATAAGAGCTTTCCGGGAGGTCGGAGGAAATCCTTCCCTTGCAGAAGTCTATCATTCTCTGTGCCGGCGCGGCGAGAGGGTGGGATGTGTGCTGGGCCATTGACCGTTCGATATCACGCTGGTAGTTCAGAAGGGAGAACGCTCCGTCGGACTTGTATTTCTCAGGGGCATCTCCGGGTTCTATCTGCACGACGACGCCGGCATTGGCCCATCTGGAATTTCTCGCAGAGTTGGACATTCCGTTCAGTACGACGGTGTTCTCCTCTGTCGATGACGGTACCAGTATACCTCCAGGGCACATGCAGAAGGAGAATACTCCCCTGCCGTCGACCTGTTCCACAAAGGAGTATTCTGCCGCCGGCATCCCTTTCCAGGTACGTCCGTGATATCTCGCGCGGTTGATCGTCTCCTGCGGGTGTTCCACGCGGACGCCCAGGGCAAAGCCTTTGGCCTCGAGGGTCACGCCTTTGCTGTCCAGCAGTTCGTAGATGTCGCGGGCGGAGTGGCCGGTCGCCAGTATCACCTTCGACGCGGTGTATGTTTCGCCTTTATCAGTCAAAATTTTGTATTTCCGGTTGCCGGTTCCGGACGCTGTCTGTTTTTTTATGTCAAGGCAGACGTCGGACCTGTCCGGCAAAACTGTGCCACCCTCGGCGACATAAGAGGGGGGACCATAAGCGAAGCGAATGGTGGGGTCGGCGCAGCCGACGTTTTGCGGACAGCGTCCAACGTCTACCCCTGAAATATCGACGACACGGGAGTCGAAGTGGTACTCGCCGCCGTGCTCGATGATGCATTTGCGGATGTTTTCGACTATGAGGGGCAGTTTGTCGCTGCCGATGTGGGGATGTGCATCTATGAGGATATCAGGGGAAGCGCCGAAACGTACCAGCTGGTGCAGCACAAGGCGGATATCACCGCGTTTAGATGACCTGGTGAACAATTTTCCGTCAGAGAATGCACCGGCTCCGCCTTCTCCATAACAATAGTTGGAATCCGGGTCGATGACGCCCTCTCGGGAGAGCTTCGCCATATCGGTCTTGCGGGCGTGGACATCCTTTCCCCTCTCCAGGATTATCGGCTTCAGACCGAGGGAAAGAAGCCGCAATGCCGCGAACATTCCTGCCGGGCCGGCCCCGACCACTATTACGGGTTCGGAGTCCCTGACATCCCTGTACTCCGGGACTTCATATGGCTCCGGATGCTCTCCGGAGGCATAAACCTCTATCTGATACCTGTAAACTATGCCACCCCTTGCATCGAGAGACCTCTTGGTCACGACACATTCCGCGCCCCCGTTCTGACGGGAGGCAAGGGACTCCACATCCTTCACGGACAGAGCCTTCTCCACCGGTATGGCAAGTTCTATTGTCTTCATCAGAAATCAGCGATCCTGGACACAGGAGCAATATCCATAGGGCAGCGCTCCCCTGCCTGGTAATGGAAATAGCCGGCAATGGCTATCATTGCAGCGTTGTCGGTGGTGAATTTGAATTCCGGGAGGAACGTGTTCCATCCTCTCTTCTGTCCTTCCTCCACTATCCTGCTGCGCAATCCGCTGTTGGCAGAAACACCGCCGCCTATCGTGATGTCCTTTATCCCGGTCTGCTTTGCGGCCTTCACCAGCTTGTCGAGGAGAATATCTATCAGGGCCTTCTGGAATGAGGCGCAGATGTCTTCCTTGTTCTTTTCCATGAACTCCGGGTCCTTCGCCATCTCATCGCGCACGAAATACAGAAGGGATGTCTTGATGCCGCTGAAACTGTAGTCCAGCCCATCGATATGGGGCTTGGCGAATTTGAAACGCAGCGGGTCGCCCTGTTTTGCAAGCCTGTCGATCACAGGACCTCCGGGATACCCCAGTCCCATCATCTTGGAGCATTTGTCGAAAGCCTCCCCTACGGCGTCATCTATGGTCTGTCCGAGGATCTCGAAGTCCAGGGGGCTGTTCACCTTCACAATCTGTGAATTGCCGCCGGACACGAGCAGACAGAGGTATGGGAATGAAGGCTGACGGTTCTCGGAGCCTTCCTGTTTGACAAAATTCGCAAGCACGTGGCCCTGCAGATGATTCACCATCACCAGCGGAATGCCAAGGGACAGGGCGAGGGTCTTTGCGAAGGAAGTGCCGACAAGCAGGGAACCCAGAAGTCCGGGACCGCGTGTGAAGGCAATGGCCGTAAGGTCCTCCTTGCGGATTCCCGCACGGGAGATCGCTTCGCTTACCACAGGGACTATATTTCTTTCATGATCACGCGAGGCAAGTTCCGGGACGACGCCGCCATAGGCCTTGTGGACGTCCTGGCTTGCTATGACATTTGAAAGCAGCCACCCGTCCTTTATGACGGCTGCGGAAGTGTCATCGCACGATGATTCGATTCCAAGAATTATATCTGCCATAAATTAGTCTTAACTAACGCGCAAAGATAGAAATATTATGCCGGATTTTTGTAAATTTGTAGTTTGTATATTAATTACGGGATTATCAAAAAAGCAAGACACATAAGTGCAACAATCCTCTGCGGGCTCCTAGTGCTGATCGCAGCGGTAATTTATGTATTCCAGCTTCCGCGCGTACAGAACGCGATGCTGAAAAAGCTGCTGGTATCCGTCAACGAAATCATCCCTGGAAACATCTCATTCGGGGAGTTCCGTTTGCAGCCGTTCAACACAATCATCCTCACAGACCTGCTCATCAGTGACCCGGATCCCGTCATTACAGAAGACTTCGCCCCTCAGGACACGGTGATTGCGGCAAGGACCGTAATACTCCATTTCAGCATCAGGAGTCTGCTGAGCGAGGTCCCTATCCTGCACAGGGGTATCGTGGAAGACGGGCAGGTCAATCTCGTATTCGAAGAAGAAGGCATCAACATAGCCAGAATATTCCCGAAGCCGCAGCCGGAAGAAAAGCAGCTCCTGTCTTTCAGCAACATCGAGACCGACAATTTCAGAGTCAGGATGTTCAAGGTGGGGGAAGCGGAAAACATCGACATCACCGCACTGCTCCACGCCTGCAATTTCATCATCAAGAAAAATGGTGTGAAGGGAACCATCAAGAAGTTCCGCGCCAGCGAGAAGAGAGGCTACAGCATCAACGATTTCGCAACCAAGCTGCGTGCGGACGTCAACGGCATAGAGATAAAGGACTTTCACTTCAATGACGGAATGACGAACCTGAACATTCCGGCCCTGAAGATGGATGCGGGAGAGATTCCGGCGTTCGAGGGCCGGATAAGCGGCAGCCACCTTTCCTCACGCAGCGCCGCGCTGTTCATCCCTGAAGCAGAAAAACTGAACATCGAACTGGGCATCAACAACCTGGAGCTGAGCGGTCCGCTTGACGACCTGAGCATCGACAAATTCGTATTCAATGAAGGTAGGGGCATATCCGGCAGGCTGGACCTCAACGTAAAGAATCTGCCCGACATCGAAGATGCCGTCTTCAATATGGGCATTTCCGATGTGGTATTTCCGCTCAACGGTGACAGGCTGAACTTTACCGGAAAGATCTACGGACCGGTCAACAGCCTGAAAGCCGAAGGAAAGCTCAACTCCGGATACGGAAGCGCCTCCGCTGACGTCACCGTCCAGGACATTCTCCGCGGTAATGCCATCGGGGTGCACGGCAACGTACAGACCAGGGACATCAACATCGGACATTTCATCGGCAACGACAAGATTGCGGAGTGTACGGTCACCGCCGACATCGACGCCTCCATCAAGAAGGACGACAACCATATCAGGCTGAATTCTCTGAAGGTCGACAGGCTCAACGTCCTCGGATACGACTACAGCGGAATAGCCGGCGCCGGCACATTCTCCGACGACGCCTTCGACGGAAGGATCATCTGCTCGGACCCGAACCTGAATTTCATTTTCCAGGGCATCTTCAACCTTTCCAAGACCTCGCGCAACGCCCTGTACAAATTCTACTTCAACCTGGCATATGCCGACCTCAAGAAATTGAACCTTGACAAGAAGCATGAAGTATCCAGGGGCTCGTTCGAACTGAATGCCGACTATATGAGGCTTGAGGAAAAGGATCTGATAGGCACGATCGACATACTGGACCTCAATCTTGAAGATGAGAACGGGGTCAAGAAGATAGGCGACATCCATATCAACTCCCATTCAAATGACGATATCTACAGGGCCAATTTCGAATCGTCGTTTGCAAATGCCACTTATGTGGGATCGAAGCAGGTCATCAAATTCATAGACGACCTGCAGAACATTTCCCTGAAGAAACATCTTTCCGCCCTCTACCCGTCACCGGCGGAGGAATGGTCGGGAGAAAGGTATGAGGCAAGCGTAAGTTTCCACGACAGCCGCGACATCCTCTCCTTCCTCGTACCGGGAGCGTATATCGCCGACAGCACAAGGCTCAGCATCAACATATCAAGGGACGGAGAGCTGCGCGGACTGCTGAGCTCGCCGAGGCTCGCAGTCAAGGGCAACTACATGAAAGACCTCCGTCTGGATATCGACAACGGCTCAGGAAGCCTGAACGGAAAGCTCAGGAGCAAAGAGAACAAACTGGGCGGATTCATCACAAAGGACAATTCCCTGATAGCGTTTGCACAGGAGAACGAACTCGGTCTCAGCTTCGATTATCTCGAGGACAACGGCTCAGATAACAAATCCAACATCCTGCTCGCCGGAGAACTGTCCCGTGATGATGACGGGAAGGTGGTCCTTGACGCAGGCAACCTCGAATCCACCCTGTATTTCAACAACCATCCGTGGACTATCCATCCGGCAAACTACAGAATCTCCTCCGAGGGATTCAGGCTCGACTCGCTTATGGTGGACTGCGGGAACCAGTCGATGATGGCCGACGGAATGGTATCCAAGACACGGACAGACACCCTGTCGGTCGAAATGGACAAATTCGACCTCGGCATGCTGGTCGCATTCCTGGGATCCGACATAGAAGTCTCCGGCCTTGCTACAGGAAAGGCTATGCTGATGTCGCCGACGGGCAGCAACCTTGATGCAAGTGCGGACTTCCTTGCAGAAAATCTGGCAATTTACGGAACGAGGCTCGGTGAGATAAGGCTGGACGGAGGATGGAACAAGGCTTCGGAAAAATTCGAGATTGCAGCAAGCAACAAACTTGACGGCACCGAAAAAATGGCGGTTGCAGGTTCGTATGATCCTGCGGAAAAAGGTCTGGACATCAATGCAGGGTTCAACGGATTCGACCTTGCCGCAGGCCTGCCGTTCGTAAAGGAAATCTTCAGCGAAGTCGGAGGAAGCCTTTCAGGCGAACTCGCCGTTGACGGAACCACGGATAACATCGGCCTGTCCGGAAAGGGACTGACACTCAAGGACGGGCTCCTGAAAGTCGCCTACACCAACGTACAGTACCACTTGGACGGTCCGCTCATGGTGGACAATGAAGGCATACATTTCAACAACGTAGCCATGTCCGACAACCATTCGGGAAAGGGTGTAATCTCCGGCGGCATCGGCTTCAAGGGAGGGAACATCAATGTCGATACCAGGATTGACTTCGAGAACGCAGAAGTCCTCAATACCGGAATCAACTCCGAGGAAGGATTTTACGGCAACATATTCGGCACTGGAAATGTCAGGATATTTGGCCCGCTAGGAGCCATCACGGTGGACGGAGAGGCATCCACGACATCCAGGAGCAATTTCCATCTGGCCCTTGGAAACGCCATTGAAGACGGCAGGACAGCCACGCTCACATTCAAGCAGCCGGAAAAACACGAATGGATAGACCCGTACCTCCTGATGATGAAGGAACTGGATGAAGAACAGAAGAACGATGAGACCCTGCAGGCAAGGCTCAAGGTACACGCATCGCCTGCGCTTACCTGTTTCCTCGACTTCGACAAGATAGGAGAAACGACCCTGAAAGGAAACGGAAACGGAACGATAGGAATAGATGTTGACTCCAAGGAAAGGTCGCTGAATCTCAGCGGAGACTATACGCTCACCAACGGAAACTACCATCTCTCAGTCCTCGGAATAACCGACAAGGATTTCGCCATCAAGGACGGCAGCGCCATAAGGTTCAACGGACCTGTCATGGATACGGAGCTTGACATCAATGCCACATATACCACAAGGACATCCGTTTCGAACCTTATTGCGGACACGACGGCAGTATCAGTGCGGAGGGCCGTGGAATGCGGCCTGCACATATTCGACAAGCTCAGGAATCCGCAGCTCG
>JAKSKC010000067.1 GCA_024401945.1 Bacteroidales bacterium
ACGTGTGGGTCATAAGGTCGCGGATGGTGATATCAACATCCTCCCAGGGAGCGAAATCCGGAAGATACATCTTGACTTCGTCGGTGAGCCTGAGTTTTCCCTGTTCGATGAGCTGCATGATGGAAATGGTCGTTCCCACACACTTGCTGAGCGATGCAAGGTCGAACTGGGTGCCGACCGTCATAACCTCTCTGGACGGCACAAGCTGGCGATACCCGTACGCCTTCTCAAAGACTACCTTGTCATCCTTGACCACGGCCACCACCGCACCGGGGGCGGCTCCCTGTTCAAGGGCTGCGTTGATGACTGAATCGATCAGGGCCAGGCGGGAAGCATCCATCCCGACGCTTTCCGGTTTCACGTGCTTGAGTCCGTTGTCAGCCGGAGCTGCGGATGTAAGGACTGCAATCGCCATTACGGCGGACAAAACAATGCGTTTCATATGATTTTCAAATATAGAATTCCCTTCTGTAGTGATAATTCTTCCTCATCTCCTCGAATTCCTCCGGATTGGTCCTGAAAAGGAAATCATCGGTGAAGATGGGATAGTTGTATTGGATCAGGGAGGCTGTCTCCCCCTGTGATTTTCCGACAAAATCGAGCCTGACCGCATCAAGGGACGGCAGATCCATATCCGGATAGAATTCGTACAGCCCGACTATCCCGAAGAAATGGGCCAGCGCCCGGACGGACATCGCGGTGCCCATCAGCTTTCCCTGATACGAATATCCCGCGATGTGCGGGGTGGCTATGTCTACGAGTCCAAGAAGTTCCCGGTTGATATCCGGTTCTCCGTTCCAGGTGTCTATTATCACCGGACCAAGTTTCGGGATTGCAGCCACGAGGGCCTCGTCCACAACGACCTCCCCCCTTGCGGCATTGATGAAGAATGCGCCCATCTTCATCCTGGAGAAGAACCCTTCATCGGCCATACCCCTGGTCTGCGGTGTCAGAGGCACGTGAAGCGAGACTATATCCGAATCCCGGAGCAGGGTGTCCAGGTCCACGAACTGGCTTCCGCCTTCCCTTTCCGCCCGCGGAGGGTCGCAGAGAAGGACCTTGAAGCCGAGGAACCTCGCCATCGATTCGACACGTGACCCGACGTTGCCCACTCCGACGATGCCGAACACGAGGCCGTTCAGGTCTATCCCCCTCCGGGATGCGCTCCCGTACAGGGCGGAGAACACGTAGTTCATGACGCCTCCAGAGTTGCATCCGGCCGCATTCTGCACGAATATGCCCCTGGATTCACAGTACTGAAGGTCTATGTGGTCGGTCCCTATGGTCGCGGTGGCTATTATCTTGACGGCGGTACCTTCCAGAAGAGCGGCGTTGCAGCAGGTGCGTGTACGTATCATAAGCGCGTCCGCATCGATGATATCGTCCCTGCAGATGGAGACACCGTCCTTGTAAAGCACCTGTGCAAAAGGTTCGAAAACCCCTTTTACAAAGGGAATTGCACTGTCTATAACGATTTTCATTTCAATTTCAGTTCTTTGACCAGTCCCACTTTCGGGTCGTTGGGTATGAAGGAAGTGTCGGCGAGCAGCAGCGAGTTGATCCGGTCCACCAGCCCCTCCTTCTGCATCTGCAGGTGCAGTCTGGCCGCGGACGAGTTAAGGGTGATGTACAGGATTC
Source organism: Bacteroidales bacterium (assembly GCA_024401945.1). Next base: position 1,639 of record JAKSKC010000067.1, read on the forward strand.
CATCCCTGAAGAATTTCTTCACAGTGTACCCCGCAGCACCCGACGCTTCGTCCCAGGCGGCGAATATGAGCTGTGTATTGTGCCCTGCGCTCAAGCCTGAGCTGACCAGCATCTCATTGAGGACATCCCTGATGCTGACCGCCTGTTTCCTGCGGATCCTATCCATCGGTTCTGGTGAAGACGCCTCCCTTCGTCTCGAAGCAGTGCCTGTCCGAGGTTATCCCGTCAAGCAGGCTGTCAATGCGGACCTTGTTCGAGTCCGTCAGGAATATCTGGCCGAAATCATTGCCGGACACCATCTCCAGGAGATTTGACACCCGCATCATGTCCAGTTTGTCGAACAGGTCGTCCAGAAGGAGCAGGGGCGGGAATCCGTACCTGCGCTTCATTATCTCGTACTGCGCGAACTTGAGGGACACGAGGAATGATTTCTGCTGCCCCTGGGAGCCGTACTTGCGTATAGGATGCCCGTTCATCGTGAATATGAAATCATCCCTGTGAATCCCGCCGGAAGTGAATCCCAATATGCGGTCCTTCTCCCTGGAATCCTGCAGGATTGTCCGGAGATCGCCGCGGGAGAGGTCGGACCTGTATTCTATCTGCACGGACTCCCGTTCAGACGAAAGCAGACCGTAATAGCGGCTCACGACAGGCACCAGGTCCTCGATGAACCTGAGCCTCTTCCCGTATATGTCGGATGCATAGAAAGCCATTCTGGAATCCACCACGTCGAGGAACGCCGGATCGGGTGAAGCCGATTTGAGCGCAGTGTTGCGGCTGGCCAGAAGATGGTTGTAGTGCTGCATGTCGTCGAGATAGGCGGGATCCATCTGCGAGAGCACAGTATTGACGAAACGTCTCCTTTCGTCTCCGCTGTCGCTTACGAGGGAGATGTCGGAAGGTGACACCATCACGACCGGCAGGACACCTATGTGTTCGCTGATCCTGTCATACTGCTTCCCGTCGCGACGGACCTTCTTCTCCCCGTTCTGCGACTGGACCGAGAATCTCGACACGGTTCCGTTCTCCATTCCGCATATCCCCGATACGCTGAGGGCATCCGTTCCGTAACGGTAGCAGAAACGGTCGCTCCTGCCCTGGGACGCCTTCGTCATCGACAGATACCATATCGCCTCCAGGAGATTGGTCTTCCCCTCCCCGTTGTCACCGCTTATGCAGTTGATATTCGGAGAGAAGTCAAGTTCCTGAAGTTCGATATTGCGGAAATCCCGTACGAACAGTTTCTGGAGAACAGGCATAAGGCATCAGACCTTGAGGAAAATCTTCTTCTTATAGAGGAAATACAGGAAAAGCCACTGGAGGGCGATGTATGTCACAAGGTATACTATCCTTCCAGGGATCTCCGGACAGCGCTCGATCACTCCGCCCATAAGGAAATTGGTGGCCTGACCGAAACTGATGAGCCTCGGTGCCATGAATATGGTGATGGAGTTCATACCGATCACCTTGAAGAAAAGCGTCCAGCCGTTCCAGCCCTTTACATCGATGATCCAGTAGAAGAGGGCGAACATCGCGAGTGAATAGCATCCGACCACGAGGACGAAGGAACTGGTCCAGAGTTTCTTGTTTACAGGGAACCACCTGCTCCAGATGAGACCGACGACAAGCATCACAGCCGCGGCGGCGAACATCCAGAGAGTCTTCTTGTTGCCGTTTATCTTCTCTTCAGGGAGTCTTACGAACTCTCCTGTGAACATACCGAGCATTGCGGTGACTATGGCCGGAAGGGTGCTGAGGAGTCCCTCCGGATCGAATACTCCGTCACTGTAGATGTGGTTTGAGCCGAGGATGATCCTGTCTATGTAGCCCACAAGGCATCCTTCCCTCGAAAGAGGGTCCGCACCAGGGGCATCCGGAGCCGGAATCATGCACAGGAACCAGTATCCGAGCAGGATGACTGCCGCAATCACGGCCCTGGCCTTAGGCTTGAAATTGATGAATAAAAGGGCTGCGAACATCCAGGCGAGTCCGATTCGTCCGAGGACGCTGCACAGTCTCAGGGAATCGAAATGCAACTTGAGCAGACCGTTGCAGATGAGTCCGAACAGAACAAGTATGAGACCTCTGCTGATTATCTTCCTGTAAATGCCTCCCCTGCTGACTCCCTTGGCGCACTGCTTGGCGTAGGAGAACGGGAAGGAAATACCCGCGATGTAAAGGAACAGAGGGAAAATAGTGTCATGATGACGCAATCCGTTCCAGCTTACGTGGCCCATCTGCTGGGCGAGCCAGCAATCGGCCCCGTTCGGGAAAAGCTTGCATATAGCGACTACCAGAGAAGCGAATCCGATGATGAACAGCATATCGAACCCTCTTAGAGCGTCAAGGCTCTCCAATCTTTTGTTATTATCCATAAGGTCAACTTGTTTTGTTGTTCTGCAAATATACATTTTTTCTTAAATTTGCGGATACACGGATTCCCTTGATGGAATATAATCACAACCACAATATGGACAACACTAAAGCAAACTCACAGATTGAAAGGTTCAGGAAAGGATTTCCCTGGCTTGACATCATCGCGCCGGCCACTCCGGGCAGAGGGATAGAGGTTCTTGGCGGGGATGCGGCCGATGAATGCTGCAGCTACCTGGAAAAGGCGGAAGTTGCCGGAAAATGCAAATTCGTACCGGCCTCGGGAGCGGCCTCCAGGATGTTCAAGGATATCTATGCAGGAATCGAAAACGGAAACGCTGCGACGGAGAAACTTGCGGCCAATCTTGAGAGATTCGCATTCTATGACAGCGGGATTTTCGGCAAGGCGCCTTTCTCACAGTGCGACACAGCGAGAAAACTCCTCACGGACGAGGGCCTCGGCTACGGAAGCAAGCCGAAGGGGGTGCTGAAATTCCACCGCTACAAGGACGAAGTCCGCACCGCCATCGCGGAACATTTCGTGGAGGGTCAGGATTATATGCGCAATCCTGACGGGAGCGTCAACATAACCGTAAGCATATCCGAAGAGCACCGGCAGCTGTTTGAAGAAGCCGTCGCAGCCGTGAAGGATACATACGAAAGGAAATACGGAGTACGCTACAACGTACGCTTCACCTGCCAGGACAAGGAGACTGACACCATCGCGGTGACTCCGGACAACAGACCGTTCCTCAAGGACGACGGCAGCATCCTTACACGCCCCGCCGGGCACGGTGCGCTGATTTACAACCTGAACGCCATCGACGAGGAACTTGTGAGCATAAAGAACATCGACAATGTATGTCACGAGAGGCTCCAGGGTGAGACCTGCCGATGGAAGAAGGTCCTTATGGGACGCGCCCTCCAGCTCAGGGACAGGATATTCGGCTATATCTACGCACTCGACCAGATCGCCTCATCCCAGATAGTTAACCCTGCCCCGGCCGTCCTTCAGGCCTATATGCCTGTGCAGGAGGATGTCTGGGCCAGTGACGAGGTACAGGGCCTCTGCAACGAGATAGAGACCTTCCTGCGCGACGAACTCTGCATAACGATTCCGGAAGCGCACGACTGCAGGGACAGGGCTATGCTGCTCCGCTCCAAGCTCGACCGTCCGACACGGGTGTGCGGTATGGTACGGAATGAAGGCGAACCGGGAGGAGGTCCTTTCATAATCAGGGACAGCAAGGGGGCGACATCGCTGCAGATTCTGGAAAGCGTGCAGATCAATCCCGGAGATGAAAGGGCGGTGAAAGCTCTTTCAGAGGCCACTCATTTCAACCCGGTTGACATAATATGCTGCATCCGTGACCATGAAGGGAAGAAATTCAATCTCCCGGACTTCGTTGACGAGGAAACCGGATTCATTTCATCCAAGAGCTGGCAGGGACGCGAACTCAAGGCCCTGGAACTGCCAGGACTCTGGAATGGGGCGATGTCCGACTGGAACACTCTCTTCGTTGAGGTGCCGGCCGTGACTTTCAATCCTGTAAAAACGGTTCTGGACCTGCTGAGGGAGGCCCATCAATAGATTTTCCAGTCTACCACGATAGGAAGGTGGTCCGAAGGATGTGAGAAATTGCTCAGATGCTGCGGATCCCGGTAGTTCCTGACCCACCCCTCGCGGAGCACGTCGGCCGATTCCATCATCTTGAGCAGGGCCGGGGTCATATACACGAAATCAAGCCTCCTTCCGCTTATGATGGTGGACTGGAAGTCCGTTCCGTGTTCCTCCCACACCGCATCCCTGTACGGAGTGTTCCCGAGGATGTAGTCGTGTACAAGGAATGCGCTCGTATCAGCGGGATAGCCGTAATGTCCGTTGTCCAGTGAGGAGATTGCATTGAAATCGCCCATCATCATCCAGCATTCCGAGGTATCGGCCTTCTCGCTTAGGATGGTATGCTCGCAGATGTACTTCATCTCCTTCGCCCTGTAGAAATCCCCCTCCTTGGCAGCCCCGCTCCTGGCCCTGTCCTCAACAGGGATCCCGTAGTTGTAGCGCTGCGGCCAGGTATGCACCGTGACAATGTTGAGCTTGCGCTTCCCTACCTCGACCGTCGCCCAGCCGGCACCGTGGCAGACCACGGAGTCAGGCCTGACCCCGAGGATGCGTTCCACGTTATGGACAGGATATCTGGATGTTATGACCTGAGGGAAATCATCCCTGTGTCCTCCGATATAAACATAAGTGTGACCGTAGCGGGCTGCAAGTTCGTCCCAGTTGGAAACCAGGTAGCGGTCCATACTGTCCTCGAAACGGTCTGCCGTGCCTGTCCTGTATATGGACTGACCTTCCGCCCAGACGCAGATGTCGGGTTTCTGAGACTTCACGAACTCCACGAAATTGTCGTAGTTGTTCCCCTGGTCTGACCACATTCCGTTCTGGATATTCCAGTAAAGCAGACGGAGATTCTGAGGTTTGCGCGCTTCCGCGGAAAAAGTCACGGCAAGCGAAAGGACCGTGAGAAGGATTAATCTGGAATGGAATTTCATAATGATGGCGGTCTTGTGCATTATTTTCTACCTTCCCGGAATCCTGAGTTTCCGGCCGGCATATATAGTGCTGGAACTTAAATTGTTGGCTTTCTTGAGTGCAGCTACGCTGGTACCGTATCTCTTTGCTATGGAGCCGAGGGTGTCCCCCCTCCTCACGGTATAATAACCCGAGGAGCTCCTGGTTGATCGCGACTCATAGGCCGTATCGTCACTGCCGACCATCACCTTGGAACGGAACATCTCGTCAGCCTTGTAGGCCGCGATGGAATCTATGTCCGCCTTCTCGAATTCGAGGGCCCAGGTGCGCGGAAGACGCAGGACATAGCTCTTTGTACTGTCGGCCGGGATAATCTGACGGACATACTGCGGATTGAGGTAATCTATCACGCTCATAGGGACACCGACCTTCTCGCTGATCTGGCGGAAATGTATCTTGTTGTTGATGTCGATGTCGTAAACCGGTTCGGTTATGACAGACTCCGAAGGATCGATGTGATACTCCTTGCTGTATTCCATTGCATACATCGCCCCCACCATGGCTGGAAGGTATCCTCTGGTTTCCCTTGGCAGATACGGATATATGCTCCAGAAATCGGATTTCCCCGCACGGCGCATCGCCTTGACCACATTGGCCGAGCCGCAGTTGTACGAACTGATGGCCAGGGACCAGTCCCCGAATGCATTGTAGGCATCCCTGAGATACCTTGCGGCAGCGTCGCTCGCCTTGTATATATCCATCCTCTCATCCACCATCCCGTCCACCTCGAGGCCGTAGAAACGCCCTGTCTTGGGCATGAACTGCCACAGCCCCTTGGCGCCCACGCGCGAAGTGGCCCTCTGCTTGAGGGCTGATTCGATTATCGAGAGATATTTGATCTCCGTAGGGATGTCATACTCCGTGAGGGCCTTCTCGAAAATAGGGAAGAAGAACTCCGCCTCACCGAGAAG
>JAKSKC010000068.1 GCA_024401945.1 Bacteroidales bacterium
CCCGAAGTTCGAGGGTAAGATTCCTGATGATATTGTGGCCCACATATACAACACCAACGTTGACTGCACGGTTGACTGGACCAAGGGCTCGGTGGAAAAGAACGCATTCGGTGCGAAGAAGACCATCACGATGAAGAAACTCTCCAACGAGTTATTCGAGGCAGTGCTGGTTCCGCAGAACCTGGAGAAGCGTACTCCCCTCATCGAACTCACGATGGGTGGCATCGCCTACCTGCTGGAATACTCCCTGAGCTTCCGTCCCGGCTACGTCCACACCGTGACCGTCACCCTCAACACCTCCCCTGACCAGGAGATGATTGAAATCAACATTGATCCGGAAGTGAACCCCTGGAACTGACAAACAAAAGGTTCGATTTCCGGACCCTTTGGTCTATGAAATCGCGTTCCGGTGTACCGGCCTATTGAAATCTGCAGCAATAGGATCCTCATTGAAAAGGATCAACACCTGAATGTGAATGCTACTACTTTATGTAGCTGGTGAGTATCTTTACCCCGTCCTGCGGCTCGACCTTGAGGTTGAGAGCGGTGGCGGGGATAAGTATGGTCTCGCCCTGACGGATGTCCAGAGTCTCTATGACTTCCACCTTCTCCTTTGACTCCCTCGTGATGCCGAAGGCCCTCAGGGTCTCTTTCGGTTTGATCTCAAGGGTGGATATCCTGGCCGCACCCTCCATGCACATCACCACGACGAAGGAGTCTATGTTGTGCAGGTCCTTGGTGTATTCCTCGTCCAGGTCATACAGGGAGGTGGTGAAATACGGGCACTTCACCAGGAGGTTCTCCTGATTCTTTCCCTTGGTGTAACCGGTCCTGTAGCTGTATTTGGTCGTGAAATCGATAGCGTCCACCGCCTGCTCGGTATGCAGCTCGCGCGGCTTGCCGTCCAGCCCGAGGCGGCCGTAGTCATATATCCTGTAGGTTATGTTGGAGGTCTGCTGGATCTCCGCCACGAGGCATCCGCCTCCGATGGCATGGATGCGTCCCGCAGGGATGAAGAACACGTCACCAGGGGCCACTTCATGGTCGCTGAGCACTTCCGTTATGGTGTTGTTCTCCACACGCTTCACATATTCCTCCTTGGTTATGGCCTTGCTCAGACCCGACATCAGATGCGCGCCCGGATCGGCTCCGAGGACATACCACATCTCGGTCTTGCCCTGGGAGTTGTGCCTTGTGGCGGCGAGTGCGTCATTGGGATGCACCTGTACGCTCAGGTCGGATTTGGCATCGATGAATTTTATGAGCAACGGGAATTCGGTCCCCGTGTGCAGGTACACCTTCTCTCCGAGGAGTTTCTCCTTCAGCGTTTCTGCCAGCTCCGTTATTGTCTTCCCCTCGTACGGGCCTTCGGCAACCACCGATTCGTTTCCGGCTACTGCGGAAATCTCCCAGCTCTCACCGATGTTTTTCTGGTCCGTTTCAATCCCCTTGAGGGCGGCTATCTTGTCACCGCCCCAGACGAGCGTCTTGAAAATTGGTTTGAATCTGAACATTGTCGTATAAAATTGGAATCAGAAGCCGTTTGAGAAGCTGCTCTGAAATGAAATTGTACTTTTGTTATATGAGCGGCTCGGCGGTCATGGCCTCCGGCTGCGGGATGCCCATCAGCTTGAGGATGGTAGGAGCCACGTTGCAGAGGGCTCCGTCCTTGACTTCCTTGACTTCCGGGACATTGATGACTATGAACTGCACTTCGTTGAGGGAATGTGCCGTGTTAGGGGTGCCGTCCTCGTTGACCGCGTAGTCGGCATTGCCGTGGTCGGCGGTCAGAAGGACTGCATAACCGTGCTCGATGGCAGCTCCGACGACTTTCTCCACGAGCCCGTCGATGGTCTTGACGGCCTTGCAGATGGCCTCGTACACTCCTGTATGGCCGACCATGTCACCGTTGGCGAAGTTGAGGATGATGACATCCTCCTTCTCGGTGTTTATGGCTTCGATGAGTTTCTCCGCAACTTCCGGTGCGCTCATTTCCGGCTGGAGGTCATATGTGGCCACCTTCGGCGAATTGACGAGGATCCTGTCCTCTCCCTCGAACGGAGTCTCGCGGCCGCCGTTGAAGAAGAACGTGACGTGCGCATATTTCTCCGTCTCGGCGATCCTGAGCTGGCGCTTCCCTGCTTTGGAGACTGTCTCTCCGAGGGTGTCGGTGACTTCCTCCTTGTCGAAGAGGATGTGCAGTCCCTTGAACGAAGCATCATACGGGGTCAGACAGCAGTAGTACAGAGGAATGGTGTGCATCCCTTCCTCCGGCATATCCTGCTGGGTCAGCACTGCGGTGAGCTCGCGTGCGCGGTCGTTGCGGAAGTTGTAGAATATCACAGCATCCCCTTCCTCGACCTTGGCGAGAGGTTTCCCTCCTTCGGTGATGACTATAGGTTTGATGAATTCGTCGGTGACGTCGGCGTCGTATGAGGCCTGGATGCCCTCGAGGGCGGAACTGAACCGGGCGCCCTTTCCTTCCACGAGCATGTCATATGCTTCCTTGACGCGTCCCCATCTCTTGTCGCGGTCCATTGCATAGAAGCGTCCGCAGACAGTCGCCACCTTGCCGGTGGTCTGCGCCATCTTCTCCTCCAGCTCCTTCACGAATCCGTAGCCGCTGTGCGGGTCGGTGTCGCGTCCGTCCATGAAGCAGTGCACGAATACGTCCTCCAGACCGGCCTTCTTCGCGTCGGCGAGGAATTCATACAGATGGTTGAGGGACGAATGCACTCCGCCGTGCGAGCAGAGGCCGAAGAAATGCAGTTTCTTTCCGCTTTCTTTGACATAGTCGTAAACGGCCTTTATCTCCTTGTTCTCCTGCAGCTTGTGTGCCTTGCAGGCCATGTTGATCTTCACCAGGTCCTGATAGACCACGCGGCCGGCTCCGAGGTTCATGTGACCGACCTCGCTGTTGCCCATCTGGCCGTCCGGGAGACCTACATATTCTCCGCAGGCCTGGAGATGTGAGAATGGATATTTTTCGCGGAGCGAATCTATGAACGGCTGTCCTTGGGTGTAAATCGCGTTGGAATGGTCGTGCCTTCCTTCGCCCCAGCCGTCAAGAATCATGAGAAGTACTTTTCTATTCATATCGGTTGTCATAATATTTTCTTAAATTTGTGAATACAAATATAGTGAATATGAGCAGAAAAAGCGGCCGAACAAGGCGTGAAAATGACAGAAATCACAGTAAGAGACAGGCTCCGCAGTATATAGGGAAGGTGCAGATGACCCGAGAGGGGTTCATCTTCGTCCTGGTGGACGGAGAGGATGAGGATATATACGTCAAGGCGTCGAAGACCAGACAGGCTCTCAACGGGGATACCGTCAAGGTGGCTGTCACCAGGGAGAAAGGCCGCGACCGCAGGCGTGAAGGGGAAGTCATAGAGATCGTAAAACGCTCTGACCGTCCGTTCGTAGGAATTTACCATTGCGTAGGTGCCCGCGCCTGGGTGCTGATGCAGGCCCGGAATATGCCTTATGACATAGAGGGGGATGCCGAAGAGGCCGCGGCTCTTGGGGCGCAGCAGGGAATGAAGGTGGCGGCCCTTGTGGAAGGGTGGCGGAGAGGTGACAATTCTCCGTTCGGACATATTGTGGACGTGCTTGGAGTGCCCGGAGAGAACAATACGGAGATGCATGCCATCCTGGCCGAATACGGATTGCCATACCGTTTCGACAAGACTGTGGAGAATGCGGCTGACAGCATATCCGAGGCGATCACCGCGGATGACCTCAAGGGAAGGAAGGATTTCAGGGATACCCTGACATTCACCATAGATCCGGCCGATGCCAAGGATTTCGATGATGCCCTGTCCTTCAAGGCACTGCCGAACGGCAATTTCGAAGTGGGCGTGCATATCGCCGATGTATCATATTATGTGACTCCCGGCACTCCTGTGGACAAGGAGGCGCAGTATCGCGGTACGTCAGTCTATCTGGTTGACAGGACCGTGCCGATGCTTCCGGAGAAGCTCAGCAACAAGCTCTGCTCGCTTCGTCCCGGAGAGGACAAGCTTACTTTTTCGGCCGTTTTCGAGATGACGCCGAAAGCTGAGATAAAGAGCAGATGGATAGGCCGGACCGTGATGTGCTCCGACAGGCGCTTCAACTATGACGAGGCTCAGGCAATAATCGAGTCGGGCGCGGCTGAGGACGATGCCGTGGGCGCTGCGGTGCTCGAGCTTCACAAGCTGGCCTCCATCCTGCGTGAGAGGCGTTTCAAGGCCGGGGCAATCAATTTCGAACGCCCGGAGATGAAGGTGGAGGTGGATGATTCCGGTAAACCGGTGCGCGTGTATGAGAAGGTTACCAGGGAGGCCAACTGGCTTATCGAGGAATTCATGCTTCTGGCAAACCGGACGGTCGCCGAGTTCATCGCCACCGACGGGAAGATGAATGCGGTCACATCGAAGAAGGCGAAAACCTTCGTGTACCGTATCCACGGCGAGCCTAATTCGGAGAAGATACAGCTCCTGCGCGAGTTTGCAGGCAACTTCGGTTACAAGATGGGCGATACCGGAAGCGGACCGGCAATAGCGGAATCCCTGATGACCCTGCTTGAGGAGGCCAAGGGCAGACCGGAATACGACGCCCTTCAGATGATGGCTCTCCGTGCCATGGCCAAAGCCTATTACACTACGGACAACATAGGTCACTACGGACTTGCTTTCAAGTATTACACCCATTTTACTTCGCCGATAAGACGTTATCCCGACACTATGGTCCACAGGCTTCTGGCGATGTATCTGGACGGTGCCGAAAGTCAGAAGAAGGACTATTACGAGCAGCAGTGCAAACACGCTTCCGAGCGTGAACTGGTTGCGGCGGATGCCGAGAGGGCCAGCATAAAGTACAAACTGGTGGAATATATGCAGTCCAGGATAGGTCAGGAATATGAGGGGGAAGTGTCCGGCATTACCGAATGGGGCATGTATGTGGAGACAGAGCCTGAAAAGATCGAAGGCATGGTGTCCCTGAGGGATATCAGGTCGGATTTCTTCGAATTTGACGAGAAGCGCTACCGGCTGGTAGGGAAGCGGACGCATAAGACCTACCATCTGGGTGACCGCGTCCGGATAAAGGTGAAGGCTGCCAACCTGGAGCAGAAACTTCTGGATTACGAACTTGTAGAGAAATAATGAAGGGTAAAGCGACCGTGGTCAGGAATACGGGAAGCCATTATATGCTTTCCGAGTTGCCGGAGTGGAACCTTTTCCCGGCGGTTCTCCGCGGGAAGGTGCGGCTTGGCGGAAGCGAGGCCACCAATCCGGTGGCCGTGGGGGACCTGGTGGAGTACGAGTCCGGGGCGGATGAGCCTTCATTGGTCCATCCTGCCGCCATAACCGCCATTTGTGACAGGCGCAATTACGTCATACGCCGTTCCACGAATCTCTCCCGACAGGCCCATGTTATCGCTGCCAACGTCGATGAGGCGTTCATTGTGGTCAGCCTCTATTTCCCGGAGATCAAACTTCCTTTCCTGGACCGTATCCTCGTTACTTGCGAAGTCTACAATGTGCCTGTGTCCATCGTGCTGAACAAGGTGGATATGTACAGGGACCTGGCAGCGGACCAGATAGCGGCTTTCCATGAGATATATGAAGGCGCCGGATACCGGGTGATCGAGACCTGTGCCCTCACCGGGGAAGGTGTAGATGAGCTCAGGGATGCCTGCCGAGGCAAGGTGTGCCTCTTCTCGGGCGAATCCGGAGTCGGGAAGTCCTCCCTTATCAAGGCTGTGGATCCGTCACTCAATCCGAAAACCGGGAAGATTTCGGAGGCTCACCTGCAGGGGAAGCATACTACTTCGTATTATGAGATGTTTCCGCTCTCATGCGGCGGTTTCGTGATAGACTCTCCTGGAATCAGGGGATTCGGCCTTGTCGATCTGGAAAAGGAAGACATTTACAGGTATTTCCCCGAGATGCTGCGGGTTGCGGACAACTGCCGTTTCGTCCCTTGCACCCACACGCATGAGCCGGGGTGTGCGGTCAAGGATGCAGTCGATGCGGGTGAAATAAGTGCCGAACGTTACAATTCCTATCTGGGAATGCTTGAGGAGGATAAGAAATTCCGCTAGATGAGTCCTCTCAATAAAGAAATACTGCACATAGCGCTTCCCAGCATTCTGGCGAACATAACCGTTCCTGTTGTAGGTATGGTGGATATGGCTGTCGCCGGTCATCTGCACGGTGATGCAGGAGCGGCGGCTTTCATCGGTGCCGTTTCCATCGGGTCGATGCTGTTCGACCTCCTGTATTGGAATTTCTATTTCCTCAGGGCGGGGTCGAGCGGACTTGCTGCACAGGCGTTCGGACGGGGGGACCGAAGGGAGTGCTCCCGCATCCTGGTTCGCGGAGTCGGGGTCGCACTTGCGTTCTCGCTGTTGATACTGGCTCTTCAAGTGCCTTTTCTGAAACTGGCCTTCCTCGTGGTGGACTGCTCCCCGGAGGTGGCGGAGCTGGCTTTCAGATATTTTTATATCCGTGTGTGGGCGGCTCCGGCAACCGTTTCTCTGATGGCTCTGCGCGGCTGGTTCATAGGGATGCAGGATTCCCTGAGCTCGATGTGGACTGATCTGACGGTGAATGTCGTGAATGTCCTGGCGAGCATCGTGCTGAGCGTGGGGATAGGAAGTTTCGACGGATTCGGCTTTGCCGGGATTGCATATGGAACCGTTGTTGCGCAATACTGTGGGCTGGCATACGCCTTTTTCCGAGTGCTTTCAAGATATGGAGACCTCGTTTCTGCCGATGGCAGGTTCGATGTTTCCCTTATCGGGGAATCGTTCCGTAGGGAAGACCTCAGGTCATTCTTTACACTCAACCGGGACTTGTTTCTGAGGTCTCTGGGCATTACGGCCATTTACATAGGGTTCACGGTGATTTCAGCCCGCTTCGGTGATCTGATGCTTGCTTCAAGCGCCATCATAATGAAGATACTGATGCTGTTCTCATTCTTTACGGACGGGTTTGCCTATGCGGGGGAGGCCCTTTGCGGCAAATATATCGGCCAGGGCTCGGTGGAGATGACTCGCAGGAGTGTGCGTGGCGTTTTTATCTGGAGCATGGGCATTGCTGCAGTATTCATCCTCATCTATGTTACGGCGGGGATTCCTCTGGTGAAGCTGATGACAACGGATGGCGCCGTGGTCGAAGCATGCCGTGCCTTCATCCCGTGGCTGGTGCTGATGCCGCCTCTCGGCTGTGCGGCTTTTACCTGGGATGGAATCTATGAGGGGGCTACCGCGTCCAGACCGATAAGGGATGCGATGTTGTGGGCGATGGTGGCGTTCTTCGGGGTGTGGACCGCCGGCAAATTTGTTCTTGATCACTTTTTTCCTTGTGCGGAGAATTATGGGTATCAGGCCATCCATACACTTCTGGCTGCGTATTTCATGCATCTCCTTGTCCGTACTGTCTATCTTTCGGTGACCTATCGCCGGTGTATCCTGGTTGTTCCGTTTGTGAATCATCTCTAAGAAGCTGTTTTGAATTTTTCCAGTAAA
>JAKSKC010000069.1 GCA_024401945.1 Bacteroidales bacterium
GTCCTCGGCCGATGCCGAGCCCAGAGGGACGTGTACGCTGCTGCTGCCGGCCGTGGCTGCATCGGCATTGATCTTCAGCGCGTCAAGCGGTCCGTTCAGGTCGACCTTACCGGATGCGCTCAGCTTGCCGTACAGCCCTTCGATGCTGTCAGCGCTGCGGTTGAGCAGCAGCAGGTCCGTGAAATCCATCGCGGCCTCCAATGATATCTTCTTGAAGTTCCTCAGGTCCACGGAGCCGCTCAGCCTGCCCCGTCCGCTGTTGCCGTCACTTATCAGAAGTTCCGGGATGACAAGCCTGTTGCCGGATATCTCCATAGGGCCGTCTATCGTATAGCAGACGTTGGTCGCCGCCAGCCTGAGCCCCGCATTCTCCAGTCTCAGGGAATCGCTTGACAGGCTGAGATTCTCGATGGAACCGCTTGCCTTGACACTGCCGTTGATGCGGCCGCTCATTTCGGAGAATATGTTCCTGGTCAGCGGAGCCAGATATCCGAGATCCAGCTCCTTTATCCTGGCCGATGCATCGACCTCCTTTTTCGCGAGGTTTATCCCTCCGGAAAACCTGAGGGATTCAAGGTCCTCGTTCCTGCATACTATGTCTGCCAGAAGATTCCCGGTCCCGGCCGAATATTCCCCGGTTCCGTTCAGGGTCATCGGCTTGTCCGTCACCTTGAGATTGATATCCTTTATGGTCAGCATGAGCCTGTCCTTCAGGTCTCCGCTGCAGCATATCATCTGGGATTCGTTCCGGATCGAGAACTCATCCACCCTCAGACCTCCGCCGCCCTTGGATATGCCGCTCTCCCCGAAATCCCAGTCCTTCCCGTTGAAACTGATGCTGGAACTTCCCTCCGCGATGCGGATGTTCTTCTCTCCCTTGCCCAGAACCTTGCCTCCCGCATCGATATGGATGGCCGGTGATGCGGTGGCGCTGCCTGCGAGTCCCAGTTCGGTACCGGTCAGGTTGAGCCTTCTGCTGTCATTGCCGGCCACCGCGTCCAGAACTGCATCCTTGATGTAATTCTTCCCCAACGCTATCCTTGAGGAATTGATTTTCAGCGCCATTCTGGTACTGTCCATCTTTTCTGCGTGTATGACGGTGTTGTCCGCGATGTAGAGGTCGTTCACGAATGTTTCCAGAACGTTCCTGTGGTCGTGCAGCGTCAGGTCCGCCACGAAGTTATCCGGCATTCCCGAAACCTCTCCGGACAACGGGTCCGAACAGATCTTCAGGTTCTGCTTCCCGTCGATCACCGATGCCAGCAGGACCAGGCTGTCGATGCGTCTGGTGTCCTCCCCGTTGTCGAGGTAGAGCTCATCTATCCTTACCTTTCCGTTGACCGCCTTTTCCTTGAGCCCGCTGATGTCAGCCGAGATGTCCCCGGCCACGGTCATCTCCTTCTTGAACAGCCCGAGCCCCATAAGGTCCATCCTGCGTATCGAGGCGTCGGCGGTATAGCGGTCCCCCTGCTTTACTGCCGCGACCCTTCCCTTTATGTCAGGGTCGGCGAAGTCCAGGGTCGCGCTGATGCCGTCCTGACCGATGTCCGCGTTTCCGCTGATGGAGCTGAAACTGCGGCCCAGCGCGGTTATCTCCCTTATCTTCAGGGAGTCGATCCCCAGGGTCGCCGACGGTTTCCCGAGCAGTGCAAGCACCCTCGCGCTGAGGACTGCCTTCCCGAGCTTGTCGGTCTGCAGCAGTTCTCCCAGCTCTATTCCTCCGGAACTTACTTCCGCATCTATCTCCAGGTCATTCCCCGTGAACAGGTTGCTGATGCGTCCGGATGCGTCGAGCCCTCCGAATTCCGTATTCAGCGAGATGTCCGTTGCAAGACTTCTTCCCCTGCCCTTGCACTTTGCCGACAGGTTGTACCGTTTTTCCGGAATGATCTCCGGCAGGGTCACTTTCCTTGCCGTGAACGCGCTCAGGAAGCCTTCCAGCCCGTTCGGGGTGAAAGCCACGTTGCTTGCCCTGAGGTTGACTGCAGCTTCGGGCATATGCTTGAACCCCGCGATGTCCAGACATTCCACCGCCGCCTGGAGGTTGTGGTCCATATCCTTCAGGAACATATCCGTCAGGTGCAGGTCACACAGCTTTCCGGTCAGACAGCCCCGCTGTATCTCCAGCCTGGCCGTGTTGTTCTCCATCTTCCCCAGGAAGTTCTTCACGCTCTGGAAACTGAGCGCGGTCTTCCTGAACTCCCCGTCCAGGGTGACCTTCGAGTAGAATTTCCTGAAATCGAACTTGCTCCCGTATTTCATCGACAGCCTCTTGAGCCTGATGTCGCTGAAATCGTCTATGATCCGCAGATTGCTGATGAACGCCTCCCCGCGCCCTACCTTCGCCGAGCCGGTCAGGTCGTTTATGGTATATCCGCACTTCTCCACCGCGCTGCACCTGTCAACCGTCCAGGACATCCTGCCGTTGACGAAATGTATCCTGTGGGCCTTCACGTCGGCTACCACGTCTATGCTTCCCCAGTTGATGCCTATGCCGCTGTAGACGTACGGCAGGTCAAGGAAATTGTTAAGCTTGAAGCGGAAGTTGTCGAACTCGGCCTTGTTTATGCTGAAGACCTCCCCGTGCCCTTTGTCATTCTTCTCTCTCACGGGCAGTCTGAACATCCTCTGAAGGTTGGATATGTGATGGAGGGTGTCGCTAGGCTCCGTCACAAGGGCGAGCATTCCGTTGTCCACGTAAGCCCTGTTTATCTGGAACCCGCGTCCTCCGGCGATGGCAAGAAGACCCTTTACCGAGAAGTTGATCCGGACCACGTCCGCCCTGAACAGCGTGTCCTGGGTTTCGTTCCCGCGGTGGTACCTGTCCTCGGTGTAGGGGTCGGTGTCAACGATGCTGATGTCCTTTATGAGTACCCCCGCCGTAGGGAGGATGTGGATGCTGCCTATGCTCAGGTCGGCATCAACCTTCTCCTTGAGCGTCGCCGCCTGCCTGGATGCTATCTCTGACTGGACGGAAGGTAACTGGATTACCAGTATTGCTGACAATATGAGCAGGAAAACAATTCCTGCCACGCGTGCCAGTATGTACTGAACCTTTTTCATCGCGGGTGCCCGTATCTTACAAAAATAGCATATATCTTCGGAAAACTGTATATTTGCGTCAGCAAATGTTGACAAATGGCTGATATTATTCTTGGCATCGAGTCATCCTGTGATGACACTTCCGCCGCAGTGATAAAGGACAGGGTTCTGCTCTCCAACGTGATAGCCTCCCAGCAGGTCCACAAGGACTTCGGGGGTGTCGTTCCCGAATTTGCATCAAGGGCCCACGAACTCAATATCGTCCCCGTCGTAAGCGAGGCCCTCGCCAGGGCCGGGATCACTGCCGATGACATTACGGCCATCGCATTCACGAGAGGCCCCGGGCTTCTCGGCTCACTGCTTGTCGGGACTTCCTTCGCAAAGTCCTTCGCCCTTGCCCTTGACAAGCCCCTCGTTATGGTCAACCATCTCCAGGGACACGTCCTGGCGAATTTCGTACGTGAGGAGAACGTGGCTCCGAGAGAACCGTCCTTCCCTTATCTATGCCTTCTGGTAAGTGGCGGTAACTCTCAGATAGTCAAGGTTAATTCTCCTCTCGATTTTGAGATCTTAGGCCAAACTATAGATGATGCCGTAGGCGAGGCTTTCGACAAATGTTCGAAGATGATGGGGCTGGGATATCCCGGAGGACCCATCATAGACAGACTGGCGAAGGAGGGCAATCCGGACAGATTCAAATTCGCCAAACCCCAGGTCCCGGGACTGGATTACAGCTTCAGCGGAATCAAGACTTCGCTTCTGTATTTCGTGAGGGACCGTATGGCGGAGGACCCTTCCTTCATGGAAAGCAACAAGGAGGATATATGCGCCTCCTTCCAGAAAGCCCTGATAGATATCCTTCTCGACAAGCTGGTCAAGGCTGCAAGGCAGACCGGGATAAAGGAGATAGCAGTGGGCGGGGGAGTGTCAGCCAACAGCGGACTGCGCAACAGGATGCTTTCAGAGGGTGAGAAGCGCGGATGGAACGTCTACCTCCCTGCATTCAAGTTCACCACTGACAATGCCGCGATGATCGCCATCGCGGGATATTTCCATTATCTGGCGGGGGAGAGGGCTTCCCTGGACGTGGCCCCTGTCAGCAGGATGGCCGATTTCTAGTCTTCAGCGGCGGCAGCTGCTACCGCACATCTGATACCGTCGATCGCGGAGCTCACTATGCCTCCGGAATAACCGGCACCTTCCCCGCAAGGGTAGATATTGCCGGCTGAAACGTATTTCAATGTCACGGGATCCCTCGGAATCCTTATCGGGGACGATGTCCGGGACTCCACTCCGACCAGAAGGGCGGCATTTGTGAAGTAGCCCTTTATCCTGACCTTCGGGAACACTTTCCTGAGCCTTGATGCGACCATTTCCGGCAGCAGCTCGTGCAGCGGGGCCGGAACGACACCCGGATGATAGCTTGTCTGCGGCATCTTTGCACTCAGTTTCCCATTGCAGAAATCCTCCATCCTCTGGGCAGGCGCCGCCATCGGATTGGTCCTGTCGGCCTGAGCGCTGCTCCTTACATATTCGTACATCCTCCTTTCTGTCTCCTGCTGGAAGTCCATCAGCCTGAACGGACCGTCGCCCTCGACATCCTCGGGCTCGATCTGGACCACGACCCCGGCATTTGCAAACTGTCCGTTCCTGGAGGAGTTGGACATACCGTTCATCACGATGGTCCCGTTCTCCGTTGCGGAAGGGACCAGAATGCCTCCGGGACACATGCAGAAGGAGAAGACCCCGCGTCCGTCAACCTGCTCGACAAAGGAGTACTCCGCCGCCGGCATCCCGGTTTTCCATTTCCCGTGATACTGGGCATAGTTGATTTTCTCCTGAGGGTGCTCCACCCTGACTCCCATTGCGAATCCCTTTGCCTCCAGCGCTCCTCCCGACCGGTCGAGCATCTCGTAGACATCCCTGGCGGACTGCCCTGTCGCAAGTATGATCCTGTCTGCCGTATAGGTCTTTCCGTCCGATGTGGTAACTGTTGTCCCCGAGATATTTACGACTTTCGAATTGAAGTGATACTCACCTCCGTGCGAGACTATGCACCTGCGTATGTTCTCAACTATCAGGGGCAGTTTGTCGGAGCCTATGTGAGGGTGCGAATCAACCAGTATGTCCTTCGAAGCCCCGAATGCCACGAGCTGGTGCAGCACCTCGCCTATGTCCCCGCGCTTGGATGACCTGGTATAGAGCTTTCCGTCCGAGAATGCGCCGGCGCCGCCTTCCCCGTAGCAGTAATTGGAATCCGGATCCACCACCCCTTCCCTGGAGAGCCTGGCCATATCGTATTTCCTTCCGTGCACGTCCTTGCCGCGCTCCAGTATTACCGGTCTGCGTCCCAGTGTGAGCAGCTTGAGCGCCGCGAACATGCCGGCGGGCCCCGCTCCGACTATTATGACCGGTCTGGCGTCGTGAACGTCCAGATATTCCTGCTGAACGTAGTCCGGCATCTCCTCGTTTTCCTCGTACGCTTCGTACAGATACCTCCTGAGAGGCTCCTTCCTTGCATCTATGGAACGTTTCTTCAGGCGCCAGCGGCGTCCCTGCGCCCTGGCTTCTATTTCCTTGAGCTTCGGTTCCCCGTCAAGCCGGCATACAATCTCGAATTCCTTCATCTTTCCTTTTAAATCACTGCAGAACCGAGCATCTCCCCGTCCCCGGCGTACCATACCGCGAACTGTCCCGGAGTTATGCTTCTCTGCGGCTCGTCGAACAGGATATAGAGGGCGTCCTCACGCATTATCAGGGATGCATCCTGAAGGGGCTGACGGTAGCGTATCCTCACGCGGTACCTTCTCTGCTCCCCGGCTTCCATCTTCATCTCCGGACGTATCCAATGCAGCTCCCCGCGGGGGATTCTGATGGCCTTCCTGTACAGTCCGGGATGGTCAACTCCCTCTCCAACATATATAACATTTTTGTTTATATCTGTGCTAATTATGAAGATAGGGTTTTTATGGCCTCCGATGCTCAATCCTTTCCTCTGCCCTATGGTATAGTACTGCGCGCCTATGTGACGGCCTATTATCCTGCCGTCCTCCGGCTTGTAGACCATAGGTTCCGCCATCTCCTCAAGGGTTACGGCAGGCTTTACCGAATCGTAGAATTCCGCCGGAATCTCCACTACATCCCCCTCCACCGACTTGAGTTTCTGCTGGAGGAATACGGGCAGATCGACCTTGCCCACGAAGCATATTCCCTGCGAGTCCTTCTTGTCCGCGCTTGGAAGGTCCGCTTCCCTGGCCATCGCCCTGACATCGGGCTTGAGCATATCCCCGATGGGGAAGATTGCCTTTGAGAGCTGTTCCTGGTCAAGCTGGCAGAGGAAATAGCTCTGGTCCTTGTTGGGGTCGCTGCCTTCGAGTATCCGGCAGCTGCCGTCAGGCAGAACGTCCTTGCGGCAGTAGTGCCCCGTGGCGACCATATCGGCACCGAGCTTCTGCGCCGCCTTGAGGAACGCATCGAACTTGATCTGGGAGTTGCACAGCACATCGGGGTTGGGAGTCCTTCCCCTGGCGTATTCCTCGAACATGTAATCGGCCACCCTGGCCATGTATTCCTTGCTCAGGTCGACGAAATAGAACGGTATGCCTATCTTTCTGGCCACCATTTCGGCGACGAACTTCTCTTCCTCCCATTCACACTCGCCGTGCAGCGTGCCCTCGATATCGTGCCAGTTCTGCATATACATCGCAAACACGTCCGCCCCCTGTTGCTTCAGCAGCAGGGCTGCGACGCTTGAATCGACGCCTCCGGACAGTCCTACACAGATCTTCATCTGACTCCTCCTCCGAATCCACCTCCGTGGAAGCCTCCTCCGCCACCGAAGGACCTGTGTCCTCCAAAGCCTCCTCTGGAAGCCCCTGCGGCGCGGTTCACAGCTGCCACATTGGTGATGGAATCAGCCATAATACGTGATAAGTAAATTGTTTTAAATATTGTGTCTGAATCGTTTCTGTTAATCTGCTCGAAAGCTTCAGGATTTATCTCGCGAAGCTCCCTGGCCACCTTGTCAGCTATACCGAAGAGGGCTGCGAACACCAGATAATCCTTCCAGAGAACCACTTCTCCGGTGCTTCTTTCATCAATCAGAGTGAAGTCCCCGAGGAATTTCTTCAGTCCCACCAGCTTCCTCGCATTTTCCTGTCCCCGCTCCGTAAAGCGGTTTGAAGGGAAAGTGCCGCCGCTTATGTTGCCCGCGCTCCTTGCGGCTTCCACGGCTTCAAGCCTGATGGAGGAATTCCATTTCTCGATTCTCGTGGCGTGCATCCGCGACCATCTGCGG
>JAKSKC010000007.1 GCA_024401945.1 Bacteroidales bacterium
TCGCCAATCAGGACAACGAAGAACAGCTGGCTCAGATGATACGTGACGGCCTTACCGTAAAGCAGGCAATTGACAGATATTCAAGCAATTTCCTGCAGTCATACAGTGGTTACCACAGTAAGTGATGCCATAACACCTCATCCGCCTCTCCAGTAATTGAAATCCGCGATTCATCCGCGCAGGCGGATGAATCCTACTTCAGCTTTCCGCCATCATCCCAGCCTCGCTGAATCTTCCCGGCCCTGGTGTCTCTGATGAAATTCTCCAGAGCCTTTCGAGCCTGGTCCGGCCTCCCGGTATCCATATAGTGTTGAATTCTGTCCAACTTTATCCGTCTGTATACGTCGGGAAAGAGCTGGAAGTTATTCCAGACCTGAGAATCTTCTTCAAGAGCGTCGATTACCCATTTCCGGAACACGAAATCCCCCGGTTTCCAATCCGGCATCACAGCAAGCCCGGCAGGAGTCATTTCCCCAAGCGAAATTAATCGGTAACACCTTTCGATGTTCTGCCAGCACCAGTTGCCGCCTCTGCGGCGAGGGGTAAAGTGCTGAACGGGTTTCCCTTCATCAATGCGCTTCTGAGTGCTGTCAATCCAGCCGAAACAAAGGGCTACTTCAACGGCATCAATGTATCCGACAACTCCGGGGAAAGGCTTGTCGGCACGGTTCACCCGAAGCCAGAAGTCCTTCACCTTGTCGTGATTCTCCAAATACCAGCTGTACAGTTCTTCTCTGGTATGTATGTCGAGCAGATTATCAACTACCATAACTGCCTGCAAAATTACACAAATTGCGATGGAAATTCTCCTAAAGATTGAAACGCAGACCGACAGACGCCGAGAACACAAGCGGATGGGCTGTCCTGTACGTTTCCAGTCTGCGGGGCTGAGAAAGAACGTCCCAGTCCAGCCTTGGCTCCAGGTACAGGCCGAAATGATCGGTGAACCTGTACTGTATTCCCGTCGCAGCGGTAAGGGAGAGGGAGAGCCCGTCCGCCCCGACCCTTTCTCCGTTGAGGATTGCGCACAAGCCGGTATCGCCCTCAAGACCTCCTCCCAGGTAGACATCCATCTTCGGAGTCCTTACAAAAGCCCAGTCCAGCCTGACCGGAATTCCAAGATAATGCGCAGTCTGCCTGATACTGCCCAACTCGCTATAGATGAAGGAAGACACATATATCGAATAGTCCAGTCCTGTGGTTATTCGCAACTGCTCCGATATAGGGAACTGCAGGGAGACCCCCGCCCTGACAGGGATATGGTGCGTTGCACTTCGAAGTTCAGGCTGAGGAGTCCAGTCTGATTTATTCGAGTTATCGATATAATTGGCGTAATTCATCGGAATAAGGAATGAAGAGGCGAGCCTCAGAAGAGCCGTTCCCGATACTGCTCCTACAGTTCCGACGGCCCATTTGGCGCCGGTGCCCAAGCTGACCTTCGAAGGCTTCTTCAAATCGGAGAAGTCCTTATCGGGCACTGATTTCCCGAGATGCCCGGTCTGCACCTCAAGGTCGTTGACGGGCACTTCTATTTCAGATTTCGTTTCCTCCTTCAGGTCATCAGCACCGTCATTGGCCGTTTTCCGCGGAGCGACGGCATCGGCAAGCCTGGACGTGCCGGGGACATCGGCGTCGATTCCGGCAGCGCCGACGGTATCAGGGACTGCGGCTGCAACACGGGCTGGGACATCTTCTAAATTCACTGTATCGGCAAGCTTGGCTGCGACGGGGACATTATTGACGGCCGTATCGAGCAAGGCGAGAAGCTGCGGAGCCTCCGGTTCATCAGGCATCAGCATCGAAGCCTGCCTTCCCGGCAGGAAAAGGAGCAGCGCAAGCGCGGCGGCGGCCAGGGCAAAGGCCGGCGTCCATATCCACCAGGGAGAAATCCTCTTTCCCTTTTTCGGAGTTCCGGCCGCCTCGAATCCTGCAAAGAAACGGTCCATCTCCCCTTCCGGAAGGGTGGATTCATATCTTTCCAGTTTCTTTCGGAATATCTCCTCCCAATTTTCCATATCAATGCAGATCCTTTAAATATTCAACTATCATCATCTTCAACTCGGCCCGGGCCTTGGAAAGTATGCTCGCCGAGCCTTTTTCGCTGATTCCCAGCAGGGAAGCTATCTGTTTGTGGGTATATCCGTCGATACAATACATATTGAAAACGACCCTCCGCGAATCATTAAGAGAGGAAATCATCCCGAGCATCACATCCTCCGGAATGCAGGACACATCCTCCTCTCCAAGGGCAGGCAGATTGTCCACATCGGAGATATCCAGGGATACTGTCTTCAGATGCTTGATTTTCAGATTGTTAAGTGCGAGGTTGATGGTGAGTCTGCTCATCCAGGCGAACAGGGAACCCTCTCCCCTGTAACGGAAACCGGAGATTTTCCCGAAGATTCTTATCATCGCATCGTGAAGCAGGTCACGCGCATATTCGGGGTTGTCACAGTAGCGCAGGCAGGTCGAGTAAAGCCTGGCCGCATATCTGCTATACAGCTCGCGTTCCGCATCAATATTATTTTCGGAGCAGAGTCGCGCCAGTTCCTCTTCACTCATCATCCGGGTTCAGTCAGCTCGGAGACCCGGTTCAATACGGCAGGAACCCGACCGACATATCAAGGTCCTTGCTGAACTCGAAGTCAACCCGCTGTGAGATGTTGCCCATAGCCGAACAGTAATAATACACGAGGGAATACTTTCCTTTCGAAAGACCGGTTACTTTGGTCTCGGTTTTATCGACGACGCAGATGCAGTTGGCTGAACGTGTTGATTTCTGCGTCACATATATGCTTAGGGTACTGCCTTCCAGGACTGTTCTGCAGTCAAGGCCTTCCTTCACTTCACAGCCGGCGGGGAAATTCAAGAGGCTAACTGCAAGAGCTCCATTGGTGTATTTCAGATTCAGAGTACAGCGGGAGGAACCAGGTTCCGTCCCTTCGTCGGAAGCCTTTGTCCCTGGGCATAAAGTGGAATTGAAGTATTTCTGCCTGGCCCTGCCTGAACTTTTACTTTCGCAACCTGAGACAAGGATGACGGCGAGCATAAGAATCAGCGCAGACCCGAATACTGTTCTTTTCATTTTCGTGTAAATCTAAGTTTCACTATATTAAACAACGAAACTCCGAAAATACGTCTTTTGCAAATATAGACATTATACTTATATTCGCACAGCATAATCGAAAAATAACCAATCGCGATACTTATGAAAAGACTGACACTCTGTCTGGCCGTTCTGACGCTTGCATACCTCGCATCAGCCCAGAATCCGAAGGCCTATCCGCCACGAATCAACGAGGACAACTCCGTGACCATCAATTGCAAGGCTCCTGACGCTCAGCTCGTTCAGGTGGTCGGTGAACTCTCCTCCGGCCAGGCCACCAAAGATATGGTCCGCGACTCCAGCGGCATCTGGACATACACCACTGCCCCGCTCAAGAGCGAGATGTACTATTACCTCCTGAAGGTTGACGGCGTATCAGTGGCAGACCCGCTGAACTCAGCCGGAATCCTGGACGGAGGCAGCCGCTACAGCTATGTCATCGTCCCCGGCGGTGTCGGCGACCTCTACATCCCACAACAGGTCCCTCACGGAAACGTCCACAAGGTATGGTACACTGCCAAAGAGCTCGGATATGACCGCAGGATGTCCATCTATACACCTCCGGGATACGAACAGAACAAAAAGAAATATCCCGTACTCTACCTGCTCCACGGCGCGGGAGGGAATGAGGAATCCTGGCTTACCTTCGGCCGCACGGCCCAGATTATGGACAATCTCCTCGCTGCGGGCAAGATAGCCCCGATGATCGTCGTTATGACCAGCGGCGGCACAAAGAGTCAGGCAGCTCCGGGAGACTGTCCGGGAGACGGTCTCTACAGCCCCGTATCAGGCAGCTCCTATGACAGTTCCTACGAGGTTCAGTTCAAGGATGTCCTGGAGTATGTCGAAAGCAGTTACCGCGTCATCAAAAAGAAGAGCGGCCGTGCCATCGCCGGCCTTTCGATGGGAGGGGAACAGGCTTTCCAGACTGCCCTGAACTATCCTGAGACCTTCGACTACGTAGGTATCTTCTCCGGCGTCCCGAGAGTCCGCAAGATCAACGGCAACGAACTCAAGGTGGAAATATATGAGAATACCCTCGAGAAACTCTACAAGGAATTCGACAACGGCCTCAAGCTGTACTACATCGCAGTGGGAGTGGACGATTCCCTGTACGGGAACAGCAAATGGCTGCGCGAGACACTGGATGCCAAAGGCCTGCCGTACATCTACAACGAATCCACGGGTGGACACTCCTGGCGCAACTGGCGTCTCTACCTCACCGATTTCTCACAGAAACTGTTCAAGTAGCAGGGCGTTTGCCGGTCAATGAGCCGGAGAATTTCACACTATGAAGAAAACGATATCATTCATCCTGATTGCGGCCATCACGCTCTTATGCGGAACAGAATTCCGGGCAAAGGCGTGTACCGGGCTCTACATAGGAAAGAAATGCTCGGCGGACGGCACTGTCATATTCGGCAGGAGCAACTGCTCGAAGAATCTCTTCAGACTGCCGGAAATGAGAAGACAGAGAGAGTTGACGCCATCCTTTCCAACGGGACGATCCTGCTTCCACTGATGTACCTTGACAGATTAAGGATTCCCGGACGGACAAGCGTCATTGAAACAATTTGATGTAAAACACCTATTTATACCAAACAAAATGAAAAGTCAAAATAAAGATCAGGAATTAATTCATTTATTCAGGAAATGCCATCGGACATATTTCTTGATTTGTGCAGCCTGTGCAACCGTTCTGTTTGCAGGCTGCTGTAAAAAATCTGATGAGAACAAACCATTGCGCGTCCTGTCTCTCGGTGAACCGGTAACGAATCCGATAGGAATAGAGCACTGCAAGCCTGCCGGATCGGCCGATGTTCTGGCCTCACTGCGCCGCATTGATGATAAACTCTATTATATGGATTACACCATAGACCTGCAGCTGGATTCCCTGATTGAAAAGGACCTGCGCAGTATGGAGGATTTGAATTCCGCCTTTCATTCGATACTGTTCAACGACCCTGAGAAAGAAGATTTCGGCGACATCAGTGCATTGAGCTGTTCAGGCTTTGCTTGCAAGAACCCGGCCGGGCAAACCTTGTTCGGACGCAATTTCGACGGTGGCGCCGGTCCGCTTCTGCTTACTTTCAACACGGCAAACGGCTATCGTTTCGTGGCATCCACCAATCCCATATACAACTCCATGAAGATGTACTTTGATCCCGAGAAAGGGGGAGACGGTGTGATCAGCGACGGCAAGACCCCTTTGTACGGTCTTCTCCGCCAGCCTGTTGCGACTACTGACGGAATGAACGAATACGGTCTTTGCTTCGGCGCTTTCCAGCTGCCGACCTTCGGCGACCTGCGTGGAGATTACGAGGCCCATCCCGATATGCTTCAACAGGAAACAGGGAAGAAGGCTATCAACTATATGTTCATGCACAATTGCATACTTGCCAAATGCAAGACCATCAGGGAAGTGGAGGAATTCCTCCGCGCTCACGATATGGTGACCAACTCTCAGCCGATGAACGTTCACTGGTTGATGGCAGATGCTACAGGTGACTGGGCCATATTCGAATACTGGAAGAATGAGCTGTACGTTTACCGTGAGAAAGAACTGTTTGACCTTGCAAATCACAAGAGAGGGCAGCAGCACGTACAGTGGGAATGGTTCAGCATAGAGAATTATTATCGTCATCCGGAGCCATATCTCACATTCCCGGCAAATCAGGCTGAAAATCCGGCAAACTGGCAGCTGCAGATGACAAACAAGCTTCGCGTCGAGCATATGATGAATTTCTATCATCCAATTATGACGGAAATGGAGGCTCTGGAATGCCTGCAGGAGGGTCATTTCGGAATTGAGGAATATGGCGGAGTCACCGACTGGTCAATGGTGTTCAACCCTGCTGAACGCACAATTCTCTTCAATATGCGCAACGATATGTCCCGAATCTATATCCTGGACCTGAAGAAGGACCTTGGCTGGTAAAAACGATAGTTAAAGGAATCCGCCGGTGTGCGCCCTCAACAATATTAGAATCATGAAACGTCTATCATTGATTGTTGCGGCCCTTGCCGTGATGGTGCGGGCAGCAGGCTGCCAGAAGTATGACGACTCACAGATCCGTCAGGAGATAAAGGAACTGGTTGACGAATGTTATTGTGGAATGTTCTACGGTTGTTCAAGCCTGAAGAATATAAGTGTTGCTTTCACTGACTGGAAAGACGGTTCGGCAACTCCATTCTGGGTTATCGGCGTACCTGCCGAAGGCACTTTCGAATGCCCGGAAAATCCGGAAGTAAATTTGCACATCAACTCCAGATTGTATAACTGAAATGCCGCCGGAAAAGATACAGAGAACACTCGTATGGCTGGAGGGACATGGTATACCTTACGAAGTGCACTATCATCCGGCAATCTTCACCATAGAAGATTGTCTCGCTTACTGGAAAGATATCGAAGCAACCCACTGCAAGAATCTCTTCATGCGCAACCACAAGGGCAACCGTCATTACCTCATCAGCTACGAGTGCCACAAGAACCTTGACATCCACTCCCTGGAGCATATGCTGCACCAGGGGAAGCTGTCATTTGCCTCACCTGAGAGGATGGACAGGTGCCTGGGGGTTGCTCCGGGCAGTGTATGCGCCTTCGGCCTTATCAATGACATCGATATCGCGGAGTCTGCCGATCCGAAGGAACTCTTCGAGAACGGTCACCGGGTGAAATATTTCCTCGACAGGGATCTGCAGACTGCGGAAAAAGTCAGTTTCCATCCCTGTGACAATACCGCCAGCGTTGTGCTGACGCACGATATGTTCATGAAGTTCCTCTCTATCTGGGGTGGAGAATATGAATGGATTGTGATATGAAAGGAACAGGAACCGCTGTCAACGGGGAAATAATGGAATACATCCGGGACCGTATCATCCCCCAGTACGAGGATTTCGACCCCGCACACCGGACAGACCATGTGGACAGCGTGATTCAGGCTGCTCTTGAAATGAGCGGATACTACGATGTGAATGTTGATATTGTGGCTATGGCGGCTGCCTGTCACGACTTGGGGCTTGGCGAGGACCGCAAGACTCACCATCTGGTATCCGGAAGAATTATCCGGAATAATACCGACCTGCGCAGGTGGTTCACCGAGGAGCAGATTGAAACGATTGCCCAGGCTGCTGAAGATCACCGCGCGTCATCGGATTATGAGCCGAGGAGCATCTATGGCAAAATTATTGCAGAAGCCGACCGTCAGATCGAGCCCCGGACCGTTATCCTCAGGACTGTTCAATATGGACTGGAGCACTATCCTGAGCTGGATAGGGACGGGCACTGGCAAAGAATGCTGGAACACCTTAACGAGAAATATTCCGAGAGCGGTTACCTGAAGTTATGGATTCCGGAGTCTGCCAACGCCGCCGAACTGGAACGTCTGCGGGAAATTATCCGTGACGAGGACAGGCTGCACAGTATTTTTGATGAAATATATAATAAATTACTCTTTGTAGATTTATAAAAGCCATGAAGAAGATCCTTTTAATCTTATCCTTGTTCACTCTCTGTGCGTCATCCTGCGACGCGGACGGGAGGAAACAGATCACAAGCATCGACAACCTTCCTTCTGCTGCCCGGCAGACTATCAGCACGTATTTCGCAAAGAGCAGGGTACTAACTGTAATCAAGGAAACAGAATTGATCGATACGGAATACGAAGTGCGATTGGAAGACGGGGTGGAAATTGAGTTTGATTCAAATGGCGATTGGAAAAAAATAGATTGCCAACGCGCCGCTGTGCCTGAACAGCTGATTCCTGCCGAAATCCTGAATCAGACAAAGATTTCCTTTCCTGAAACGGCTGTCGTGGAAATCGTGAAGAAAAGGAAAGGGTTTGATGTCGAACTCAGCAACGGACTCGAATTGGAATTCGACAGCAGATTCAATTTCCGGATTGACGATTAGACCTTGCAGACTACCGATCCTTCGCTGAAACCGGCATATCTATGCTGTGGTACCCGCGATAGCTTTCCAGAAACAGGGACGAATACCTGTCAAGAACCTGTTTGACGGAAAGCTTTTCCTCTGTC
The DNA here is from genome assembly GCA_024401945.1 of Bacteroidales bacterium. The sequence goes on from JAKSKC010000007.1 coordinate 8,144, forward strand.
ATCTCAGCAAGCTGGTTCTCGTTGTCCTGATTTGCAAACAGTTTTTCCCGGGTGTCACCGAAGCGCAGGGTGCTGTTTGAATTCCGGAAGGAACGCATTCCGTTTTCGTCCCTTCCCTGAAGAAGATAGAGCGTATCCCCCGCCTTACGGGCGGATGCGTAGTTATAATTCAGAGTTTCCTTTTCATACACAGCGACTTCCGCTATAAGGCCGCCTCCATCCGTTATCTTGCGGTCGGCACGGTTGAAGCACACCACGGTGCGCAGAGAAGAGAATTCCGTGCAGAAATTGAAATCTCCCGTTGAATCCATAAAGCCGGCAATCGGAGTAGCGCCGTTGTAAAGAGGCGCAATGCTGTTGATGATAGCCGCCACCTTGCCCGAACCTGCAGTCTGGCTCCCGGTGGCCAGATCGCCCCTTTCCCATCCTTCCCCAGACGGAAATGCCGAATAGCCGGTAGAGTGGTCATAGGAATTCGTATACAGTCCGTCAGCATCCTGCGATATGGTCATTGCGAGAACCCCGGTACAGTAGTCCCTGAGACCGAAAGCATCGATGGCCGCCTCTATCTGGTCTATTCCGGAAGCGGAGCATACCCAGACGTCTATACCGTTCCCGTCGAGGCACTTCCACAGCTCACGAATATTCTCGCTTACCTGCACGCCCCTGGTCCAGGAGACGCTGACCTGACCGAGTCTTGACGGAAGCCCGGCCGGACTTGTCCAGGTCTCGACGGAAGTCTTGACGGATCCGTATTTTCTATGGGACGCAAAAGCCAGGTCGTAAACCTGTTTCCGATTCATCCCGCAGAACCAGTAAAGCAGCCAGTTGTAGGAATCGTCAATACTTGCCCATTTTCCCACCTTGTCGTACATCAGACGCATCTTCGTCGCGAACTCAAGCCACTCAGGGTCCGACTGGACGGTTTCCAGAGATGGCCCGTCCAGTCCTTCGGGAGTGAACGGCCCATATTTGGCATAAAGCCCGGAATATGCCGACGTTATGTCCTCTATGAAATCTCCGCAGACGGGAGGGGCATTGTCCAGTCCCGTGGAAAGGGCCTCCGCAAGCTGTTCCGGATCAAGGGCAAAGCTCATTGTCTCCAGCTGATATATCGCCAGCTGCTCCTCGACATCGAAGATGGAACAGGTGTTGTCGAAATCAAAGACCGCATAGGCATCGCTCATTCCTGCACAATCATCCATAAAGGCGTTGAGCCCCTCACGAACGTCAGGAGCCCAGTCCCGGTGTTGAAGATGGGATACGGAACTGTAATTGTCCTTTGAACAGGAAAAAAGGGAAAACAGGACGGCAGCGACAAGAAAGTTGTGGATATTCATATCATTCCTCTCCCGGAAGATCCTCAATAACAGTATTCAGCACTGAACTGCGGTCCTTCTGTCTTTGATATTTCTCGACATATTTGTAAAGGATATCCTGCTCCCTTGATTTTTTTCTCTGCAGAACTATCCACTGGCGTCTGGTCTTCTTTCTCTGTTTCTCAAGCTCCCTGGCAGCCTTCCTCGCAGCAGCAGCTTCATCCTTTGCCCTGAGTTTTTCCTCACGCGCCTGACGTGCAGCCTCCTTTGCCTGCGCGGCTGTCTTTCTTGCCTCAGCCTTTTCATCGACAGACTGGGAAACCTGGACTGCCGCCTGGACTGCTGCCGCCGTTCCTACAGTTGCAGATACTGCTTCCCCGGCAGATGCAGGCTCCGTCTGAACGGTGGCTTCCTCCTCTATGAACACCGTAGAATCGGCGATTGCTGATGAATCGGCAAAGGCCTCGAGCACGGACAATGAATCAGGGATTTGCGACAGGTCGGATCCCACAATGACAGCCGTATCCGATTCCACAGCCAGCGAATCATCCACCGGACTCTCCGTCCCGGCAGGAACCGCCATCTCGACAGTTTCTTCAGCCGCCATCTTCTCTTCCTGCGCCTCCCTTATCTCCGGATGTTCCAAACCATACAGGACAGCCTTCATATATCCCGGGAAATATTTCTCCGATATAGGGAATTTTGGCTTGACCTTGAAGAGGTAACGCATTCTTTCCGGTTTTTTCAGCTCAACCGTGCTGATATCCTCCCTGCCGGCCGGCCTTCTCTCAGGAGACCAGTTGAAACCTGAAAGCTTCCTTTCCGAATCCTTGACCTGTACGATAGGATATGCATTGTTATCCGTAGCGTCGAAATAGCGGACGTACTGAAGTTCTCCATCCTTGAATGTACCTGTGAGCATCTTCGATTCCACCCTGTTGACAGTAGCGAATGCCTCGTTTTCCTTGAGGAAGAACAGCAGGGTCGCCCCTCCGAGCGCATCGAATCTTGAAAGTTCCGTTTCCTTGTTGAAGTAGGCCATAACCTCCACGGACTGTATCTGGTCGAACAGGTTTTCCTCCTCCTGCGTTATGATCATCGCATTGTTCTCGAGAGCGGCCCTGTCAATCGTGCCACCGCGTATCAAAGCGAACAGGGTGTCGGATGAATACTGCCTGTTCCCTTCGTTCCAGATCATAGGAGCGTTGTAGAAACGGGCAATGGAGTCCAGGTCGGTGTATTCCAGTGAATCGCAGCATATCTGGATATCTGTTCTGAAGATCTTGACATTCCCCAACGCGTGAAGGAAGCCTATCGCCGTGGTGTCCACCTCCACGGCAAGCGAATCGGTGACTGCCGTTGAATCAAGCACTGCCATAGAGTCGGGCACTGCCGTTGAATCAAATACCGTCGCGGAGTCAGGCACTGCCGCGGAGTCGGGCACTGCCGCAGAGTCGGGCACTACCGCAGAGTCGGGCACTGCCGTAGAGTCGGGCAACGCCTCAGAGTCACTTACAGCAGTTGAATCGCCCGGTACGGCATCAACTGCCTTTCCGACCGCAGGTTCAGTCCCAAGTTCGGGTTTGGCCTTCGTTTCAGGCCTGGCCTCAGGTGCAGCCTCGGCCTTTGTTTCAGGTCTGGCCTTCGTTTCAGGTTTGGCCTCAGGTGCAGCCTCGGCCTTTGGGGCCGCCGGTGGTGCAGAAGCGGATTTCGCAGGGCCCCGGTTAGCTTTTCCTCCTTTTTCAGAGGCGCTCTTTTCCGCCGCTGCGGCCGCAGCGGCTGCAGCATTGGCCCTGTAGGTACTTATCGGGTCAGTGGCAAAGAGGGCCAGCCTGGTATCCGCCTCCGTAAACAGGGAATCCGGTATCTTGTCCCTGTTGATGGTCTGATATACAAGCTCGTCGGCTCCGCAGTACAACGTATCCTTCTGCCCTTCACGCTCCGAACTCATTGCAACCGCAGCCTCATCCCTCATCGTAAGCTGCTTCAGGGCATCCTCATAAAGCATATACTGGGCTACCGCAGCCATATCCCTGCTCGTATCCAGCATCTGGGCATGGCCCATCATCATCACATCATTAGGACCGCGGTAATAGTACATCGAGTCGCACCATATCTCCTGGGTGCTGCTCATTGCGTGCACCCTGTCCTCGAAATAGAAGGTCTCCGAAGAACGGTCATACCATCCTTTCCTGGCCGAAAGCATATTTCCCTCCTTCCAGAAATCCACAGGAGAGGTGAATTTCGCCAACTTGTCGTTGGAAAGGTACTCGAGTTTCTCTGTGGAGAGAAGGACTGAGTCCGTGAACATATTCACCTTTTCGAAGAAGCGGAATTCCTTGGTGCGGTTGTCATAATTGCCGAAACGGCTCTCTATGACCTGCCCGTCCTCCCCTCTCATCGAAGCTCCGTCACGGAAGACGGCAGAACTGTCCTTGGTGTTGTAATCCAGATTCTCGGTGCGGAGGACATTGTGCTTGCTGTCCTTCATCTCGACGAGCGAGCCCCTGAACGTCGCCAGATCGATTTCGATATCGTAATCCAGCTTGTCGCTCGTGAGAACCACATCATCGTGCTTGATGCGCACGTGACCCCACGCGCTGATGACCTTGGTATCCAGGTTCCATAATGCGGTGTCGCAGGTAAGCGTCATGCCGTTGTGGCTGAAGGTGGCATTCACGGCCTTGCGGAAATTGGACCCGTTCTCCTCCACCTGCTCAAGCTTCAAGGCCTTGATGAGACGCACAACGTTATCTTCCCTCTTCGGCTTTGTCTTCTGAGCGAACGAAGGAAGAATCACAAGGGCGACGGCAAGCGCCAGAACTATTCGCTTTTGATTTTTTCCAGCCATCCCTCGCGGGCGAAATTGCAATCCTTGAAAATAGGGTCTATGACGATGTATGTCTCCTTTACTTTCTTGTCCAGGAAGTCCTGGATAGCCTTGTACTGCTTGCTGTTCCTCACAACGCCGAGAAGTTCGTTGTAGTCATTCTCAAACGTTGCCGTATGGGCCGGGACTATCTTGTCCAGACGGACGATCTTGTATACCAGATGGCCATCGTTGCCCTCGTTGTCCAGGGATGCGATAGGCTCGGAGATCTCCCCCTCCTGCAGGTTCTGCAGCGCCTTGTAGTCCTGCGGCTTCAGCTGGTCTATGTCAAAGTAGGCCGAACCGGTCGCAGGATTGGCCACCTGACCGCCGTTGGTCCTTGTAGCAGGGTCCTGCGAAAGTGCCTTCGCCGCTATCTCGAAGGATATCTTCCCGGCCTCGATATCATTCTTCAGGGAATCCAGGATCTCGAATGCAGTATCCTGGTCCTTTGACGAGTAGGACGGTCTGATGAGGATATGGCGGGCATTGAACATATCACCCTTCTTCTCGATCACCTCGATGAGGTGGAATCCGTCCGGAGTTTCCACCACCTGGGAGATATTGCCTACCTTCAGGGACATTGCCGCATCTGAAAATGCAGGCCAGAATATCGATTTGGACGTCAATCCCAGCTCCCCTCCCCTTCTGGCACTTCTGGTATCCTCGGAATACAGTCGGGCGAGAGTCGCGAATTTCTCCCCGTTTATGATTCGCTCGCGCAGCTCCAGAAGTTTCTCCCTGCAGGCCATCGCCGCGGAATCACGGTTCGGATACACGCATATCTGGCTGAACTTGTACTTGATAGGGACCATCGGGATGTCCTCGACGTTGGAGGTGTCGACGAACTGTTTCACGTCAAATGGAGTGAGCTCAGGAATCTCGGACGCAATATTCTGCTGTTCCTGCTGTATGAGTGACATATTCTCCAACTGCTGCCTCCAGTTCTGGCGGAGCTTGTAGATAGGCTTGCCGAAATACTCCACCACATTGTCCTCGCCGCCGAGCGCGCTCTTGAACTGATCCAGCCTCTGGCTCAATTCGGATTCGACCATATCCACATTGATATTCAGCGAATCCAGGCGGGCCTGCATAAGGAACAGCTTGCTCTCCATCTGAGATTCGAGGATCGCGCACCTGTCTTCGTCCCCGCTTCCCTGAGCCTTGGACATAAAGAGTTCGTTCTCTATGTCGGATATGGTGATCAATTCGTTTCCGATGACTGCTGCCACCTTGTCAACAAGGCCTGACGGATAAGTCTGGGCCGATACGGACGCTGCAAGGCAGATAATAAGGGCAATGGAAAAAATCTTCTTCATAATCAATAAATGACAAGTTGACGGGACGCAGCGGCATTCTCCAGCAAGTCCCGTTCCAAACCTTCAATCAACTCCCGTTTTCTCGTAGTAAGGAGGATATCCCTGATCTGGTCTTCGCAGAAATCGAGCGGAGCCACACCGCTTCTGCATATGTCCACGACGTACGCTATCCTCTCGTCCACCCTTTCCGGGGACGTTATCCTTATCCACTTGCCGTTCATCTGCGAAAGCATCGTACCATAGTCGGTCCCGAACTCCCTGGCCAGGACAACGGCATCCATCCATCGGTCGGAGCTGTCAAAATACCTCAACGCCATGGTCTGGCAGAGTGAATCCAGCTGTCCATACTCCTCGTAATCCTGCGAGGATATGAGTTTGAGCAGCATATCCTTGTCCGGGGAGTCGTTTATGATATCCAGGAAACGGACCTTGAGTATAGGCCTCTGGAGCGTGAACACCTTCCTGTGGGCGGAATAATAGTTCCTTACCTGTTCGGAAGTCACCTCAGTATCGAGCCTGGAGCCCACGTAAGCCTGCTCGAACCTGTATTTCAGCAGGGAACGCCTGTAATCCTCCATCTCCTCGGACAGGTCCTTCTCATCCTTGGACAGGCTGCTCATCGCCAGTTTCTCGAAGAGGATGTCCGAAGCCCAGGAATTGATGTACTGAAGGGCTATGGCGGCGCTGTCTTCGGGAGTCGTCCCGACGGGGATGTAACCCGCTATCTCGGAGCGGTGGAGCTTTTTGGACCCCACCCTGGCCACCACCTCGTCCTCCTGGAGAAAAGCACAGGATGAAAGAACGGCAGCAAAGATGACGATATTTACAATACGCCTGAACATAGACTACAAAGATAAGAAAAAGATGATTATATTTGCCCTCATGAAAAGATTCTTGCTTATTGCAGGCCTTGCAGCCGCAAGCCTTGCCCTTTCCGCCCAGACAAAAGACAGGGCTGTCGTGGAATTATCCTCCAATCTGATGCGCGAGGAGCCCGGATATGAAGCCGAGAACGGCGACCAGGCCCTGATGGGAACCGTAGTGCGCGTCAAGGATCACAAGAGCTACTGGACACAGATAGTATCCCCGGAACCGTATACCGCCTGGGCCAACGAAATGGGGCTTGTGGAGATGACGGAAGAGGAAAAGGACGCCTACATCGATGCTCCCAAATTCATCTGCATTGCCGAATACACCCATATTTTCAGCGAACCGTCCTCGAAGAGCGACCGGGTATGCGACTTCATAATGGGGGACCTTGTCCGCAAGGGAGACGGCCTCAAGCACGGATTCCAGAGCGTAGTCCTTCCTTCCGGAAAGAAGGGCTGGGTCAGGGCGCGTGAGGTTCAGGACTTCGGCAAGTGGCTGGACAGCAGGGAACTGACCGGCGAAAGCATCGTCAACATGGCCAAGAAGTTCATCGGTGTCCCGTACCTGTGGGGAGGGACATCCATCAAGCACGTGGACTGTAGCGGACTGGCCCGCAGCGTGTATTTCATGCACGGCATCCTGCTCCCGAGGAACGCTTCCCAGCAGGCAAAAGTCGGGGAGGAGATCAAACTGGAGGATGCTGTTCCGGGAGATCTCATCTTCTTCGGAAGGAGCGCGACGGAAGACAAACCTGAGAGGGTTTCACACGTTTCGGTATACATAGGGAACGGGGAGATAATACATTCCTCCCAGATGGTCCGCAGGAATTCCATCGTTCCCGGTACGGACAACTATTACGGAGGGAACATCCTGCACGTCCGCAGGATACTCACCCACGTGGATGACGGGACAGGCATCGTGAGCATGAAGCGCAGCCCGTTCTATTTCAAACAATAGAAAAAAAACTTATCTTTGCAGCACCTGAAAAGGAAAAATTAAATTTTGCATTATGAATCTCAGAGAACTCAAAAAAGACATCGAGTATGTTCTGGGCGCCTTTATCGAGGACTGCTCAGCAGTAGTTGCAGTTAACGGAAAGGTTTCCGAAGAAGAAGTCGCCAACCTCATGGAAGAGGCCATCAACCTCTACAACGAGCTCAAGGACAAGGCCAACGCAAAGGCGGAAGGCTCAACAAAAGCCTATTTCGCTGCTCTCCGCAAGGAGATTCTCGAGAAGACGGACGCTCTTTACGAGAAACTCAGCGCCGCAGTAAAGGCCACCAAGGAATAATTCCTGTCAGCAGGAAACAGATCAGAGCCGCAGAATCCGCGGCTTTTTTGTTTTGGAAATGACTGAAGCTCAAATAAGAATCGGACAGGGATACGATGTCCATCCCATTGCCGGAGGGCTCGCAATGTGGCTCTGCGGCGTCAAAGTCTCCGAGGAATGCGGTTTCGTGGCCCATTCTGACGGTGATGTCGCCATACACGCCCTGTGTGACGCATTGCTGGGAGCGTTGGCACTGGGAGACATCGGAAAGCATTTTCCTGACAACGACGCAAGATACAGCGGCATCGACTCAAGGATTCTGCTCTCCAAGGTTATGGAACTTGTCCGCGCCGAAGGCTACGAACTTGGGAATGCCGATATCACCATTGCACTTCAGACGCCGAAAATAGGGAAGTTCGTTCCGCTGATGCGTGAAACGCTTGCACAGACCGCAGGTACGGACATTTCACGAATCAGTGTCAAGGCCACAACCACCGAAAGACTGGGATTTGTCGGCCGCGGCGAGGGTTGTGAGGTCTGGGCGGTGGTGACCGTGTATCCTAAATGCAAATAATTTTTGCAATTAATAGAAATTACTGTACATTTGCAGTCCGAAATTGAGATATGGTGTAATGGTAGCACTACAGATTCTGGCTCTGTCAGTGAGGGTTCGAATCCTTCTATCTCAACAAGGTTAAACCAACCGGCAAGCCTCGCGTCAGCGGGGCTTTTTCCGTGAGTGGATGCTCCGTTTTACTATTCAGAATCCCGGATCTGCCCTTCCTGGCGAATTTTCTCCTTTGGCGGGAACGTAGCGTCTCCACTGTCCGTGTGTTCATTCGGATGTTTTTGCTTTATCATCAATCATCTTAAGGATTTCATCCCACGCCTTTTCCTTATCGCTGAGGTCAACCTTTACATCCGGGACCAGGGTCTTTTCATCCACATGCCCTGCATCCGGCCGTGCGAAGAATTTGCAGCTGATGGTTCCAACTATGTCTGTGTTCGGCAGCCTGTACGGGAGAATTTCGCCATAGTGGGACGGTGAGAAAGTGGAGTTCGAACCTACTATTATGCCGATGCGGTTGTCCCTTGCCAGGGTCATGAGTATGCCTGCGCTACTGTAGGTCTTTTCGCCTTGAACGAAAATGACATTGCCGTCGAACACCTCAGGCTGAACGAAATCCGGACCCACCCTACCGGCAGGCATCCGGTACAGCTCATCGATATGACCATCCTCCTCCCAGCTCTTTTTGGCAATGGCGATGCGTGGGTTGTAAGCACCGAGCAACCGTGAGAAGCGAAGGAAGGTGGACAATGTCTGCAACTGCTCGAAAGGCCGGAGGCGGATGAGCAGTTCATCGCAGAGCATGCTGTTGCCTCCATTATTGTACTGTGCATCCACGATAAGATTTTTGATGCCATCCTCCCTCATTCCTGCAAACATCTCATCAAGGAATGAGTCCCAACGTGGAAGAGACTCATCGCCGGTTGTACGGGCATCCGCACATTGGTTGAACTGCAGGTAACAGAGCTTGTGCTCCGGCATAATGAAGTATTGGAACGGCTCATCATGTCTGGCCATAATGGCATTGGATGACTCGTCCTGTGCCTGATACTGTTGAGCGGCCTCTCTTTTCTTTCTCAACTGATTTATGTCAATGACATCCGTATGCTTGTCATGCAAGTCACCCAAGGTCTCTATCAGCAGGGAAACAAAGACGGAGTCATTGCCGCATGCGGCGCATTTCTCCAGGAGAGCTTTCTCTCCGGCAAAAAGCTGTTCCCTGCGTTCCTTCTTAATGTAATACGGGTGCGTGTCGGAAAGCATATCGATGAACAGCATGGCGTCACGCTGGTACTTATTGCCATTTATATAAGACTCATTGCCAAGGAACAATGAATCGTCGAGCGCTTTGAACTGACTGAAGTCCTGCGCCATCAACAGAGTGCTGCATACGGTAGCGATGATTGACAAAAGAACTCTTTTCATTATCTTTCACTTTGATTATGCAAATATAAGGATAATGTCTATATTTGCAACAGACGTTCTAAAACAAATGTTCTTATATGCCAAGATCTGCATTCTTCTCAAAGGAAACCATTACCGCAGCCGGGCTTGAAATCATACGCAGGCAAGGTGTCGGATCGCTTACTGCACGTGCGCTGGGCAAACAGCTCGGGTGCTCGCTCAGCCCGATATTTACAGTATTCAAGGATATGGATGAAATCCAGGTCGCCGTCAGGCAGGCTGCGGCCGCGTTGTTTGCAGACTATGTAAAGGACGTTCTCGATTACCAGCCGGCATTCAAGGAATACGGGATGAGACTTATCCGCTTCGCCAGACAGGAACAGAATCTTTTCCAATTGTTTCTTGAACGGGGAAACAGTCTTATAGACAACGCCCCTGCCGCGGCATTGGATTGCCTGGATAATATCAAGGATGCGTATCAGCTGACAGATAATCAGGTTTTGATACTTTATCGCCAGATCTGGACATTTACCTGTGGCGTTGCAGTACTTGCTACGCAATCACCCGAAGAATATCCGGATGAACTGACCGGTGAAATGATCTCCACCCAATTCATCAGCACCCTGTCATTCCTGAAATGGTGCGCCTGTCCAGCTCGTTGTCATATTCCACCCCGCTGAGGGAAAGTTTGGAGGCAAGGTCGCGGATAGGCATCAGCAATCCTTTCTCCACAACGCTGTAGGAGTATGAGAACAGGCACAATATTCGCGTATAAAATTGAAGTTATGGGGAAATTGAGGAATCTTCTGCTGGCGGTACTTTTCGTCGCCGTATGCTCCAACGTCGAAGCCAAATCCGGAAAGTTCAGGAAGGATGTATACAGCACCCGTGTCGATGAGGCTCTGGAGTATTACATTCAAAACAACTATTTCGAAAAGACGGGGCTTGTCTATACCTGCCGTCCGGAAAACGTGCGCAGCTCCAAGGACTGCGTGAACGGGATGTTCCATTGGTACAAGGGTATACCGGGCGGATACGGCGAGGGAATGGGTGACTGTGCCCTGATAATGGGGACTGCCCTTGCGGGAACCGTGGACAGCTGGAATATCCTTACCGACAGGAAGGCCCGCAGGAAAGTCAAGGCTCAGGCGAACCTCCTTGCCAACGGAATGATGAATCTTGCCTCCCTCCACGGGATAAAGGGATTCGTCGCAAGGGGAATATGCGCCGATGACGGCAAATCAATCTGTTCCATCTCCAGCATAGACCAGTACACCCACTGGCTCCACAGCCTATGGCGCTGGTCCCGGAGCGGTATGGCTGAGCCGGAACTGCTTGAACGCTACAAGGTGCTCGTGACCGAGGTTGCGCAGTTCATGGAGGCGAAAGTCATCCCTGAGAACGGCTATAATTTCGGTCTGGCCGACGGAACCATTCCGGATCCGCGCGGAATCTGCACGATGTGGGGGGAAAAGAGGGCCCACGCCGCCACCCGTTTCCCTATGGTCTTCGCAACCGCATACCTTGCAACCGGGGAGACACATTGGAAGGACCTTTATGAGAAATACATTGACCGTGGTCTCGATATGACCCTTCCTCTCATCGGGATGACCGAAAAAGAAGTGCTATCCTATATGCCTTGCTATTCACTCTATCAGGCGATATGCTCCCTGGAGGTTGTCGCATCGATGGAGAACGGGCCTGAGAGGGTGGAGAAAATAAAGAGGTGCATGAACGAATTCTCCCGCAGGGCCAACGAACGCGCGACGAATGCGGATCCTGCCAAGCCGCCTTACGGAATGTGCTGGGACGGGGAGTTGAGCCTTACCGAGCTTATGGATCCCGACTACGTTATGACGGATTTCAACGTCAGGATGCTCAAGGACTCCGTTCTTGAGAAGGAAGCCGATAAGATGGGATGGTGCAAGGCCGCCCATATGTATGCCGCATACTGGAGGTATCTGGCCAGGACCCTGAACAAATAAAAAGGCTGGCCGGAAAAGATTTCTAATAAATGGAAATGCAGACTGGGGCGGGCACATCGACCGTTCCTCCGGTGAATGAGAGCAGGCCCGTCCTGGAGTCGATCGAATAAATCTCGATGCGGTCGGAGTCACGGCAGGCGCAGAGCAGGAATCTGCCGTCCGGGGAAATGGCGAAATTGCGTGGATGACGTCCGGTAGGGGTGAACCCCACCCTCTCCAGCTTGCCGCTGCGGCCGTCACGTCTGAAAACGGAGATCCCGTCCTCCTTCAGCCTGTGACTGGTATAAACGAACTTTCCGTCAGGACTGGTATGTATATCGGCACTGCCCTTTCCGTCACCGTCATAGGCCTTTTCCGTACTGATGTGCTCAAGTTCCCCATCCTTGTAGGCGAAGACACTGATATAGTCACCGGGTTCACTGATGAGATACGCGTAACGTCCGTCAGGGGAGAAGCATATGTGACGCGGCCCCGGATGGATCTCCGTATCGAAACTGTAGGCTACTGTGAAATCCCACGGTGGAAGTCCCTTTCCCTTGAGTTCGGCACGATATATCCTGTCCGTTCCAAGGTCACTCACGAAAATATACCTGCCATCCGGTGAAACAGCGGTGCAGTGTATGTGCGAGACTGTGTTTTCATCCCTTTTTTCAGGAGTATACTGGAAGGACATCGAGTCGACGCTCCCGTCCCCGAGGACAGGGAAGACCGACAGAGTGCCTCCCGAATAATCCGAGGTTATCAGATTGCCGTCCGCCAGAACGATGTTGCAAGGGTCCGCACCGGCACCGGCGCTGAAATTGAGAAGGTCGATGCGGTTGTCGCGAAGCCTGAAGGAGTACACGCCCTGCCTTCCGTCACCGTATTCGCTCACCGCGTACGCGTGGTATCTGTCCTCTGAAGGAATCACGAAGGAAGGATTGCAGGCCGCTGCGGTATCCAGAAGGACGCATCCGGCCGTCTGCGGGTCATACGAATACAGATACACACCCTGGCTGGCACGGCCTTCGGTGTATGTTCCTACAAGCATCCTCAATTCTGCCGGCTGCGGTTCACTGCCGCGGCATCCGGCGGCCAGAACGGCCATAAGGAGCAGTGCTCCGGACAATAATCTTCCCATCTTCTGTTATTTTGAACAAATTTAGTATTTTTCCACCATATCCGCACTGCTGCAAGCTGTTGATATTTGATTATATTTGCAGAAGAATAAACCACATGGAGAATATGAAAAGAAAACTGTTCCTGACCGGACTTATGCTTATCGCAGCGTCCGCTATGTTCGCGCAGACACGTGTGTGCGATGAAAACGCCGATTTCAACTGCTTCAGCATCGTTGCCGGAAAGAATGCTACCGCCGACGGCTCAGTTCTGTTCGGACACAACGAGGACGACGGTCCCGAGTACCTCGTGACAATGAATGTCAGCGAGAAGGGTGTCTGGGCCGAAATGCCGGGCATGTCAGTTTCAGACGGCTATATGAACAGATACGGAGTCTGCATCGCCTCCGACGGATGCGGTTCCAGGGAAGACCGCGACGACTACAACGAGGGAGGAATCGTATATGAGCTCCGCCTCAACGTATTCCTAGAGGCCAAAACAGCGAAGGACGCCCTCCGTATCATCGCAAGGGATATGGAAAGATACGGTTACCGTGCGAGCGGAAGGACCTACGTCGTCACCGACCCGAACGAAGGCTGGCTTGTGAATGTAGTGAAAGGACACCACTGGGTTGCCCAGAGGGTTCCCGACGATATGGTGGCATCCGTTCCTAACTACTATACGATAGGAAGGATCGACCTTTCCGACACTGCAAATTTTGCAGGTAGCCCGGATATCGTGGAATACGCCGTCAAGAGAGGCTGGTATGACCCGAAGAAGGACGGTGAGTTCAATTTCCGCAAGGCCTACGCCAACCCGAACACCCTCGTTTCAGACCACAATGTTCCGCGCCACAAGATGGTTATGGAGTATCTTGGAACGGCTTACGACATAGATAACGTTCCTTTCGCCATCAAGGCCGACCGCAAGATAGATGTCCGTACGATGCGCAAGCTTCTCAGCCTTCACAGACCGGAAAGGGCCGACGGCAGCCACCCTTCAGGCGTTTGCGCCTTCGACACCAACGTATCGACCATTTTCCAGCTCCGCAGCTTTATGCCTCTCGGAATCGGCTGCGTGGCCTGGACCTGTCAGGGAAAGGTCTGCGCCGAGGTTCACGTACCCTGGTACCTTGGTATGACCAGGTCTCCGGAAGGATACCAGCGCTTCGGGAACGTCAACGACGCCATAAAGAAACACTTCTCTGACGGCACCCAGAAAATCGACGGTAAAGGCATCAGGGAGAGATATCCTGACGAGAAATACTGCATCTACACGGACAGGTCGCAGAACCTCCCCACGGACTACAGCAACCTCATAGTGAAGCGCCAGGCCGTCATCAACCCTATTCAGGAGAAAATCTTCAACAATCAGGAGAAATTCGAGAAGAAACTCCTGAAGATGAGCCCTGAAAAGGCTTCCGAGGCTATGAACAAGTACACTGCGAAGCTTGTCTCCGAAGTCGAATAGCCTGTAGCGCCCGGCTGGGCGCCCTTTCTACTTCACCCTCTTGAGATAAGGATAGAGGAAGTCCGCCATACGGAGGAATCCGAGGTCGGTCAGGTGACAGCCGTCCACCGTACCCTCGTGGTCCGGTCCGATGGCCGATCCCTGCATAGGGTCGAGAGGATTGTGCTTTCCACCTATCTCTATGTATCTGAGATTCTTGTAGCCCTCCGCACGAAGCTTCCTGTAGGCATCGTACCACAGAGCATCCTCCCCGCTGACATCTTCAAAAGTACCGGCGTCTATCCATTCATATGCATAAGGATAGTTGCTGATCATAAATACAGGCACGTCCGGATGGGCATCGGCGATAGTCTTGATGAAGGCCTCCGTGCTGTCCTTGACCGTCTGCTGGGTGCAGTTGCCGAGACAGTCGATGAGGTATGCACCTGCATCGATGCGGGCCATCTCCTCGGCCATTATCCTGTCCATCCTGCCGTTTCCGCTGAAACCGAGATTGACGAACTCACGCTTGAGTTTCCTTGAAAGGATATTGGTGAACACCATTCCCGGACGGGTGGCGCATCCTCCCTGGGTCACGCTGGTTCCGTATACAACAACAGGTTTGGTTGACTTTCCTCCAAAAGGATTGTTGCCAATGACTGTAGGCTGCTCCACAACAGCGCCTTCCTCAACTCCGATGGAAAGGTCTATGACTCCGTCGTATAGAGGGAAGAACATGACATAATCCCTCATCTGGCCGTTCATATTCCTTCTGAACACGTTGATTGACTCCTTGCCGTTAGGCTGTGCGGTTCCCACGAACCTCCACTCCCCGTCATTCAGGGCATAAAGGTCGAATCCGCAGATGCCGGTAGGAGTCATATGACTCATCCTGAAGTTGTTGAGCAATGTCCATCTGGCTCCGATGACCTTCGCGTTTGACCTGAAACGGATAGCGATGCCGGCACTGTTCTGTCCGAGATCCCATACAGCCTTTCTTACTTTCCCCTCGATCCTGGCCGGAAGACGGGTGAAATATCCGTCATTGACCGGGCCCTCCGATACCTTCTTCTCCGTAGCCTCGGCAGGCTTCTGCATATTGGCGTCGTACTCGGTGGCTCCCTTCACCTGGGCATCCTTGACCGCGCTTCCATCCCTCACACAATCCTGGAATCCCTGATTGACGAGTTTGAGACCCAGATCCCTGACATTGTAATACTTGAGTTCGGATGCCTTCTGGGCAAACGCTGTAGAACCCAGAACCGAAAGAACTGCGGCCAGAGCGGCCAAAAGAATGTTTTTTCTCATAAGAAATATGTTTCTGTTTGTTGGATTGATAAAGATAGATAAATTCTCTGATTCTTTTCCCTGAAAATTGAGTATCTTCGTGGAAATCTTAAAATTAATCTCGGATTTATGAAGTTATACAGAATCGCAGCCCTCTCAATTCTCCTTATGGCTGCTGTCACTTCCTGCAGGAACGGGAAATCAACGGACAAGTTTTGGGAATCGGTAATATCCTCCGCGCAGGAAGGGGACGCCAGTTCGCTGGTGCTCGTTAAGTGCACGGACGGAAGCAACGCCAGACTGGAGTACTACGTACGTTCTGAAAACGGGAAGCTCGAATTCAGGTCATCCTGTGACGGATTCATAGGCAAGAACGGTCTTGGAAAGACCATAGAGGGCGATTTTAAGACTCCGGAGGGGGAATTCTCAATACCGGCCGCGTTCGGTATCCTGGAGAATCCGGGAACGGAGCTTCCCTACATCGACGTCACCGAATCCATCTTCGCCTGCGACGATGACTGCGAATATTACAGCCGGATTATCGATACTGCCGTTGTCCATCACAGCTGCAAAGGTGAGGATATGTCCAAGCTGGCACCGTCATACAACTACGGAGCCGTCATCAACTACAATCCTGAAAGAATCTATCCGAAGGGATGCAACATCTTCTTCCATTGCAGCGGGGACCATCCTTACACAGCGGGATGTGTGGCCTGTGACGAGGATTTCATGAAGGATTTCCTCCAGACCTGCGGAAAGACACCTGAAATGAGCATTCACGCCGAATAGAGATGAACCTTAAATCACTGGCGAAAGACACTGCCATATACGGTCTCAGCAGCATTGTGGGCAGATTCCTGAACTATCTGCTCATCATCCTGTACTCATATAAGATTCCGGCCGAAAGCGGCGGATACGGCATCGTGACCAATCTGTATGCCTGGACCGCCCTGCTGCTGGCGCTCCTCACCTTCGGGATGGAGACAACCTTCTTCCGCTTCGCGGGAAAGGAGAACGAGAACCCCGAGAACGTTTTCTCCACCTCACTGAAAATGGTGGGAGGAGCCGCTCTGGTATTTCTTGCCGCCATATTCTGCTTCCTCAAGCCGATAGCTGGCGCGCTGGGTTATTCCGCGCATCCGGAATACATCGCCTGTTTCGCCCTCATAACTGCCCTGGACGCTTTCCAAGCCATTATGTTCGTCAGGTTGCGGCAGCAGAAGAGACCGGTTAAATTCGTCTGTCTGAAACTGTCCTTCATCTTCGCCAGCATACTGCTCAACCTGTTCGTCTTCCTGGTGATGCCGCTGATGTTCGACAGCTGCCCTGCCATCAGGGACGCCTTCGTAAGATATGACTACGGCGTAGGCTTCATCTTCTTCATAAACCTCATATGCACGGCCTGCGTCACTTTCGGATTCATCCCCGAATTCAGAAGCATGAAACTGCGCTTTGACGGGAAACTGTGCAGGAGGATGCTCAAATACACCTGGCCGCTCCTTCTGCTGAGCCTCGTGGGTATTCTCAACCAGGTGGCGGACAAAATTCTCTTCCCTTACCTGATGCCGGGACAGGAAGGCAAGGTTCAACTGGGAATCTACGGAGCCTGCGTGAAGATTGCGATGATAATGTCCATGCTGGTGCAGGCCTTCCGCTATGCCTATGAACCGATCGTATTCGGAGAAGCCGGAAAACGCAACGGTGACAGGACCCTTGCCGACGGAATGAAGTGGTTCATAATATTCTCGCTTCTGGCATATCTCACCGTCATCTTCTACCTGCCTCTGCTCAAGTACATCATCGGAGAGAGCTACTGGTCCGGGCTCGGGGTCGTGCCCGTAGTGATGCTGGCCGAACTGTTCATGGGTATCTACTTCAACCTGTCGTTCTGGTACAAGCTGACGGACCAGACCTGGTGGGGGGCTATCATCAACACGATAGCCGTAGCGATTATGATTTCCGTGAACGTTATCTTCGTGCCGCGCATCGGATACTGGGCCTGTGCATGGGGAGGACTTGCGGGGTACGGCACGGCTATGCTCATCAGCTGGACACTGGGTAGAAAGAAGTATCCTGTAGCCTATGATTTGAAGACCATCGGGATGTTCACCCTGCTTGCCGCAGTACTGTTCCTGGCCGGCACCTTCCTGGGCAGGACATCATTGCCTTCAGCGGCAGTGCTGGTTATCAACACCTTCCTGCTCGGCATATACTGCCTTTTCATCTGGAAAAACCTGAAAAAATCAAGAATATGAGAAAGATCTTTTTTGCAATGGCGGCGCTCGCGCTGCTTGCATTGCTCGCAGGCTGCAAACAGACAGCCAGGACCGAAACCGAAACCACCGAGGCCAAACCTATTGACGAGATTCAACCAGTAAAGGAGACACCGGAACTTATGGACACAGTCAAGACACTTCCAGAGGAACCTCTGTTCGACATTGTCACCTCATTTGGAACAATTACAGTCAAGCTCTACAAGAACACTCCGAAGCACAGGGACAATTTTGCCAAGCTTGCCATGGCGGGCTATTACGACAACCTGCTCTTCCACAGGGTGATCAACGGCTTCATGATCCAGGGAGGAGACCCTCTCACCAAATATCCTGAAGCAAGCGACCGTTTCGGAACGGGCGGCCCGGGATACACCGTCCCTGCAGAGATACTTCCGGAGTACAATCACAAGAAAGGAGCCCTTGCGGCTGCCAGAATCGGTGATACAGCCAATCCTATGAGGGAATCATCAGGATCCCAGTTCTATATCGTCCAGAACCCTCAGACCTGCGCTCAGCTCGATGGAGCCTACACCGTTTACGGAGAGACGGTCAGCGGTATCGAAGTAATCGACAAGATTGCTGCGGTCAAGACCCTTCCTAACGACAGGCCTGCCGAGGATGTCCGCATCATCAAAGTAAAATTGCACGAATAATTTAGAATTTGTTTTGAAATAATTCTTATATTCCCGTCAACTTTGGCACGGCTCTTGAATATATGGAAAATCGAATAGTTTTTTCATAGGTTAAATTTTAGGTTATAGGTTGATGGCCCCGATGTGAATCGAGGCCATCAACTGTTTTATTCCAATTCCTTGCAATAATTGTATCCCATTCTGTCCAGAACCGTGAACTCGTGCGACTTGAGAACGTTCAGGAAGCGGTCGTAATCCCTGTTCTCCTCACTGCACCACTGTACTTCGCACAGGGCCAGCATACGCGGAAGAAGCATATACTCTAGATGTGAGTCGGAGGATATGTATTCCGTCCACAGGTTGGACTGGACGCCCAGGATATGCTTCTGCTGCTCCTGGTTGAGTCCTGCATAAGGATCGAAGCTGTAGACCTTGCTTATAGGCAGATATCCGCCGATACCGAACGGCTGCGCTTCCTTGTCCTTCAACTGATAGAAATCGAAATAGCAGTAGTCCGTAGGCGTCATTATGACATCAAAGCCCATCTTTGCAGCCTTGATTCCCCCCTTGGTGCCTCTCCAGCTCATGACCGTGGCACCCTCGGAGAGTTCTCCCTCAAGGATCTCATCCCATCCTATTATCTTCTTTCCCTTGCTCTCGAGGAACTTCTGCATCCTGTAGGTGACATAGTTCTGCAGGCGCTGCTCGGCCGTCGCGGCGGCATCGCCCTTCAATCCGAGTTCCGCGATCTTGGCCTGGCACAGAGGACAGTTCTTCCATTCATCCTTCGGGCACTCATCCCCTCCTATGTGGATATACTCCGAAGGGAAGAGGTCGGCGACTTCTCCGAGGACATCCTCGAGGAATTTCAAGGTGTTCTCCTTTCCCGGGCAAAGGACCTGGCTGGCTACTCCCCATCTTGTCCAGACCTCGTAAGGACCGCCCGAACAGCCGAGTTCAGGATATGAAGCGAGAGCTGCAAGCATATGTCCGGGAAGATCTATCTCCGGTATGATTGTTATTCCCCTCTGCGAAGCATATTCAATCACTTCACGCACCTGCTCCTGGGTATAGAATCCGCCATAGCGGATACCGTCGTGGGTACTGAAATCCTTCTTCACCGCCGTTCCCTTGCGGAAGGCGCCTATCTCGGTGAGGCGCGGATATTTCCTGATCTCGATCCTCCATCCCTGGTCATCGGTAAGATGCCAGTGCAGCCTGTTGAGCTTGTAGGCCGCCATTACATCTATGTATCTCTTGACCTCGTCCACGCTGCGGAAATGACGTGAAACATCCAGATGCATCCCCCTGTAAGCGAATCTCGGACTGTCCTTTATGGTGCAGCAAGGAAGCGCCCATCTGGCCTTGTAATTCGGAGTGTTTCCGTAAATATCGACCGGAAGCAGCTGCTTGATGGTCTGGATTGCATACAGGAATCCGTTGGAATCGGAGGCCTTCACAAGAGCGGAGTTCCCGCTCACCTTGATGCAGTAGCCCTCTGCGGGTATGGAGCTGTCCATCAGGAACACGAATCCCTTGATCTTTCCGGATTCGGCCGAGGACTGGAGCCCGATGGACTTCGCGACCGTACTGCGCTTGTCACATACGAGACTGAGATGCTCCGCGAAGACCTCAATCTGATTGAGGGCCTGCTGCGTAAGCATCTGAGCTAAGCGGTGCCGGAGAATAAGTCACCGTAAATAACCGACAAAAAGAGGCATATCAGCCGGCTGCGTACCGTACTGATATGCCTCTTTTGGCAGTAGATAGGAGAAAGGGAGGAAAAGCATGACAGACGAACCGAAGGAAAATGCTGTGCCGCATAAGCGCCGTCCGCATTACAGCGGCAAATATCCGCGGCACTTTGCGGAAAAATACAAGGAGCTGAACCCGGAAAAATACGGCGATATGGCCGAGCATATCATCGGCAAGGGCGGCACTCCGGCGGGGACACATCTGCCCATCATGGTCGAGGAAATATTGGATGTGCTGAAAATTCAGCCCGGCGAGCAGGGCTACGATGCCACCTTAGGCTACGGCGGACATACCTCGCGCATGCTGGCGGTGCTGAATCATACCGGGCGGCTCTACTCCGGCGATGCGGACCCGCTGGAGCTGGCCAAGACCACCGCGCGTCTCAGGGCACAGGGCTGGACCGAGGAGGATTTCGTGCCGCGGCACATGAACTTTGCGCAGCTGGACA
>JAKSKC010000070.1 GCA_024401945.1 Bacteroidales bacterium
AATCATCCCCTCCAGTTTCTGCGCTTCCCTGGAGGTAGGCCTGAACTGCTCCTTGATGACGTTGAGATTGTCCATCAGAGGCTGGAGGAACGGAGACATCTTAGACTTCTGGTCCCCCGGGAGGAAGCCTATGTCCTGGTTGCCGAGAATCACCGTCGGGCGTGTGATGACGATCTGGTCATACATCTTCTCCTGCTCCAGAGCGGCCGCCAGCGCTATGAGTGTCTTGCCTGTGCCGGCTCCGCCGGTGATGGAAACGAGCGGGACCTTCGGATTCATACAGGCATCCAACGCCATCTTCTGCTCATCATTGCGCGGTCTTATGCCATAGGCTTCGCGGTTCTTTATGAGTACGACCCTGTCCGCCTGCTCATCGTATCTGGCGCATACTGCGGAATTGCCGGAATCCCCCTTCCATTCGAACCTGTATATCTGGTTGGCGGCAGGCCTGCTCCTGCTGAAATCCTTCCAGCTGATGGATGTGTCCTGACCATATGAAAGCTTCTGAAGCAGGTTTGGATCCAGCTTCATCGGGATAACCTCCCTTTCGGAGTTCATGATCTTCTCGTCGTCGAGATGATCGGTAAGGTAATCCTGCACCTCCATCCCGATGGCCTTCGCCTTGAGTCTGAGATTCACGTCCTTGGTCACGAGCGCCGTGAACCTGTCCGGATGATTGTCACGCACCCAGACCGCCGTGGCGAGTATCCTGTGATCCGGGATATCGTCGGAGAACAGCTGCTTCAACGCGGCCGGGAAAGGATGGTTCGGCTCAATCATTATCCTGCCGAGCCCCTTGCCGATAGGGAGTCCGTCCTTCTGGAAGCTCTTTCCATCGGTGATCCTGTCGATATCCCTCATGAATCCCCTGGCATTGAAGGCCAGTGCGTCATTTCCCTTCTTGAACTTGTCAAGTTCCTCGACGACGGCAAGCGGGACGACCAGATCGTTGTCCTGAAAATGCCTTATCGCCTTGTGGTCGTGAAGGATAACATTGGTATCCAGCACGAAGATCTTTGGATTGCCCATAGTTCCTGTATCAGTCTTCGCCTTCTGCGTTCTGCATGAGCGATTCAAGAATATTCTGTATTCCCGACTTGCGGGAAGATTTCAAAACCAGGTCCGCGCTGTCCGGGACAGGGTGTCCGAGCGGGAAGAATGCGATGTCCTGGAGGAGGCATTCCGCATCGATGTAATCGAAATCCAGATTCCTGACCTGCACAATGACACCGGGCACCTCCGCAAACAGCACACGCACCACATTCTTCTCGTCGTTGGCGCGGAGGATGTCCGAAACATCGGCCTGAACCCCCACACTGCCGCCCGTCATTCTCTGCAGGGCCGCCGTAAGGCCTCCCTCACCGACGGTTGTCCCGGCAATGGCAATGCCGTCCTCGACAAGCTCCCTCACCAGTTCGAAGCAATCCATGAAATAGTCCGGGTCGGCGATCTTCGGGGCACATCCGCCTCCCATACCGAGCTGTTGCGCCAGAAGGGAGCCTCCAAGCCTGTAATCGGAAGTGTCGAACGGTATGTAGACTATCCAGCTCGAAGCATCGGGGAGGAGGGTTGGAGAGAGCAGCAGAGGCGCTCCCGAGAACGGTGTGGCTATCCTGAAATCAGGCTCTCCCTCGGAAAATGAATAACGTCGGATGACCAGCCCGAGGTCGTCGATATGGCTGACCGCAGCCTCGACCGAAGAATACAGGGCCGCCATATTCCCGATCCTCTCCTGGTTGGAAGACCATTTGATGGTGACCGGAAGATCCTCCAGCCGGACATTCCCCTCCCTCCAGATGGAATCTATCAGGGAGAGGGCTATTCGGGCTCGTGTGATCTCTTCGGAGAATGAGGTCTGGAAACGCAGCGGCTCTCCGGAGTTCACCAGAGAAGCGTACAGCTCCACCTTTGACGGGTCGACGTCCAGAAGTCCGGGAGAGGAGTCCACGGTTTCATCCACTATCTGTTCCCTGTTGGAAGGGGTATCGCTGTCACCCAGAATCTGTGCCGGAGTCAGTTCACGCGGCACACCATCGATTACGAATTGGGAAAACAGGACATTCATTTCCCAAAAGTAAGAATTTTATTTTACAAAAGCGCAGGTATGGCCTCCGAAACGACGAAAGTGCTTCCCCCGACATATACGACGCTTCCGTCAGTCCTCCCCGCCATGTCCAGGGCCATATTCACCGCATCCTTCACACTGCCGCCGTTCACCGTATCCAGATCGGGTCTGAGCCGCTACAGACGGAGATGCAGCATATCCGCAGGGAGAGCCCTCGGGGTGGCAGGTGCGCAAAGGACATATCTCGCCCCTGCGGGCATAAGCGGGGCTATGGAATCAAGGTCCTTGTCGGCCATAACCCCGTACACTATGACGAGAGGCCTGCCCATAGCCTCCAGCGCGGCGAAATTAATGGCCAGTGCAGCCGGGTTGTGTCCTATGTCCGCAATGACCTCCGGACTGTCCATCAGCTTCTCCCATCTCCCACGCAGTCCCGTAATCCTGGCCGTGGATGCAATTGCCTGCAGGTCAGGAGTCACTCCGAGAAGTTCCAGCGATTTTTCCGCTATTGCCAGATTCCTTTTCCGGCAAGGGGAATGCAGGTCCAGTTCTATGTCCGAATCACTGTCCCTTTCAACGAAATACAGCGGGGAATGAAGCTCGGATGCCTTTTTTTCGAAGACTCCGCAAGTCTCCCCGTCCCTGAATCCGACTATGGCTGGAACTCCTTCCTTGAAGATTCCGGCCTTCTGCTCCGCTATCCGGACGCGGCTGTGGCCGAGGATGTCACAATGATCCAGACCTATGCTGGTTATTACTGACAATTCCGGCGTCACGATGTTCGTGCTGTCCAACAGACCGCCGAGCCCCACTTCTATCACGGCGTAGTCCACCCGGCGTTTCGCGAACCACCAGAAGGCCATTCCCGTAGTGATCTCGAAGAAGGACAATCCGTCCAGGTCGAAGTCGTTCAGGAATTCCCATACATCCTCCTTCGGGATAAGGCCTTCCCCGGGAATGTTCATACGCTCGCGGAAATCGATGAGGTGCGGGGAGGTGTACAGCCCCACCCTGTAGCCGGCGGCGCACAGCCCTGCCGCTATCATCGAGCAGACCGAACCCTTGCCGTTGGTTCCCGCCACGTGGACAATCCTGTAGTTTCTCCAGGGGTGGGACAGGGAGGCGTCAAAAGCCATCATCCCCTGCAGGCCCGGTTTGTACGCCCCCGGTGTGAACCCATCCTTCTGGACCGAAGGGAAACGAACAAAAAGCTCTCCGAGGAGAGCTTCGTATTCACGCTGTGAAAATGCCTTTTCCAACGTATCCGGCAATTAGTACTCAAGAAGAACGACCTTGCCGTCCATAGTGGATGCAAGCACCCTGGTGGCATTGTTCTCCCTCCAGCTGCTTATAGGATTGACAAGGGCGATGGAGATCTTGTGTGCCCAGAGCCAGGCTCCGTCCTTCGCATCGAGGGCGATGAGGTTTCCCTTGTCGGAAGGAACAAGCACAACCCCGTCTATCTCGACGATAGGTGAAGGTCCTATCTCGTATCCCATCCTGTTCTCCACGTTCCAGTCGAGAGCCTTAGGGTCAAGCTGCCCCTTGTCATTCACCTGAAGTTGATTGACATCGGCCTTGAATGCATAGGAACGGTGATTCATAGTCTTGGCGTAAACGGTCGTCCCGTCGGAGGAAAGGCCGATGGCCTCACGTCCTCCGTCAACCCAGAAGAGGGTCTTTCCCGTCAATGCGTCAACAGCATAAACCCTGCGGTCAGGAGCCGCGAAGAAGATTCTGCCTTCTGATTTGACAGGCACGGTGGCGGCCGGTGACAGCATCCTTGAACTGCGCGGGGTGTTCCATTCCCACATAATCTTTCCGGTAGAGGTTGAAAGGCTGTAGAGCTTCTGTCCCCAGGTTCCGAAAACCACCTGGTATGCATCCACGTAAGGTGTGCACTCCACGAAGCCCTTGATTCCCTCCGTCTTCCAGACAAGTTTGCCGTCGGATACCCTTATGGCCCTGAAGCATCCGTCGGATGAGCCTATGTATGCAACGCCGTCCAGGATCGCAGGTGAAGCAACAATAGACTTGTCAGCCTTCACTTTCCAGATTATGCGGCCGTTGCAGGCGTTGAGTCCGTAGACATATCCGTCGGTGCAGCCTATGACAAGTTTCTTGCCCTGTACTGCAGGGGTGGAGAAGAGTTTTCCCGGAAGCTGCGTGCTCCACAGCTTCTTTCCGTTCCTTATGTCGATGGCCCTCACCCAACCTGAGGCTGTGGCATAATAGGCCTTGTTCGCATTGATAGCGAAGCCGGTGGCTATGTTGCTGTCATCCCTGTATGACCAGACCTCCCTGATGGAAGGATACCGGGCATTGACATCATACCTCATCCAAGGATATGAATCCGGAAGGCCGTCGGCGTCGTATTTTGTTTTGTCCTCTATAGGGGCGAGGTCCATGTCATACCAGGACTTCAGGGTCGTGCCGACACCGTCCTTGACCCTGCGCTCGCAGATACTGACGTGGTTGTCGGTAAGGGTGACTATGGAGTAACCTGCGCCGTTGTCGTATGTGGAACGGCAGAGAGCTGCAGGGATCCCGTCGAAATTGAGGGCGTGGTTCGAATGCCAGTGTCCGCCTATCTCCCACTGCGTGCCTATCCTCTTGAGGGCCTTCGTGACATCGAAATAGTTGAGGACCGAACTGTCCTGAGGATAATGGTTGACGAACACTGTCTTCTTGCCGGGAGCGCGGCTCTCGAGCCAGAGCATGCTCTCCTTGGGCAGAAGCGCCGGAGCCATTCTCATATCAGGACCGCAGTTGCAGCCCAGGAAACGCCATCCGCCGGCCTCGAACTCGAAATTCTCATAGCCGAAGACCTTGAGGAAGGTGTTGCAGCCGCTCTCGGACCACTTGGCGTCGTGGTTGCCGGCTACGACATAATACTTGTACTTGAGTTTGTCAAAGATCTCCTTGACAGCCGCAATCTCCTCATCCGTACCGA
The DNA here is from genome assembly GCA_024401945.1 of Bacteroidales bacterium. The sequence goes on from JAKSKC010000070.1 coordinate 5,019, forward strand.
AATCGGTGATGTCGCCGCCGAAAAGGACGAAATCCACCGGTTCCGAAGCATTGATGTCATCGATACAGGCTTTCATGGAATTGACCCTGCCCGCTCCCTCGGAATAGTGGGTGTCGGTAAGGAACGCGAATTTTACAGCTTGAGCACGGCAGAACAGCGCAGCCGTTAAGGCCAGAATGACGAGAATAATCTTTTTCATCTTATATGATTTCAATGTTTTCAGTCTTTATCCATCCCTCCCTGCCGTCGGCTATTCCGATTTTGATCCAGCTGCCGACAGACTCGAGGATATCCACCCTGGTCCCTTCGTGCAGCACGAAAAGGTCCTTGGCATCCCCTACAGGGGAACTTGATACCGATGCCACAGGTACAGTGACTATGGCGCCATCCTGTGCAAGGCAGTCCTTTTTCTGCCAGATGGAGAACGACAGGCAGAGGATCGTCAGCGCCAGGGCAGCTATGCCTCCGCCGAAACCGAGTTTCCTGACAACCGGTTTCCCGGAAAGGAGGAAGAGCAGGACGAGAAGCACGGCGGCTGCAAGGAAGAACAGGCACAGCACGGCCCACGCATCCGCAGGGAAGAGCCAGCAGAATTTCCTCATCCATCCTGCGAGGAAGAACTCCGGCACACTGTCTATCTGGTCCTGGGTCAGTTCATTGACGAACTGAAGGTTGTATCTTGCATCGGAATAGGAAGGATCCAGTTTGAGGGCCCTTTCATAGTAGAGAATGGCCTTCGCGTTATATCCGCCCTTGAAATAGGCGTTGCCTATGTTGTAGTACAGTTCGGCGGACTCCAATCCGCTGTTCTCTATCTGCTGCCACTTGTCGAGGGCCACCGTCCATTCGGCATTCTGGTATGCATCCACGCCCGAAGTCCAAAGGGAGTCGGCGGCCGGGGTTCCGGCATTTGCCTGCAGCGGTGCAAGCATAAGCAGAAGAGCCGTGAGCGTCAGCGCCGTGCCGGCAGTTTTCCTTGTCCTTTTCATACCGGCATCTACGGAAGAAATCAGTCCGAGGGCCTTTTTATAATGTGCGTTCATTGCATCGTGTCCCTTGACAGGGGAATATCTTTCGCATTCGCAATCGTCTATCAGACCGACGAATTCATCCGCGAGTTCCGCCGAAACCCCTTTCTCCTTCAGGTTCTCGGAAATGTTTTCCTTGCTCAACTGAGCCACATCCATACTCAGCTTGTCGGAAGCGAATCCGAGCAGAGCCCTGTGGAGTTCCAGATAGAATTCGGTATGCAGCCCCACCTCAAGGAATTTCCCTGCGCTGGACAACCTTCTGGCGGCCATCTTCATCGCCGCCCTGTTCCTCGTGCCGGCGACGTCCGCCTTCCGGGCCATCCTCCTGCGTGCGAAGGAGTAGAATACCGCGCCCGCCGCAAGGATAAGAGCTGCGATCATATAGAACGATACGGACAGGGCGAAGAAGCTTCCCTTGACGAAAAGGTCCGGATTCTTGATCGAGATATGCCTGATATCGTTGCCGAGGTCACGCACTCCCTTGCGGTTGCTGACATAGACCGTTCCTTCTCCGGATGACTCCGGGGCCTCGCTCTTGAGCACGTGCACATTGATCGGTCCGGTCGTCTTCGTCACGTACCTGCGCGCCTGATAATCATAATATGTATATTCGACAGGACCGAGAGTATAGTCTCCGTAGCTTCTCGGGATGAACGGATACTCGAAAGTCCTGCTTCCCGAAGTCCTGCCAGCATCCGCATTCTCGGAAGTCTTCACGTCGTATGAGTCGAAATCTCCCGGGAATTTGATCTTCGGGGCCTCTATGAGCGAGACGTTGCCCTTTCCGGATATGGTGATCTTCAACGAACCGGCCTCGTGCATCTTGAGCGTGTCCCTGCTTACCCCGGCTGAGATGTTGAAGGAGCCGACTCCGCCGGCAAATGATTCCGGAGCTCCGGAAGGAAGAGGACTCACGTTCACGGTATAACCCGCTGAAACGGCCTTCTTGCGGACTTCCTTGTACATATCCTCGAAGAAACTGTCGAAGATGCTTCCCATTCCGGCGTTCTCGTCGCGCACCCTCATCACACACACGATCTCGGCAGGGTCTATCACTATGTTCCCCGTCTGCTGCGGGATGAGCGAATACTCGCGGAGCACCGCACTCAGATATATCTTGTCACCGACGCTCTCCCTCTTGAATTCTATGTTTG
>JAKSKC010000071.1 GCA_024401945.1 Bacteroidales bacterium
GGGATCGACTCTACAATTCCCTCAAGTCTCTGGACTGCGCGCAACAAGGACACGAAGGTATCCAGACGGATGGAACCGCCTTCGCCTTTTTCAAAACGCACCACGGTCATTACAGAAACGCCGCTCTGTTCAGCAACATCCTTCTGGGTCAGCCGCAGGGCTATCCTGTAACTCCGGAAACGCTCCCCAAGTTCGGAGACAATATCGTTGTTTGACCTCTCGTAGAGATCTTCAATATCCAGTTCATCCATAGTGCAAATATACACATATTTATAATTATAGCAAATATTCCTTGATAACTATATATATGTGTATACTTTGAGAAGCCTATTTGATGGCTTCGCAGTCTATGGCGGTAATCGCGCCGTGGCCGTTCAGAAGGCGTATCCTTATCTCGCTGGCCTTGCGGGTGCCGGAGGTGATTCTCTGCATCTGTCCGGATGAGCAATGTCCCTGATATATCTTGAAGAACTGTCCGCCTCCTTCCGTTATTTCCACAATGAAGTCGCAGTCGCTGTCGGCTCTCCAGTAGAAGGACAGTTTCCCGAAGGGTACGTCAATATTGGTTTCGATGCTTGCTTCCTCTCCCTTTTTCAGCTCGACAGGAAGTTCCAGGCCTTTGTTCCCGGTCTCCTTGCGATATTTTTCGGGATTCTCGGGATCAAGCTGTACAACCGTTGCTCCGAGTTTGAGATTTGTGGATGAACTTCCTATGTATATGTCGAAGTAACCCGGCTCGATGATGCGCCGGAGATTGCGGTCGAGCATTTCGAAGGCTTTGGGCTCCAGAGTCATCTTGACGGTTTTGGTCTCTCCGGGTTCCAGATGCACTCTCCTGAAACCGCGGAGCATCTTCTCGTAGACCGTGATGCTGCTGGTCTGGTCGTGAAGGTAAAGCTGGGCCACCTCGTCACCTGCCATCCTGCCGGTATTCTTTATGTCGAAGGAAACTTCGAGGCTGTCGTCGCGGTTGAGATATTTGGAGGAGATTCTGATGTCGGAATATTCGAACGTTGTGTAACTCAGGCCGTGGCCGAAGTCGTAAAGCGCTCCGCCTCCGACACGGGAAGCCTTGCCGTCGGGGCCGAGACCGCCGTACCCGTCAACTTGTGAGTTGGGTTTGTACGGGAAGTTGAAAGGTATCTGTCCAACCGTCCTGGGGAAGGTGACGGTGAGTTTGCCTCCGGGGTTGTATTCCCCGAACAGGGTCTTTGCTATCGCTGTGCCTCCGTGAGAGCCGGGATACCAGCCGCAGAGTATGGCATTGGCGTTTCTGTCCGCCCAATTGATGGAGAGAGGGCGTCCGCAGATGAGTACCACCACCATCGGTTTCCCGGTCTTGTGGACCTGCCTCAGGAGGTAGTCCTGACAGGGTGGGAGATCTATTGAAGAGCGGGATTTGTTCTCACCGCAGGTACGCTGTCCTCCACCTGCCACAATTATTGCGATGTCCGACTTCTCCGCCGCCTCAACGGCTTCCGAAGCCATTCTGATGTCCTCGTCAGAGGGCTCATAGCCGAAAATTTCAGATTCCGGCCAATTGTCGTCCACGAGTTTGCTGCCTTGGGCATAAATGATTTCGGGGCCGTTCTGAATGGAGGCCGCTAGGTCCCTGATACCCTGGAGGACAGAGACAGCCTCTGTGGCCAGAGGACCGTAATGCGTGTGCACGAAACTTGTCTCGTCGGCATTGGGGCCTATCACCGCTATGCGTTTGAGAGACTTGGGATCGAGAGGCAGGGTGCCGTCATTCTTGAGAAGGACGAGGCTCTCCAGCGATGCGCGCAAAGACACTCTGTTGTTCTCTTCTCCGTTGACTTCGCGGTCTGCGGCGGCATAATCCGTCTGATACGGCTTGTCGAACAGTCCTGTCAGGAATTTGACCCGGAGCACGTCTGCAACCCTCTCGTCGATGACGCTCATAGGGATCCTGCCCTCCTTCACCAGTTCGCGGAGGGGCAGTACGAAGGAATCGGGACTGCGGAAGGTGCAGCGTACGTTGAGGCCGGCCATAACAGACTGGTAAACGGCTTCCTTCATATCCTGAGCAACGTGGTGCTTGTTGAAAAGGTATTCCACTGCATCGGAATCGGAAACCACATATCCGCGGAAACCGAAATCCGTGCGCAGACGGTCATACAGCCAATAATGGCTGCCCTGGATAGGCTCTCCGTCATAATCGTTGTATGAACTCATTACACCCTGCAGATTCGCCCTTCCTATGACTTCCCTCCAGGGATACATATGTATGTTCTCCACTTCGTGAATGGAAATCTGAGGGTCCACGCGGGCCATTCCTTCACGGGCTCCCTTGTTTGCGGAATAGATGCAATAGTGCTTGCCGGTAGCAGCCACCTGCCAGTCCTGCTGCATTCCGGAAGCCATCGCGACACCCATTTCGGCGACAAGATAAGGGTCTTCGCCATAAATCTCCTCATATCTGCCCCATCTCTGGTCGCGTCCGACGTCAAGGATGGGGGCATATACATTTGTGTATCCGAGAAGTCTGGCTTCGCGTCCCGTTATGCGGCCTTCCTCTTTGACGAGTTCGGTGTCCCAGGTGCTTCCCATACCCAGTTGAGTGGGGAAATTCGTGGCCTTGAACGCTTCCACTCCGCGTATTCCTTCGTCGGTGAAGTCCACCGGTATGCCTAGCCTTGTCTGCTCCACGAACCATTCCTGCACTGTGTTGAGCGCCCAGGCGTGGGTGGAAGCAGGCCACACGTATGATTCTGTGGTGAGAGGCAACCCCCAGTTCTTGAAGGAATTGAGGTGCTCGTCTATGGCCCCCACACCGTCTTTCCAGAGGCTGTTCTTCCATTCCGGAGTCGGAAGGTCATCCTTCAGAACCCTTCTGTAGCCGTACAAGGTAACCATCTGGCAGGTTTTCTCCTCGATGGTCATCTTCGAAATCAGGTCTGCTATGCGGTCTTCGATGTCGGCATTGGAATTCTCATAACAGTCCATCACGCCGTTCTTGTTAAAGTCAATCCAGCCGTCGTGGTAGAGGCGGTTCTTGCCGAACTGCCTGTTCAGCTTGACTTTGGCCTCCACGTGGTTGTAGTCCACTTTCTTGTCTTGGGACAGACCGTAGGAACAGAGGAGGAGCAGGATGGGGATTGTCAGTAGGTTTTTGGTGTTCATCAGCGTGCTTTTTGTATTATTTCATGAATCTGTCGGCGTGGTCAAGATAATATTCCCAGTCTTCCAGAAGGATGTCGTGTCCGCCTTTGCGTATATGATAGTTCAGCCTGTCGGCGGCGCCGAAAAGTTCGTACACGGGACGGGCCGCCTCAAGGGACAGCCTTTCTCCTTCGGGGTCGGCATTCAGGTCGCCGTCTGCACTGCCCACGCATACCGGCCTGGGCGCGCACAGGGATATCAGTTCGTGCTGGTCTACAGGGAGAGCCTCGGGGCAGTCATTGTATCTGTCATAATTGTCGCAGAACCAATGCGGGAAATGCCAGTTTATCATTTTGACGGTCTCGCCGAAATCCCGCCGCGACAGAGTCGCTCCCGTGCAGCCGGAGTCGTTGGAAACGATCATCGCGAACCGCCTGTCGTTCGCACCGGCCCAGAGAGCGGTTTTCCCGAGACGCGAATGGCCTATCACGGCAACCCTTGCGGGATCCACGTCATCGTCAGTTTCAAGATAGTCCATAGCCCGGCTCAAGCCCCAGGCCCAGGCGGAAACGGCACCCCACTGGTCTCTCCCCGGCACATCCCCGGAATCCTTGGGATAGAGCGAGCGCACGCCTGTGGCAGCCACATCGTCATAATCGGGGCAGACGTCCCCGCGATAGAAAGTGGCGACACCGTAGCCGCGTGAAAGTATGGCCTCAAGAGGCCACCTGCGGGCATTGAAGCCCCTGACCTGAGGCTCGAACACACAATAGCGGGCACGCTCTTCTCCGTTGGCCTCAAGCACGTCCGGCTCATTGGTGCAGCAACTGTTCCCCCAGAAATTGATGCCGAGGAAAACGGGCGATTTCTTCCCTTTGGCGGAGTTGGGCGTATAGAGCAGCATATCTATCCATACCTTATGCTCCCTGTCAAGATAGATAGCGACCCTTTTCCTTGTTGCAAGCCCGTTCAAAGCATCCGGCTTGACTTCCAGGACCTTGCTTTCAAGGTAGGAGACTTGCTCCGGCATACGGCCGTAGATTTCTTCCGTGAACATCTCCAGCAGTTCCCGGCGGCGTGCCTCCCACTGCTTCTTGCTCTTGACCGCAGAGCCGTCGTTCATAGTCAGAGGGTCCGGGAGAGGATGGTTCACCACTCTTTCCTCGACCCTGTTGTCCCGCATCAGCTTGAAGCCGAAATCGGAAATCCCGTATGGCTTCCTGACAGCTGAATCCGCAGCAAGCTGGGCAAGAACCGCTATGTCGGCAGGCACGTGGCGGGGCACGTGGATGTTCCCGGCGGTCAATCTACCCGTTGCGGCTCCGTAGAGGGTGCAGGCGGCGATGAATCGGCCTATCCCGGCGTTGGGGTATTTCCCGTCAGCAGTGAAATTGTCATTCAATGTGGTATGCCGAGCATTCTGGATTGCAGTGCCGCAAGGGACTATGCCTATGGAATTCTCCCTGCACACTTCAGTGGAAGTGGAGACGATGGCTCTGTACATCTGAGGCATACTGTGGTTGTACTGTCCGAACGAGGGGTCTACCGTACCATTGGAGGAAGCGTTCGTCTGGCAAAGGAGAATCTTTGCCTGGGGCAGTGCGGTTCTGAGTAAGGAGACAAGTTGCGGGAGCGGGGCGAAACTGTCCTTGTCCCCGGCAAGGCCGACACTCTGCTGAATGGTGACAACGTCCCATTTGCAGGCGTTGAGGGCTTCTTCCAATGAGACCTTGCGGGCGGAGGAGAAACGGCAGTTGTCATCGGAAGCGCGGAAGGAATATAGTGCGGCGCTGCTCTTCGCAGCATCGAGATGCTCCTGCAGGGAGGCTTCCGGACCAAGTGAGGCGCTGCCCGCATAGATGAAATGCCTGTCAGCAAGGGCGATATCGCAGAGGTTGTGCTCCACGATGCCGGCACTGTAGGCATCCCCTATCGCAAGCACGCGCAAGGTGTCGTTCCGGCTTGCCGCAGAGGCATTGACTTGGAATTCATAATCAGCATAGTTGTAGCCCCTTGTTTCGTATATGGGAAGAAGTCCCTGGATCAGTCTCTTCTTGAAGAAGATGTAGGAAGTCTTGTGCTCCCGGCCGCTCCAGGCTACCTCGCTGGCAGCGGCAAGCCTGGGCAGGGCCATATGCTGCAGATGGCTGAGCGAAGGGATGTATTCGCTCCAGAGATTAGCCTGGACGCCCAGTACATAGTCTGTCTTGTCTTCCGGTACGCCGTCCAGCGGTTCGTAGGAATAGGTCTTTTCAAGGGTGGTGTAGCGGTTTGCGTGGATGGCGACGGGCTCCCTGTTGCGCATTTCAGGAGTCTGGTAATAATCCAGATAAAGCCACGCCCCGGGGCACATCACCGAATGCATCCCTTTCTTTGCGGCTTCGATGCCGGTCTCGGCGCCCCTCCACGAAAGCACTGTTGTGGAAGGGTCACTGCAGCCTTTGAAAATTTCTCCCCAGCCTATCATCTTCTTTCCCTTTGCGAGAAGATATTTCTCGACACGGCTTACCATATACCGTTGGAGTTCCATTTCATCCGTCATCGAGTGTTCCTTCATAAGCTGTTGGCAGGCAGGGCACTTCTTCCATTCGTCGGTCCGGACCTCATCACCTCCGATATTGATGTACTCTCCTGGGAAAAGCTCACAGACTTCGTCAAGCACGTTGAAGATGAATTCGAAGGTGGATTCCTTGCCGACGCACATTATGTCGTTGCTGATAGCCCAATGCTCACGGACCTTGTATCCCTCGCCCCTGCAACCGAGATAAGGGTAGGCGGCAAGCACTTCCTGACTGTGCCCGGGCATCTCGATTTCAGGAATGACGGTGACGTGCCGCTCGGATGCGTATTGAAGTATGTCACGTACCTGGTCCTGGGTGTAGAATCCTCCGTAGGGTGTTTCGTCATAGCCGAGCTTGCGGTCATTGTGGTGGCCGATCTTTGTCTGCGCGCGGACGGAACCGACTTCGGTGAGAATAGGATATCTCTTTATCTCCAGCCTCCATCCCTGATCATCAGTAAGGTGCCAGTGAAGTACGTTCAACTTATGCAGGGTCATAAGGTCAATGCACGCTTTGACTTCATCCACGCTGAGGAAATGGCGGCTGCAGTCTATCAGCATACCCCGGTAAGGGAAGGCAGGCCTGTCGTGAATTTCCAGACAGGGGAGTTTGCCCTGCGGTGACTGCGCCTTTATCTGCAGCATAGTCTGATCCGCCCAGAACAGTGCTTTCGGGGAGCCTCCGCTGATCTTGACTCCCTTCGGGGAAATCACGATGCTGTACTCTTCTTCAGCAAGTTTGGAGTCAATCCGTGAGGACTGACGGGAAACGCGCTTTCCTGAAAGGGTGTCTCCGCTTTCCACAAGGGAAACGGGATTGGGAACGATGCTTACGGCTCCTGCATCAAGGCTGCACAATAGGAGAACCGCAGCGACAAAACGTGCTGTCTGCATATGAATGTCAAGTGAATAAAGATACATCTGCACCCTTTGAGGGGCGCAGATGTACAAATGTTATCAATGTCCGCTATCTCTGAGCACCATAGGCTGCGAATGCAGGCTTCTGGGTGAACACTCCGTTCGCTGCGTCGACAGTGGCGAAGGGGTTTTCGGCTGCGGTGGTGATTTCTTGGTAGTCAGCGGGATACCAGGACTTGCCGGCAAGGTTGATGGAATAATTCATAACTCCAAGAACTTTTCCTGTATTAAATCTGATATTGTCCTTGAACATACCTGCGTCAGGATAGCCGGAGGCAGGAGTAGTCATACTTGTGGTTCCGTCATCCGTGCTGGTCCACAGGAAACGCTGGTACTGGGTGTTATCGGCGGAGTATGATACGATATTGTTTTCCACGTAAGCGGCGTCCACTGATACCGGGTGTAAGAAAGCCCATTGGAACATTATATCATAGAAACCTGCGCTATTCAAATGGGGAACTCTCGTGCCGTCCCCGGAGGGGCGGGTGTCATCCGCCCGATGGTGTCCGACTTCTGAGCGATAGAGTTTAAACGAACTGCGATCGACATCAT
>JAKSKC010000072.1 GCA_024401945.1 Bacteroidales bacterium
TAGGTAGGCATTTTTTTTATATCCGCAAACTTTTTTACAAAAAAATTCAACTTTGATGGAAATGAAAATTATATGAGTAAATTTGTACAGCCTTATGAAACCTCTGTTAAGTACTGTAATACTGGGATTTTCGACATTTCTGGCGGTTTGCTGCGGTCCTTCGGATTTTTTGAAGTCCGATGAATATCCGCCGATCATCCCGGACTATGTCGGAGTTACCGTACCGGAGGGGATGCCGGAGCTGGAATTCAGGATGGCGGACGGCAGGAGATTCACCCGCACGGAACGGAATTGCGGGGATTCCATAATAATAAGGGTACGTGCGTGGGAGAAGGGCAGCCGCAAAGCTGTGGAATACGCATCATTCCCCATTTACATATCAAAGGACCCGATCGACCCGTTCATAGCCTACCGGCTTATAGAACCGGGATACGAAAGCTGGTCATCGATGGGCATCTACCAGAGGGAACTGAGCAGTTTCAGGGAAAGGGCGGTCGTGACCAACAGGGTCAATGAAAGGGGATGCGTGAACTGCCACAATTTCAACAACGGCGACGCTGCGCGGATGATGTTCCATTCCAGAGGTCTCAAGGGAGGGACGGTCATCACCGGCAATGACAGTATCAAAGTGCTTAAGCTCAACGAGCTGGGGATCGGGAAACAGGGAAGCTATCCGGCCTGGCATCCGGGAGGAAGGTACATCGCGTTCTCATCCAATACAACAAAACAGTGTTTCCCGCTGTGGGGTACACAGCCGGTGGAAGTCTATGACAGCGCATCGGACCTTATCATTCTGGACCTCGGGAAGGAGGAAACCTTCTCGGACAGCAGTTTCTGCACCGAAGGCACTCTGGAGACCTTCCCCGCCTGGTCGGAAGACGGACGGGACCTGTACTACTGCGCTGCGGAGGGCACATCCGACAACGGGAAGAACAGAGGGGAGCTGCACTACAGGATAATGAAGACCGCCTTCACCGACGGGAAACTGCTCCCGCAGGCTGAAATGGTGTGGCAGTGCGACAGCCTGTCGGCATCATTTCCGAGGATCAAGGGGAAATATATGCTGTTCACCGTGGCGTCGTACGGGACATTCCCGATATGGCACAGGGAAGCGGACCTGTGGCTGATGGACCTCGAAACAGGCGAAGCCGGACCTGCGGAAGCAATCAACAGTCCGGACACCGAGAGCTACCACAGCTGGTCCTCCAACGGAAGATGGGTGATTTTCAGCAGCCGGAGGGATGACGGCAGATACACGAGGCTGTACATAGCCCATTTCGACGGGAACGGCAATTTCGGCAAACCTTTCCTCCTTCCGCAGAGGGATCCGAGTCACAACGACCTGCGTCTCAAATCATACAACATACCGGAGTTCGTGAAATCCGAAGTCCCTTGCAGGGAAAAGGATATAAGGAAAGCCCTTGACAGATGAAAAGGAGAATTATCGCAATACTGTGGTTCGTAGCCGTTGCGGCATCCACGCTGCTGTGGCAGCGCTTCACCGTCGTCAACCGCGAGTTCTTCGGCTATTTTGCCGCGACACCGGATTTCGTGAAGGAGGTGCTGTCCGGCAGCATCCCCCTGTCAACGCTTGCAGCATCCTTCCTTGTACAGCTCTTTTATTATCCCGCGCTGGGCGCGCTGATATGTGCGTGCATCGTGACCGGAACCTACCTTGCAGCCTCGTTCGTTTTCAGAAGCGTTCCTTCTGGTGTTCCAGCCTGCATCGCCGCCGGAGCCTGCTGGATTTTCACGGCAGTGCAGGATATCCCTTCCGCCGCTGTCCTTATCCTACTCATATCCTGCATTCTCTGCATTCCGGCGGCCATGATCGACAGGAAGACCGGGAAAAGAAGCACCGGAAGTATTGACACTGCAGTATGCGTTGCGCTCGTCGCCGCAGGCATTGTGTACATCGCCGCAAGCCCTTCCCTCCGGGAAAAGGAGCAGTGGGCGAAGCTTGAGGTAAGCGCCCGGAACGCCGACTGGGACACGATTCTCGAAGTTGCAGACCGGGGCGCCACGCTCAGGGACAGCGGAAAGCTGCCATATGCCCTGCTCGCCCTCAACGCAAAGGGGCAGCTTCACGACAGGATTGCGGAATATCCGGTCAGGGAGGCGGGCCAGCTTGATATGGAGAGCATCAATTCAAGGGAGGCCTTCTACTTCAATTCCCTTTGCTACGACCTGGCGGGATGCTTCAACGAGGCGATGCATATGGGATTCCAGACCGCCACCTTCCTGCCGCACTACATGAGCCTGGGACTGCTCCGCAACATAGTCAGATACAGCTACAATACAGGGCACAGGGAGACTACGCTGAAATACTGCGACATACTGTCCAAGACGCTGCTCGGCGGAGCCATCGCCGCGAAATACCGCAAGCTTGCGCAGGAACTGCCGGAGAGATACTGCTTCGACGGGCCGGATATCCCTGTCAAGAGGCACGAGCAGTTCTCGAACCTCCTCATTCTCAGGGAGAACGGAGATTCGACAACCTTTGTTAATGACAGAATCATAGGATACCTGATGACAAAACAACAATAACAGATATGGAAGAAAAGAAAAATCTCACCCTCCCGGAAAACGCACATCGCGAACTGAAACCGGGAGAAAGCTACAAACCACTGCTGGGACCTGAGAGGAAGCCCCTGGAGGTGACCCCCTATTCCGTTATAACCGGTATCATAATGGCGGTAATCTTCTCCGCCGCGGCCGCTTATCTCGGACTTAAGGTCGGACAGGTATTCGAGGCCGCCATCCCTATCGCCATCCTCGCCGTCGGGATAACCGGAGCCCTGGGCAAGAAGGACGGACTGGGACAGAACGTCATCATCCAGAGCATCGGAGCCTGCTCCGGAGTAATCGTCGCCGGAGCGATATTCACCCTCCCGGCCATCTACATCCTCGGACTGGATGTGAATTTCTGGCAGATGTTCTTCTCCTCCCTGCTCGGTGGAGTGCTCGGAATCCTCTTCCTCATCCCGTTCAGGAAATACTTCGTCAAGGAGATGCACGGCAAATATCCTTTCCCTGAGGCAACCGCGACCACCCAGGTCCTCGTAAGCGGGGAAGGCGGAGGCAAGGGAGCCAAAACCCTTCTTGTCAGCGGACTCATCGGAGGACTGTATGACTTTGCGGTAGCCACCTTCGGAAGCTGGGCCGAGACCATCAGCACGACCGTGACCCACGTCGGACAGGTAGTTGCGGACAAGGCCAAGCTCGTGCTCAAGATCAATACCGGAGCTGCCGTTCTCGGACTCGGTTACATCGTCGGGCTCAAGTACGCGTTCATAATCTGCTGCGGTTCGTTCCTTGTCTGGCTGGTTATAATCCCTGTAATGAACCTCATCTGGGGAGGACAGGTTATCGATCTTATGGGAACAGGCATCGCACAGACCATTTCGGAGATGTCTCCTGAACAGATTTTCAAGGAATACGCCCGTCATATAGGAATCGGAGGCATCGCCACCGCCGGAATCATAGGCATAATCAAGAGTTCGGGCGTCATCAAGAGCGCCGTAGGGCTTGCAGTGAGCGAATTCCGCAAGAAACCGGGTGCGCAGGTTGAGAGCTGTGAAAGGACTCAGGAGGACCTCCCGATGAAGATCGTGCTCACCGCCATCATCCTGGCCTTCCTGGCCATCTTCGGATTCTTCGCCTTCGGAGGTGTTGTCAACAGCATCTGGCAGGCCGTCATAGGGCTTGTCATCGTGACCGTCATTGCCTTCCTGTTCACCACGGTTGCGGCCAACGCCATCGCCATCGTAGGTTCCAACCCTGTAAGCGGAATGACCATAATGACCCTTATCATAACTGCCCTGGTACTCGTGGCCGTAGGGCTCAAGGGTAATGCGGGAATGGTTGCCGCAATGGTTATCGGAGGCGTCGTCTGCACCGCCCTCTCGATGGCCGGAGGACTTGTCACCGACTTCAAGATAGGTTACTGGATCGGTACCACCCCTAAGAAGCAGGAGGCCTGGAAATTCCTCGGAACCCTGGTTTCAGCGGCCACCGTAGGAGGCGTTATGCTCGTCCTGAACAAGACTTACGGATTCTCCGGCGACGGAGCCCTTGTCGCACCTCAGGCCAATGCGATGGCGGCTGTCATCCAGCCTATGATGAACGGAGGAAACGCCCCCTGGCTCCTCTACGGTATAGGAGCGGCCATCGCCCTGATACTCAACTTCTGCAAGGTTCCGGCCCTCGCCTTCTGCCTCGGAATGTTCATTCCTATCGACCTCAACCTCCCTCTTCTGCCTGGTTCGTGCGCACACGCAGCAAGGATGCAGGAACCAACCGTGAGCGCCAGGAGAAGGGAACCCTCATCGCCAGCGGATTCATCGCGGGCGGAGCTCTTATGGGTGTAGTTTCAGCCATCCTCAAGTTCGCAGGATGCGAGCTCTGGCTCGAAAGCTGGAACACCGCAGGCGCTTCCGGCGCTTCACCTGCCGAAATGATTGCCATCCTGCCTCTCATAGGCATCTGTGTATATATGATTGTTGCATCAATGAAAAAGGACAAATAATGGAAAAACTGCTTGACCGTTTCCTGCGCTATGTCGCAGTTGACACCCAGTCGGACGAGGAGTCCGAGAGCCAGCCATCGGCCGCCAAGGAACTCGACCTGCTGAAAATGCTTTGTGAAGAACTCAAGGCAATGGGAGTGGAAGCTACCCTGGATGAATACGGATACGTTATGGGAAGGATTCCTTCCAATATCGCCAAGGATGCTCCTGCAATAGGTTTCATCGCCCACGTGGATACATCTCCTGATGCCTCCGGCAAGAACGTGAAACCGCAGATCATTGCAGATTACGACGGTTCCGACATCCCTCTGAAAGGGGTTCCGGGGCTCACACTCAAACCTGCCGAATTCCCGGAACTGCTCGCGCACAAGGGAGAGACCATCATCACTACCGACGGAACGACTCTCCTCGGAGCTGATGACAAGGCCGGCGTTGCAGAGATAATGGATGCAGTGCAGTATATTACGGCCCATCCGGAATTCAAGCACGGTGAAATAAGGATAGGATTCACACCTGACGAGGAGATAGGCCGCGGCGTAGTGAAGTTTGACGTAAAGAAATTCGGTGCCGACTACGCATACACGATGGACGGAGGAGAAGTCGGGGAACTGGAATTCGAGAATTTCAACGCAGCTTCCGCCAGCATCCGTATCCAGGGGCGCAACGTCCATCCGGGATATGCAAAGGGCAAGATGCTCAACTCCATCCTCATAGCCCAGGAGCTCAATGCCCTTCTGCCGGTCGGCCAGAGACCGGAATCAACGGAAGGATACGAAGGATTCTTCCACCTGATCTCATTCAAGGGAACTGTGGAGGAGACCAGTTTCTCATACATCATCAGGGACCACGACCGCGCGAAATTCGAGAAGAAGAAGGCTGTTATGCAGGAGTGCGTGGATTTCATCAACTCACGATACGGAGAAGGCACGGCAACTGCTGTCATCAAGGACCAGTACTACAATATGAGAGAGCAGGTCGAGCCTCACTACCACGTTGTGGAGAAGGCCGTCAAGGCTATGGAGATGGCAGGGCTCAAGGCAAAGATCCAGCCTATCCGCGGAGGGACCGACGGAGCCAATCTCTCCTTCAAGGGGCTCCCTTGCCCGAACATTTTCGCCGGCGGGCTCAATTTCCACGGAAAGATGGAATGGTGTCCTCTGGAATCAATGGAGAAGGCAGGCGCCGTGATCCTCAACATCATCAGACTATACGCTGAGTAAAGGCCATTTGATTTTTAACCCCCTGATCCGCTATGAAAAAGAGTAAATTGATTCTGGTTACTGCCGCAATATTGGCCATAACTTATTTTTCTCCAATTCCTTCAATGGCCGGCGGCAAAATCGACCAGGCCCAGCTTGACTCGCTTGCAGCCCGCCTGGCTGAGCGCTTGGAAAGCGGGAGTTGGATTTTCACCCCATCCCGTTTTACAGGAACAAACGATATCTGCGCCGAGTTCTACGGCACGGAGAAGAACCGCGTGACCCTGATTGGTGATGCGCTTGACATACATTTGAATTTCATCGGCGCAAGAATCAGCTCGAGGGCGGCTTCTCCAACCCGGAAAGTCCGTGCAGTGGCAACCGCAGCCGCAGCGGCAAAACTCAACGGGAGGCTGCCGGACCGAATCCTTACAAAAGGGGAAGTCGTAGAAAAGAATGTCACTGTCGGCAGGAAATCCAAGTCCATATCGGTCGATATCCGCTACAGCATTGAGGACACCAACATCTATCTGCCTTCATCAACAGCCACAGCCAGGATATACATCAATACCAGGGACCTGTCCACCAGTATTGTTTTCTACAATATGAATATGGACGGAACTATGGAGGGCTCCATCGAATTTCTGTAGTCCCCCTCCCCACCATTGTCCGGCAACACGATAGGCGATCCCGCTTATGGTGTTGCCGGTCCCGAACCATTACGGTCAGGACCGGAGTTCGGCCGCAAGTATGTATTGAAGTATCCTTTTCATAATCAGCAAAGTTCAATACGCGGAGTTAGACATTATTTCCATCAGAAGGAATTATATCGGGGGAAACATCATCCTGCCGACAAAACTTAACTTTGGATTCGGGCAACAGCGCAGAAAACAAGGAAATTGAATACCCTTGCAGGTATGAGTGCAATGATAAGAAAATTAATCCCTGTCTTGCTTCTTTGGACAACTCTGATCGGTTTTGTTTCCTGCAGCAAGGACCTTCAGCCCAAGCAACCGATATCCCATCTGGTTCATCAGGATTGGTCGGTGGATGTGCGTGACGGCCTTAACTGCTTTATGGATGACTGTGCAGGGATGCAGGACGCCTACGTCGTGTTCGATTTCGACAACACCTCCTCAATCTTTGACGTGGAGGAGCAATTGGCGATCTATCAGTTGGAAACAATGTGTTTCGCTCTGGACCCGGAGCAACTTCCAAAGGTGCTCGCTACCGGGCTGGAAGATGCTCCTGCCCAATGCGCCGATTGGATTAGTGACATATCTTCCGCATATTCAAAACTCTACGCCGATTATGGACCGTTTACGCCGAAAGGACTTGACGAAGCA
>JAKSKC010000073.1 GCA_024401945.1 Bacteroidales bacterium
TATCTATTCCCTCGAACTTGAGGAATATTTGGACCATACCGTTCCCGGTCCCGGTGCATCGGGGCAGGGGAGGATCCACGTGGCGGACATCTCCGGCTATGACCTGCCTTCCGCCAGAATAAGGATAGACTGCAGCAAGGGTACCTACATCAGGGCATTCGCCCGCGACCTCGGTGAGGTCCTGGGGAGCGGGGCTTTCCTCAATTCCCTGCGCAGGACGGCCAACGGTCCGTTCAAAATAGAGGACGCCCTCAGCCTTGAAGACGCCCTCTCCATATTCGCCTGAACAGCGGTCGTCAGCCCAGTATTGATTTCGCGTTGCTCCAGCGGCGCATCATCTCGTCGTGTCCGATGAACTCTATTATGTCCGCTATTGCGAGTCCGCTGCCCGATCCGCTGAGGACGAGCCTGATGCAGTTCATGATCTTGCCCATAGGAAGTTCCCTTGCGCGGATCCATTCCTCGAGTTCCTCTCCGCTCGTGCATTCGCTGCAGGCCTGCAGCGCAGGTTCCACGTTCTCCGCTTTCCAGAATTTCGCCACGTCCTTCTCGACGTAGGTCTCCGGCGCTTTGAAAAGATAGTGTGAAATTCCCCAGAAATCGCTTACGAAGGTAGCCCTTTCCTTGATCAGTGCCACCACCCTGCGTATTTTTTCATCGGAGATCTCCTGCCCCGGAAGTTCCTTTTCGAGCATCGGTTTCCAGATGGCTGCGAGTTCCCCGTCATCCTTCATCCTCAGATACTCCTTGTTGAACCACTTGGCCTTCTCTGGATTGAACTTCGCTCCGGATTTGATAACCTTGTCGATGGAAAATGCCTTCACGAGCTCGTCAAGTGAGAAAATCTCCTGCTCCGTGCCAGGATTCCAGCCCAGCATTGCAAGCATATTTATGAATGCCTCAGGGAAATATCCGTCCTCGCGGTATCCGTGGGAGGTTTCACCCTCGGCGTTTGTCCACTGCATCGGGAATACCGGAATCCCAGCTTGTCCCCGTCACGCTTTGAAAGCTTTCCGTTGCCGACAGGCTTGAGAAGGAGTGATAGGTGGGCGAACCTCGGACGTTCCCATCCGAAAGCTTCGTAGAGCAGATAGTGAAGAGGAAGGGAAGGAAGCCACTCCTCTCCGCGGATGACCTCGGTGATCTCCATCAGATGGTCGTCCACGATGTTTGCCAGATGGTAGGTAGGGAGCTCGTCGGCCCTTTTCCACAGCACCTTGTCGTCAAGGATGCCGCTGTTGACCTCTATGTGCCCGCGGATGAGGTCGTCCATTGCCACTATCCTGTTCTCGGGCATCTTGAAGCGGACCGTCCAGTCGCTTGTTTCCCCGAGCAGACGGGTTACCTCTTCCTTGGTGAGTGTCAGCGAGTTGCGCAGTTTGCTGCGGGTGCTCCAGTTGTAGATGAAGGTCTCCCCGCGTCCCTCGGCTTCGGCGCGTGCCGCCTCCAGGGATTCAGCGGAGTCGAATGCGTAGTACGCCCATCCGGCATCAACCAGCTGTTCGGCGTATCTGCGGTATATCGACCTTCTCTCACTCTGCCTGTACGGGGCGTGCGGATGCCTTTCCGAAGGGACGGAAACCATATTTCCATCCGCATCGACGCCCTCGTCGGGATAGATACCGCACCAGCGGAGCGCATCTATGATGTATTTCTCGGCTCCCGGAACGAATCTGTGGGAGTCAGTGTCCTCGATCCTCAGGATGAAGTCACCGCCGTTCTGCTTGGCGTACAGATAGTTGTACAATGCGGTCCTCACGCCGCCCATATGCAGCGGACCTGTCGGTGACGGTGCAAAACGAACTCTGGTCTTTTTCATTTCTGTATTCTTCTGATTGCAGGTGTGTTTTCAAGTTCCGAAATGTCCTGGCCTTCCCGTACCAGCAGTGCGGGAGGATTGTCCAGGTCGAAGTGGAACAGCCTCGTGTTTTCCTTGGTGTTGAATCCGATATGTGTCGTGTCGGCCTCCCTCTGTATCTCGGCATCGTTATTCTCCTCCGGAGTATAGACGAAGTCGTTGTTTATCAGGATGAGGTTCCCGACCTTCACGTTAGGCCCCATAAGCTTGCTGAAGTTGAATCCGGTGGCGATGGCCGTGATCCTGACCTTGTCCCCGACTTCAGGGGAGTCGTCATAGATGAGTCCTCTCTTGAAATTGTTGGCCCCTCCCGTGAACTCGTCTATCATATTGTTGATATTCTCCATCATGGTCATCGTGATGCCCTTGTCAGTAGGCGCGACCGTGATGTTGACGAGTACGTTCTTGGCGCTGGTGAGGTCGAAGTCGTTGAGCAGAGGGGATTCGAAAGCGCTGTGAACGGCATCGTACAGCCTGTTTTCACCTACGCCCTCGCCGATGCCCATCAGGGCCATCCCGCTGTTGCGCATCATTGTCGTGACATCCTCGAAGTCCACGTTGATGTATCCCGGCTTCTTGATGATCTCGATGATGCTCCTGACCGCGGTGGCCAGCACCTCGTCAGCCTTCGGATAGGCGTCGTGTATGAGCTGGTCTCCGAATACCTCGAAGAGTTTCTGGTTGTTGATGATGAGCATGCTGTCCACGTTGCGTTCAAGCTCGTGTATGCCCTCGATGGCCCTTCCAAGGGCCTTGTCCCCCTCGTGCCGGTACGGAAGCGTGACAACGGCGACGGTGAGGATGCCCCTGTCCTTCGCCATCTTCGCGATTACCGGGGTGGCGCCGGTCCCGGTTCCTCCGCCCATTCCGGCGGTGATGAACAGCATCTGCAGCTTGTCGTCAAGAATGACCCTGCTGATCTCATCCTGGGCCTCTATGGCCGCATTCCTGCCCTTGGCGGGGTCAGTACCCGCACCAAGGCCTTCACCGAGCTGGATCTTGACGGGGACGGGATTCTTGCCGAGGGCCTGGGAGTCGGTGTTGCATACCACGAAACTGCATCCCGCGATCTTCTGCTTGAACATATTTGCAACGGCGTTGCATCCGCCGCCGCCGACTCCTACAACTTTGATAATCGAGTCCGATGCTTCCCAGGTAGGAGGGACTATATCGAAAAATTCATCTCCCATATGCTGACAGTTAATTCATTTCATCATAAAAAATACCCAAGGTCTTGTCGAAGGCCTTTTCCATGGAATCGACGATCTTCTTGCCCCAGCGGACACTCACATCGTTCTTCTTCGGCGCCGACCTGGCTTTCTTCTCCTGCGGTTCCGCCGCTTCAGGGCGCTGCATCACCACGGACGGCTCCGCTGCCCGGGAGCGCTGCGGCTCTGCAGGTCCGGCTGCCACAGGGGTGGTTTCCGCCGGTTTCCCGGCCTGGCGGCTTCCCACGATTATGTCCGGAATTCCGTCCTCCCGCGCTTCGTATGCCGGTTCAACCGCAGGGATGGCGGTCTCAGGGGCTTGCGCAGCCTCTTCCTTCCTCCCGACAGGCGCGAATGTTCCGTCGATGCAGTTCAGATGCCTGTCATCCTTTGCAATCATAAGCATTCCTACGGATGCGGCTGCGGCAGGATTGTTCAGCTGCGGGAATTCAGCCGACGATACGTGCTTCAGTCTTGGGAAGCCTATCCTGACATTGTATCCGGATTCCTCCTTGATCTGGTTGGCGCAGTTCACCATATTGGCGCAGCCTCCCGTGAGCACGAGTCCGGCGCGGAGCTTGTCAGCATATCCGCTCGACTGGATAAGGAAGAATATTGCCTGCATTATCTCGTGAACCCTGCTTGTGATTATTTCGGAAAGATATCTGACAGGCAGCTGCTGATGTCCGCCGTCATCCAGATTGGTTATCTGGATTATCTTCTCGCTCATGGTAAGGAGACGGTCGGGCTGGCAGGCTCCGAACGCGCACTTGATGTTCTCCGCAAGAACGGTCCTGAAACTGCCCTCGTACTTGATGTCGGATGTGATCGAATCCCCTCCGAAAGGAATGGACGAATAATATCGGAGGATATTTCCCTGATAGATGCTGATGGATGTGATACCGGCGCCGAATTCGATGAGTCCCACGCCGTTCTCGAGCTCATTGCTGTTGAGCACTGCCCGTCCCACCGCCTCGGGGATGAAGTATTTGCGGGCGACGGCTATGCCGAGCCTGCTCATCATGCTGTCGATGTTGGCGGAAGACCTTTTCTCACCTACGAATATCTTGAAATTGCCGTTCAGCTCCTCGCTCGGCATTCCCACGATGTCGTTTTCCGTCGCATTGATGGTGTCGTCAGTGCTGAAGGACTGGGCTATCGCCCCGTAAATCTCGTCGTGGACGGGATCTTCGAGAGGATATGAGTCCAGGGTCATGTTCTTGAGGATGTCAACCTCCTCCTGGGTTATGCAGCTGTACGGGTCGGAGCGCTCTATCTGGGCCGGGGCGCTCTCCTGCCTGACATATCCCCGCGGGAGTCCGGCAGCCACCTGGGTTATCCTGATTCCCAGTTCCTGCTCCGCCTCATTGACAAGTTTCTTCAGGCATGCCGCCGCCTTGACCGGATTGTACACCCTGCTGTGGCGCACTCCTTCCGAATGAGCGCTGCGGAAAAACATCACCTCAGTGCTGTCTTCATTAACTTTTGCTACGGTGAGGGTAATCTTCGACGTACCCGGGTCCACCAGAGCGATGAATCTTTCGTCCATATCTTATTGCTTGCAAATTATCTGTCCATCATATTTCACACTCACGCTTCCGTAGTATCCCTCCTCCCTGGACGGAACTATATGGGTGTAGTACTTTCCTATCCTGTCGAACTTGTCGGCAATCCTTTCCGGCCTGCCGAAAAGGAATTTCTCCCTGCCCTCCGCAGGAACGAGCACCAGCTCGCCGTTCCGCAGGGCGCTTATCCGAAGTATGTTGTCGGACCATATCGGTGAGGCGCCTATGAATGTTACCAGCTCAATGACATTGCCGATCCATTCCTGCTCCTCCACGCTTCCGGCCTTCCCCCTGTAGCTGCCGTCGAATCTGACGGGGATGCATCCGTCCACTACGGGAACCGTTGCGGAATATGCGCTCTGGAGCGGGAAGATGTATCCCCGGTCGTCGACGTACATCCCGATGTCCTCCTTCTGCAGGAGCAGTACCGGATTCCTCTGGGCGATTTTAACGTGCAGCACCCCGTCACGCGTCTTCCAGACCTCGCTCTTGAGGACGGCCGGCTGGTTGTCCACGATCCTTTCTATGGCCGCAGCATCCACGCTGTCGGCAGGCATCCCTATGAAATGTCCGTATTCCGCATTGATCCTTTCGCTGACATCACCGCTGCCGACGAGCCTGCAGTCCCCGTCAATCCTGACGTCAAGCCCTTCGCAGGTGAACCCGCTGCGGGACTTGCAATCCACGGAGACGATGACCGCGACCGCGGCGATGACCGCCAGCGTTCCGAAGAAATACAATATGTTGCGGACTGAGGTCCTCATCTGTTTCCGAGCATTTCTGTAAGAGGTTCAACAAAACGGTCGATGTCACCGGCCCCGAAGGTCACGAGCACCTCCACCGGTTCATCCTTCATCATATCCAGAAAATCAGCGCGCCTGCAGAGGACTTTCTCGGGACAGGTCACATCCTTGAAGATGATTTCGGAGCTGACTCCTTCGATAGGCTCCTCCCTGGCCGGATAAATGTCCAGGAGGATGAGCTTGTCCACTGAACTGAGGGCCTTCGCGAATTCCGGTGCGAGGTCCCTGGTGCGCGTGTAGAGATGCGGTTGGAACACCGCCGTTAACTTGCGGTCAGGAAAGACCTCCCTCACGGAGGAGATGGTTGCGGCAAGTTCCGCAGGATGGTGCGCATAATCGTCGATATACACGCAGGAATCCGTGTTTATGTGCTCTTCGAGCCTCCTTTTTGCACCGCTGAAGCTGCCGATAGCAGTCCTCACCTTCTGTGCATCCACGCCATAGCAGAGGCATGCGGCCGCAGCTGCGATGCTGTTCTCTACATTGACCCTTCCGAGGGTCCCGACCCTGATATCCTCGAGCACTCCGCCGGGATGCACAAGGTCGAACCTGAAGTGTCCGTCCTTTTCCGTTCTGAGGTTGATGGCGTGGAAAGTCGCCTGAGGGTTGTCTATGTGGTAGGTATAGATCCTTGCCCCGGTGTCCGTGTACTGCACCGGCAGGCCGTATTTCAGGATCAGGGTCTCGCTTACCTGGGATGCAAACTGCCTGAACGCCTCCTGCACGTGCGCCAGGTCACCGTAGATGTCCAGATGGTCCGCATCCATCGATGTGATTATAGCTATGGACGGGTGGAGCTGGAGGAATGAACGGTCGAATTCGTCAGCCTCCGCCACCACAGTATTGCCGGCTCCCATGAGCAGGTTGGTCCCGTAGTTCCTGGAAATGCCCCCGAGGAAGGCGGAACACCCTTTCCCGCTGTCGGTGAGAATGTGCGCGATCATAGTGGAAGTCGTGGTCTTGCCGTGGGTCCCGGCCACCGCGAGGCAGCTCTGTCCCGAGGTTATCTCACCGAGCATCCTCGAGCGCTTGATGACCCTGTATCCGTTGGATGTCACGTATCTGTATTCCTCCAGAGTATCGGGAATGGCCGGAGTGTACACGACCAGTGTGTTCTCCACGTCTTTCGGAATGAATTCGCTGTTGTCCTCGTAATGAACGGGTATCCCCTCATTCTCGAGCCTTCTGGTAAGGTCTGACGGCGTCCTGTCGTATCCGCTCACCTCGAATCCCTTGAACTTGTAATATCTCGCGATGGCGCTCATTCCTATGCCGCCTATCCCGAGAAAGTAAATGTAGCTGTACTCCTTTTTCATAACAGTCCGTATGCTTCGTCCGCTATTTTCTGAGCTGCGTCCGGAAGGGCCATCGCAGCTATGTTCTTCTCCATTTCAGCTATCCTGCCGCCGTCTGCGAGCAGTTCCACCGCCGTGGACATAAGTTCCCTGACAGCGTCCTGATCCTTTACCAGGACTGCGGCGTCCCTGTTCACCAGAGCCATTGCATTGTGGGTCTGGTGGTCCTCCGCCACGTTGGGTGAAGGAACGAAGATGCAGGCCTTGTGCGCGGCGCAGAGCTCCGATATCGAAGATGCCCCCGAGCGTGAGATCACGATGTCCGCCATCGCGTAGGCGA
>JAKSKC010000074.1 GCA_024401945.1 Bacteroidales bacterium
GGTTTCAGCTCCAGTTGACACCCGGGCAGCGCCGCAGGCTCCGGTTGCAACCGTCATCGCGGCAATGGCACAGGCTCCGGTTTCGGCTCCAGCTGACACCCGGACACACGACGGAGGCTCCACAGAAGATTCCGCTGCGGACAAGACGGAAGTCATTGTCAATACAGCGGTAGACGTGCCGGGCAGCACATCAGGATGGAACGCCCTGTTGGCCGAAGACCAGAAGAAGGATACCCGCAGGACCGTTATGGACCTCAGAGGTTCCTTCTCCGCAAACAAGAATTTCTATTCGGCTCAAGGCCGCGGAAGAATGGGGTCCCCGTCCGCCGTTTCCTCCGGAATAGAGCAGATATCAGAATCCCGATTCGGAATTCCTTTCTCTGTAGGAGCAGGTGTCAGGTGGTATCTTTCAAACAGGTTCTCTCTCGGAACCGGAATAAATTACTCCCTGCTCACAAGGAGTTTCACCGGCAACTACTATGCGGCTCCGGCATCAGGCAACACAAGCGTGAAAAATGCCGAAATATCCCATTCGCTCAGCTATATCGGCATCCCGGTCAATGCTTATTTCGATATCTTGTCGAGAGATCCCGTAGGATTGTACGTCTTCGCGGGAGGTGAGGCGGAGCGGTCCATTGCAAACAACTATAACATATATCAGGGAG
The DNA here is from genome assembly GCA_024401945.1 of Bacteroidales bacterium. The sequence goes on from JAKSKC010000074.1 coordinate 666, forward strand.
GTCTTTCCCAGACATATACCGAAGCTGTCTCAGGGCTTCAGTGGTCCGCCCAGCTGGGCTTCGGCATCAATTTCAGAATCACCGATTTCCTCAGCCTGTACGCTGACCCGAGCATGAAATTCTTCTTCAATTGCGCGCAGCCGCAGAATGTGAGGACACAGCAACCGCTGATGTTCAGTGCCGAGATAGGTTTAAGATTCGATTTAAAGAAATAATTCCTACCTAAAAAACATATATTCGTGACCAACCCCTTTTTTCTGTGACGAAAAATGGGGTTGATTCTTTTTATTTGCAGGAAAGGAACGACTATGAAAAATTTTCTGCTTTCAATGGCACTTGCAGCCGCTGCCCTTTCCGGCTGCATGGCCGTATCTCCGGAGGCCCCGGCGGATGTTGACAAGGACGGGAAAGACATGACCGCGGAAGGAGTACTGGACGGCAGCTCCGGATTATACGTTACCGCCATATCTTTCGATGAAGGATATGACTGGCAGAGGGACACAGCATTCGGACTGGCCTACGGACGGTTGGAGGTCTACAAGATGGACAAGCTGATGCTCTCGATTCCGGCCGGGAAGGGAACGGAAGTGAGCCTCGACCCTGACAAGCACCATCTGATAAACGGCCATATCTATACAGAATACACGTACAGGGACAGTACGGTCATCAAAAGGGATGGGAAAGAGTTTCTCAGATATGGTACTGCGGAGTCCATCAAGGGTATTATCATACGTGACGATGACTTCTTCACTCTTGGACAGCACATCGGCGGCAAGGGAGGATTGTCACTCAGGAGAAACGGCATCGCCCTGGTCGAAAATGACACAGGTTTCATCCTGGGCAGTTTTGCTGACCCGTCATATTTACAAACCGGTGCGCTGTACGAGGACAATGGCATAATGTACTTTTCCTTCTACACTTCATTCAGTGAAGATTCCCCTACTACAGAAAGGCACTGGTATCTGGTCAAGAACCAGACAATATCGGAAGTATGGCTTGAAAAGGATATCACGGAGATATATGACATGAGGATGATAGGCGGGAAGTTGTGCAGGATTGTCACCTGCTCCGTGAACTCCGGACCGATCATGGATATAGGCGGGACGCGCTTCAGCCTGTCGCGTTCTCTGGAAGGCGGGATTGCCGATGATTACAGGCTGATAGCTTCCGATGGGCTCCCGTACATGGTCGGGAGCTATTATTATCTGTGGGAAACCAAGCCGCGATATTCAGCCCTTTGGAGTCCCGGAGGGAGCAAGATGGTGTTCGAAGGACGGCTGCTTTCGATATGCACGGACAGTGATGGTGTCACTTCATTCATTCTCGGCGGCAATGACGGGAGAGTCAACATCGCCCAGCCTTCCGGATATGGGCAGAAACTTTCCGGAGAAGTGAGCTTCATATCTCCGGCATGCTCAGCTTTCCATGACGGGGAGGTCTATGTCCTGTTCAGACCGGGAGCTGTCTCCGACAAACCGTATCTGTGGAGCAGGAAGGGTATCCTCGAATACGATATCAACGGTATGCTCACATCTGTATCGGAGGTCAAGTAACCCGAATATCAACAAAACATTTGAAATGGACGGAATAATATCTATTTTTGATGAACTACCTGAAAGAATTCAGTTCCATGAAAAAATTTCTCCTGATTGTTCCTGCACTTCTTTGTGCATGTTCCGTCCTTTCCGCAAAAGTGACGATGCCATCCGTATTCTCAGACAACATGGTTCTCCAGCAGCAGACTGACGCCGCCATCTGGGGGACCGCAGAAGCCGGAAAAACCGTAACGATACGCACAACCTGGTCCAAGGACAAGGTGAGCGTCAAAGCGGGCGATGACGGTAAATGGATCACCCGCATCAGCACTCCCGCTGCCGGAGGCCCGTATGAAATAAGAATCAGCGACGGTGAGGAACTCACGCTCAAGAATGTTCTGATCGGAGAAGTTTGGTTCTGCTCCGGGCAGTCCAATATGGAAATGCCTATGAAAGGGTTCAACTCCCAGCCTGTGGAAGGAGCCGCCGATGTCATTGTCGGCGCACACAGGTCAACTCCGATAAGGATATGCAACGTATCCAACCAGTCATCACCAACCTCACTCCCGGTTAATTGCAGATGGGAGGAAAACACCCCTGACGTTGTTGCAAAGACCAGCGCTACAGCCTATTTTTTCGCAAGGACCCTTCAGCCGGCCATCGAAGTCCCGGTTGGCATAATCGAAACGGACTGGGGCGGAAGCAGCATCGAAGCCTGGATGACCAGGGATGTCCTGGAAAAGGAATTCGCCGGTGAATTCGATTTCAGCCATCTCGATGGAGCCGAATACCCTGCCGGCAGGAGGCATCAGCTTCCTTCGCTTCTTTTCAACGGACAGGTGGCGGATCTGGTCCCATTCACCTTCAAGGGAATGTTATGGTATCAGGGAGAGACCAATAGAGACAGACCGGAACAGTATACACGCCTTCAGACCGCATACGTCAAGATGATGAGGGAACTGTTTCACAATCCGGACGCACCGTTCTATTTCGTGCAGATAGCGCCATATCCGTACGGGGAACCTGATTCGTGGATTTCCGGCTATTTCTATGAAGCGCAGGCAGCTACGTTGAAGACCATCCCTCACAGCGGTATGGCTGTAACGGCCGACGCAGGTGAGAAAGGGACGATACATCCATGCAAGAAGGAAGCGGTAGGCAAGAGACTAGCATATCTGGCTCTTGTCAATGACTATGGGATGAAGGGCATCGAAGCAGAGGCACCTACGTACCAGAGCGTAACGTTCGGCAAAGAGGAAGCATATGTAAAGGTCAATGTAGGAGCAGGGCTCATTTCACCTATGGCTCAGATGTTGGAAGGTTTCGAGATTGCAGGAGCCGACAAAGTCTTCCATCCTGCCCACGGCTACATCAACAGCCGTGACAATACCATCATAGTGATATGCCACGAGGTGCCGGAGCCTGTTGCAGTACGATACTGCTTCAGAAACTGGTGCGTCGGAACGGTATATAACAGTTTCGGAATCCCGCTGGCCCCGTTCAGAACTGACGACTGGGACCTGTAGCCTGCAGGCTGGAGGCTATCCAACTGCTTCTCCCAACTGACGGAAGCAGGGACCGCAGACAGTACTGTCAGTCCTCCCAGGTAATGACTCTGGTGCCGTCCGGAGAGACATTGATATTGACTTTCAGTGTCTCTTCGGGGATGATTTCCTCAATGTTCTCCGGCCACTCCATCAAGCACAGGCTGCCGCTGTCGATATAGTCGTAGAAACCGATGTCCAGAGCCTCGGCTATTCTGGTGATGCGGTAGAAGTCAAAATGGAAGATGGAGGATCCGTCCCCCGCCCTGTATTCGTTGACAATCGAGAAAGTCGGGGAGCTGACTGCATCCGAGTCCACACCGAGAGCGCGGCATACTGCCGTGGTGAAAGTGGTTTTCCCTGCTCCCATGGGCGCATAGAAGGCCACCAGTCTGTTCTCACCTATTTCCTTGACGAATCTCTCTGCCACCTCATCTATCTGCGACAGATTCCCTATTGTCAGCTCGTGTTTCATATCAGTTCCTATTCGATGGTGCAAAAATAATGGAATTCAGGGACATCTCGCAAAACCTACGTGATTTTGTCAAGGAACCTGTATCCGGCCGCTTCCATAAGATGCTCCGGACGGATGTCCCGGTCTCCGTCAAGATCGGCTATGGTGCGCGCCACGCGAATGACTCTGTAGAACGAGCGCATAGAAAGGCCAAGTCTGTCCGTAATCCGGGACATCGTCTCCCTGCAGTCTGCGGAAAGAGGGCAATATCTTTCAATCATCCTGTTTGTCATCTCGGCATTTGTGGAAATCGTTTCCCCGGAGAATCTTTCCAGCTGGATCCTGCGCGCGGCCGTAACCCTCGCACGTACGGAAGTGCTGTCCTCGGCTCCGCCCGAATGCACCATCCTTGCAGTTTCCACAGGATGGAGCCATAGCTGAAGGTCTATCCTGTCGAGGATGGGGCCGGACAACTTCGAGAGATAGGACATCCTCTGTGCGGGAGTGCAGGTACATCTGTCCCCTTCCCCCCAATATCCGCACGGGCACGGATTGGATGCCACGACCAGCATGAACGAGGCTGGATATTCTATCTTCCCTTTCAATCTTGAAATAACGACTTTCCTGTCTTCCAACGGTCCGCGCAGGGCCTCGCTGACCGGCCTCGATATCTGGCCGAATTCATCCAGGAACAGGATGCCGCCCTGTGCCAGGCTGACCTCTCCCGGCAATATGTTATCTCCCGCCCCGCCACCTACCATTGCGGCCATGGATGCACTGCAATGAGGGGAACGCACGGGCCTGCATCGGATCAGGCCGTTACGCAGGCTGCCCTTTCCGGCTACCGAATATATCTTGCTGGTGACAAGCGCCTCCTTACGGGTCATGGGCGGCAGGATGCCGGCGAGAGCTTTCGCCAGCGAGCTCTTGCCGGCCCCGGGAGGGCCCACAAGCGCAAGGTTGTGGCCTCCTGCCGCCGCAATCTCCGCACCTCTCTTAGCACTTTCCTGACCGATTATCTCCGAAAAGTCCATGTATTCCAGGTGAGCCTGTGATGCATCCCGGTCTCCATCCATTCCAAGATATTCTTCCCTGTTCCATATAAGATACCTTTCGCTGTCAGGGCTGCCGGACAGGACACTGATGGCCTCCTCTATCGTTCTTACGCCATATATCCCGGTGCCGGTCATCTCCACTGCCTCCAATGCCGAGCTGACAGGAAGGATGCAGCCCCTCAATCCGCTGTCTTCCGCAAGCTGTGCAATCGACAGCGCCCCGGAGATATCACGCACCGAGCCGTCCAGCCCCAGCTCCCCCATCACGATGAAATCCCCGGCAAGCGGCATATCCGCCTGCTCCGAGGCGGCGATTATCCCGAGGGCGATGGGGAGGTCATAGCCGCTACCCTGTTTGTGAAGGTCCGCAGGAGCGAGGTTTATCACTATCTTACGCCCCGGAATCCGATACCCGAGGGACTGCAGGGCGGTTACAGTCCTTAGAAGGCTCTCCTTCACCGCCATGTCCGCCAGTCCGACGAGATGTATGCCTATACCGTTACATATGTCAGTTTCCACAGTCACTTTCACTGCATCTATCCCGATGCATTTGGCCCCATAAGTATTGATCAGCATTTCCCTTTTTTCCACGAATTTCGTGACAGCTCCGGGCTTCCGCTTCAAGAAACAAGGATTTGTGACTAAAAGTTTTCTTTTAGAAACTGTTTTTAATGATTCTCGAACAAAGCAACCACCTTTATACCCCGAAAATAGCGTACAAGTGCACAGAATAATGATTGTTAATAAGATTTTTCTATTTGTTGAAAAATACGGCTACGACATAATGACAATAAGCCGTAACTTAGAAATCCAATTCTTTCCCGAAGAGATTATAAAATAAAACCAACCTATATGAAAGTTATCAAAAGAAACGGCGAGATCCAAAGTTTCGATTTCAGCAAAATTGAAAAAGCCGTCAACTCCGCATTCGTGGCTTGCGGAAAGGATAGAATGCCTGACAGTTTCCAGCAGAGTCTGATGCATCTCTTCGGGATGTTCGATGACGACTACACGTTCAAGGTCGAGAAACTGCAGGACATAGTTGAAACGCAGTTGATGTATGAAAAGCACTTCGAGGTGGCAAAAGCGTACATTCTCTACCGCGAGAAGCACAAGGACCTGCGTTTCATCAAGGAAAGGGTGGATTATATGGACAATTACGCCCATTCGACGGACAACGCCGCTTCATCATCGGAGACGGACGCCAACGCCAACGTGGCCATCAAGAACGTCGCCAATCTCGACGGTGAGGTATACAAGACTCTCAACCGCCAGATCCAGAGGTACAGGATGAAGAAGAAACTCAAGGAAATATTCCCTGAGGTTGCAGAGCAGTATGAGAAGGATCTTCTGAGCCATATCATATATGTACATGACGAGGCATCCTCACCTGCGGTAAAGAATTACTGCGAGGCGGTGTCTCTGTATCCTCTCGTGATGGAAGGTACCAGCGGAATGGACGGTCTGGGCGCCACGGCCCCAAAGAACCTCAGCAGTTTCTGCGGACAGTTCTGCAACCTTGCCTTCCTGCTTTCAGCCCAGTGCAAGGGAGCTGTCGCTTTCGGCGAGTTCTTCAACGTCTTCGACTACTACTGCGTGAAGGACTTCGGCGCAGACTACAATACCCGTCTCGATGAGATAGCTTCGAACTTCCCGAAACGGACCATCGGTGAGAACATATGCCAGTCGTTCCAGCAGATTGTCTATGGTATCACCCAGCCTGCCGGAAACAGGAGCTACCAGTCGCCTTCCACCGATACCAGCTATTATGACAGCAACCACTCGCC
>JAKSKC010000075.1 GCA_024401945.1 Bacteroidales bacterium
AGCGACTCGAGCAGGGCCTTGAGGTCCTCCGGGACAAGCTGCTGGCGCGCATCGCTCAGGGCGCAGGAAGGGTTGCAGTGTGATTCCACCATAAGCCCGTCGAGACCGAGGTCCATCGCCCTCTGGGATATCTCCTTGAGATATGCCCTGTCTCCGGCCATATGCGACGGGTCGCAGAAGAACGGCATCTGAGGGAAGCGTGTCGTCAGTTCGAGGAGGGCCTGCCACTGCGGGGCGTTGCGGTATTTGATCTTGTCGAAAGTGGAGAATCCGCGGTGTATGACGCCTATCTTGCGGATACCCTGGCGCTGCAGACGCTCGATGGCCCCTATCCAGAGGTCGATGTCGGGATTGACGGGATTCTTCACGAGCACGGGGATGTCCGTACCGTGCAGGGCCTCCGCTATCTCCTGCACCAGGAAGGGGTTGGCGGTGGTGCGGGCGCCGAGCCAGACCATATCGAGTCCGTACTCCAGACAGGCGCGCACGTGCTTCTCGGAAGCAACTTCGGTCCCGACCTTCATCCCGAGTTCGCGCTGCACCCTGACAAGCCACGGAAGTCCCTCGATCCCGACTCCCTCGAATGAGCCCGGATGAGTGCGCGGTTTCCATATACCGGCACGGAACACGTTGATACCGAAGGCCTTGAGTCTTCTGGCCGTATCCATTATCTGTTCCTCGCTTTCGGCACTGCAGGGGCCTGCAATGGTGGAAGGACGGGGCAGGGTGAAAAAGCCCCAGTCACTCAGGGGAGCTACGTCAATGCAGTTCATCTCAATATTCTCTTGATCTTGTTTGCTTCTGTTATCAGTTCGCGGATGCCGTCACCGTCGGAGGCGTCTATGGCGTCACGGAAACATTTCATCTTCTCGATATAGGTGTCGATGACCCTCAGGACATTGTCCCTGTTCTGCTCGAGGATCGGGATCCACATATCGGCATTGCTCTTCGCCAGGCGCACGGTGCTGCTGAAGCCTCCTGAAGCCAGGTCGAAGATGTGCTTCTCGTCCTTCTCCTTGTCCAGAACGGTCAGAGCGAGCGCGAACGAGGTTATATGGGATATGTGGGAGACGTAGGCGGTATGCACGTCGTGAGCCTCGGCTCCCATATGTATAGTCCTCATATTGAGAACATTGAACAGCTTTTCAACCAGTCTGAGCGCATCCGGGTCCGAATCCTGCGCATCGCATATTATGCAGGCCCTCCCGTCGAAGAGACCCGGCATCGCGGCCCACGGTCCGCTGTACTCGGTACCCGCCATCGGATGGCAGGCCACGTAACGCCCGCGCGCCGGATGGTATCTGGACACCCTGGTCATCCTTTCCTTGACGGAGCACAGGTCGATCACGACCTTGGAGGTGCCCTTCACGGCATCAAGCGCATCGGTGAGCATCTTCACAGCCGCACCCACGGGAACGGCCAGGACGATTATGTCGGCATCGCGGACACATTCGTCGAAAGACACAATCCTGTCGGCCAGGCCGAGCCTTACCGCCGCATCGGCATTGAGGGATTCCTTCTCCACTCCGATGACCGTGTCGGCGAAGCCGCGTCCCTTGAGATCGATACCCATCGATCCTCCTATGAGTCCAAGTCCTGCGATTCCTACATTCATAATATTGCTGCTATTCTCTGTCTGGCCTTCTCAAGCGTCTCCACGGGGGCGCAGAGGGATATCCTTATGTAGTGCTCCCCGTTCCTGCCGAAGATGAACCCCGGGGTGATGAATACCCCTGCTCCGTACAGGAGCCTGTCTGAAAGTTCAGCTCCGGAACCGTCAATCCTGCCCCACAGGAAAAGTCCCTGGCTGTCCATATTGTACGTTGCGCCCAGCATATCGAAGATGGACGCAGCCAGCTTCTTTCTACGCGCATATATCGAATTGAGCTCACGGAACCAGTCCTCTCCGCTTTCGAGGGCCTTCACGGCCGCCATCTGGAGCGGTCTGAACATTCCGGAGTCCATCTGACTCTTGACCTTGAGTATCTGGGTTATGACATCCTGCTGCGCAGCCACCATACCTATGCGCCAGCCGGACATATTGTGTGCCTTGCTGAGTGAATTCAGCTCCAGGCAGCAGTCCATAGCCCCTTCCACCGCGAGTATCGACAGCGGTTCGTCGTTGAGTATGAAACTGTAAGGATTGTCGTTGCAGACCATTATCCCGTGCCTTCTGCCGAAATCCACCAGCCTGCGGTAGAGCTGCCTGTCCGCAGGGGCCCCGGTAGGCATATTAGGGTAGTTGGTCCACATTATCTTGACTCCGTCCAGGTCCATCCTTTCCAGCGCGTCGAAATCAGGATACCATCCCCCGTCCTCCATCAGGTCGTAGGATATCAGACGCGCACCGCACAGCCTGGCGGCCGAGCTGTATGTCGGATATCCCGGATCCGGGATCAGCACCCCGTCCCCCTCGTTGAGGAACGCCAGGCTTATTAGAAGGATTCCTTCCTTGGAACCTGCGAGAGGCTGGATCTGGGTTGAAGGGTCGAGCTCCACGCCGTAATATCTGGAATACCAGCCGGCGAAGGCCTTGCGCAGTTCCGGGATCCCGGTGTAGCTCTGGTATGCGTGGACACCGGCCAGCAAGGCGGTTTCCCTGAGCTGCTCCACAGCGGCCACGGGTGGCATCCCGTCAGGGGCGCCAACTCCCAGGTTGATGACAGGTTCATCCCTGCCGTCGGCATTTAGGGCGGCTATCTCGCGGTTCTTGCGCGAGAAATAGTATTCCTTTACGGACAAGGTCCTGTCAGCGGGATCGATGATCATCGTCTATCGGTTGAGATACATATCGTCGTAATACTTCTGGTAGTCGCCGCTGGTGACGTTGTCCATCCAGTCCTGGTTGTCCAGATACCATCTCACGGTCTTCTCTATGCCCTCCTCGAACTGCAGGCTCGGCTCCCATCCGAGTTCCCTCTGGAGCTTCGTGGAGTCGATGGCGTAGCGCAGGTCGTGCCCGGCCCTGTCCGTAACATAGGTTATCAGGTCCATGTCCTCCCCTTCCGGGCGTCCGAGGATCCTGTCCACGGTATTGATCAGGACCTTGATTATGTCGATGTTCTTCCATTCGTTGAATCCGCCGATGTTGTATGTCTCGGCCACCTTTCCCTCGTGGAATATCAGGTCTATCGCCCTGGCGTGGTCCTCGACGAAAAGCCAGTCCCGCACGTTCTCCCCCTTTCCGTATACCGGAAGCGGTTTGCGGTGGCGTATGTTGTTGATGAACAGAGGGATGAGCTTTTCAGGGAACTGGTACGGCCCGTAGTTGTTCGAACAGTTCGTAACGACCGTAGGCATGCCGTAGGTGTCGTGGAACGACCTTACGAAATGGTCGGACGACGCCTTGGCGGCGCTGTACGGGCTGTGCGGGAGATATTTCATGTCCTCGGTGAAGAACTCCTCGCCGTAGGCAAGGTGATGGGCCCCGCTCGAAGCCTTCGTGGTGAACGGAGGCTCGATTCCCTCGGGACAGGTCATCCTCAGCGCGCCGTACACCTCGTCAGTGCTTATGTGGTAGAAACGGCAGCGGCGCTCCTCCCCTCCTTCCTTCATAGGCGGAAGCACCCATCCTGACGGTTCCCAGACCATCCTCGCCGCCTGGAGCAGGCTGAGCGTACCGAGCACGTTCGTCTTTGCGAAGGTGAACGGATCCTTGATGGAGCGGTCGACGTGGGTCTCCGCCGCAAGGTGGATTATCCCGTCCACGTTCTCCTCCCTGAGAAGATTGCAGACAGCATCGAAATCGCATATGTCGGCCTTGACGAAACGGTAGTTCGGCCGGTCCTCGATGTCCTTGAGATTGGCCAGGTTGCCCGCATAGGTGAGTTTGTCCAGGTTGATTATCCTGTAATCCGGGTACTTGTTCACGAAAAGACGGACCACGTGGGAACCGATGAATCCGGCTCCGCCGGTGATGATTATGCTTCTTCTGTATTCCATATTCTACATTCTTTTCAGACAATCCTTCAAAGAATCCCTCCAATAGGGGATCTCTATTCCGAAAGTGCTCTTTACCAGAGACTTGTCAAGCACGCTGTAGCTCGGTCTGGCAGCCTTGGACGGGAACTCCCCGCTGAGGCACGGCACAACCTTGCAGCTGTGGCCTCCGAGTTCGTTCACCGCCTGCGCGAAATCATACCAGCTCACCGCCCCCTCGTTGGAGAAGTGGTAGGTCCCGGTCCTGTCGAGCATATTCCCGCTGATGATCCTGACGATAAGGCCCGCAAGGTCGGCGGCGTAGGTAGGGGTGCCCACCTGGTCGCAGACAACCTTCACCGTATCGTTCATCTCCGTCAGGTTGAGCATTGTCTTCACGAAATTCCTCCCGAACGGGGAATAGAGCCAGGCCGTCCTGATGATTATGCTCCTGCATCCGGAGAGGGCCACTTCCCTCTCCCCCGCCAGTTTCGTGGCTCCGTAGACTCCCAGGGGTTCCGGGCTGCGGTCCTCGGTGATAGGCCTGCAATCGGTCCCCGGGAACACGTAGTCGGTGGAAATGTGGATGAGGCTGGCCTTGCACTCGGCCGCCACCTCCGCCAGGTTGGCCACGGCGGTGCGGTTGAGAAGGAGGGCCATGTCGGGATCGTCCTCCGCCCTGTCGACGTTGGTGTAGGCCGCACAGTTCACGATGACGTCCACATTCTCGGCTCTCGCGATGATTCTAACGGCATCCTTGTTGGTGATGTCGAGATAAACGGTCTCCTGTCCGGGGGCCTCGTTCACATCAGTGAATATGAAGCGCTGGCCGCTTCCTGCGGCAAGGCGGCGGAGCTCGTTGCCCAGCTGCCCGTTCGCGCCCGTGATCAATACATTCATCTCTTTTTGATTATAATCTCACAAATTTAACTATTTTTGTGCAAATGGAAAACAGGCGGACCATATATCTTTACACCGACGGAGCGGCGAAGGGAAATCCGGGCCCGGGAGGATGGGGAGCGGTGCTCGAATGCGGGACGCTGCGCAAGGAGCTTTCCGGGGGATACGCGCTTACGACCAACAACAGGATGGAGCTTATGGCCGTCATCAAGGGGCTGGAGGCCATAAGGTGGAAGGACGCGGAAGTGGAGGTGTGGTCGGATTCGACCTACGTGGTGAACACTGTCACGCAGAACTGGAAGAGGAAGAAGAACAGCGACCTGTGGCAGAGATTCGATGCCGTCGCAGCCGGGTTCAAGCTCGATTTCCATTGGATAAAGGGACATAACGGACATCCCCAGAACGAAAGGTGCGACCGTCTGGCGGTGGAGGCATACTCACACGACGGTCTTCCGCAGGATGAGGGATATCAGGCGTCCTGCGACGATAATGAAGATAAATTGTTTCAGATATGATAAACGGAAAAGTAGTCGTCGGCATCACTCAGGGTGATTCCAACGGAATCGGATATGAAGTAATAATCAAGGCTCTCAGCGACCCGAGGATACTCGAGGGATTCGTCCCGGTGGTCTACGGTTCGCCGAAGATCTTCGGTTTCTACCAGAAGGGCATCCACGAGATAGAGCAGATGGACATCAACGTGATATCCTCCGCCTCGGACGCCCAGCTCAAGAAGGTCAACATCCTTAACTGTCTTCCGGAAAGCAGTTTCGCCGAGCCGGGCGACTGCACGCCGGAGTCGGCAAAGGCCGCGATAACGGCGCTCGAGGCGGCTATCAGGGATGTCAAGGGCAGGAAGATAGACATCCTGGTGACCGCCCCTATCAACAAGAAATCCATCGCCCAGCAGGGCTTCGGATTCCCCGGGCACACCGAGTACCTGCAGCAGCAGTTCGGAGTCAGCGACGTGGCGATGCTGATGGTCAGCAGCAGGCTCAAGCTGGGAGTCGTCACCGGACACATTCCTCTGAAGGAGGTGCCGGCTGAGATCACGGAGGAGAAGATCCTCAGCAAGCTGAGGCTCATCAACGCTTCCCTCCAGCAGGATTTCAAGATAGACAAGCCGCGCATAGCCGTGCTGAGCCTCAACCCTCACAGCGGGGACGGCGGACTCCTGGGCTCCGAGGAGCAGGAAATCATAATCCCTGCCATCAACAAGGCCGCGCAGGAAGGCATATTCGCATTCGGACCTTATTCGCCTGACGGATTCTTCGGGCAGAGCGCATACGAGAACTACGACGCCACCCTGGCGATGTACCACGACCAGGGACTCGCACCGTTCAAGGCCCTCAGCTTCGAGGACGGGGTCAACTACACGGCAGGACTGCCTGTAGTCAGGACATCCCCTGACCACGGAACGGCCTTCGACCTGGCCGGACGCGACGAGGCGGACCCGCGCTCGATGAGAGCGGCCATATTCACGGCTATCGACGTGTTCAGGAACAGGATAGACTGGGAGAGGTTACAGGAGAACAAGCTCGTGGAGCCTGAAAGACCTGAAAGGCACCAGCGTCCGGGACGTCCTCAGATAGCCTGAAGATCGTCCACCTTGTCCTTCACCGCGTCATATTCATATCCGCGGGAAAGGGCGAATTTCAGCAGCTTGAGCTTGAACTGGGGGTCACCCTTCAGGGTTCTGGCCTTCGCCTGGAGCAGGCGGTCCAGCCTGGCTCCGGACTTGTCGTCATCCAGTTCGGAAATAGCCGAGTCAATGTCGGCTTTCGGGATCCGTTTCGCGGCCAGCGCGAAACGGATTTTCACAGGCCCCCAGCCTGTGATGCCCGCTTTTTCGCGGGCGAAAGCCGCCGCATAGCGGCTGTCATCCACATAACCCTCGGAGACAAGGCTCTCCAGGATGCCCTCCACGGAGGAGGGATCGTCCGGAAGCTTGCGCGAAGCCTTCTGCAGGATGTCGTAACTGCAGTATTCACGGCGGGCGCAGGCCGCCTGGAGGCTGTTCAGGACCTTTTTCGCCTCCTCATTCATAA
>JAKSKC010000076.1 GCA_024401945.1 Bacteroidales bacterium
CGGCACCGCATCCCTCGAGGCGGCGCTCATAGCTACGCCCCAGGTGGTGTGCTGGAGCACGTCCGGACTGACCTTCTGGGTAATCGAACACATCCTCAGGGTGAGGAGCTTCATAAAGTACATCTCGCTTGCCAACCTCTGCCTGGACAAACCGATATTCAAGGAACTCATCCAGGACGGATTCAACGCGGAGGCCGTCTCGCAGGAGCTCGTCCTTCTGATGGAGGATGGCCGGAGGCGCGCCGGGATGCTGGCCGACTACGCCCTCGTGAGGGAGAGTCTGGGCGGGAGCGGGGCTTCAAGGGCAGTGGCCGCGGCAATGATACAGGAACTAAACAAATGACCGATATGACCAGGAAACTTTCAATCATCGTCATCGCGATGCTGGCTGCAGTGAGCGCCGGCGCGGGGACACCCGTCTTCAGGACAATCAAGAGCAATCCCGTGACTCCCGTCAAGGACCAGTACTATTCGGGAACCTGCTGGTGCCACGCCAGCACGGCGCTTATGGAATCGGAGGCCATAAGGATACTCGGCATCAGGGACGAGGCCGCATATCCGGATTTCTCCGAGCTTTACACTGTCAGCAGGGCCTACGAGGACAGGGCGGTGCGCTACATCCGTATGGACGGGCATATCACCAGCGGTCCGGGAAGTCTCGGAGGAGACCTCCTGCACGTGGTGGAGGACTGGGGGATAGTGCCCCAGAGCGCGATGCCGGGCAAGACGGAGCTTCCGCAGCTGAGGGATATGGACAAGGAGATAAGGGCGTACCTGGACCAGATCAGGGCCAACCACGGCAGACTGAAGGGGGACTGGAAGAAGGGCCTCGTGAAGATCCTCGACAGGACTATGGGCGAGTGCCCGGAGAAGTTCACCGTAGACGGAAAGGAATACACCCCGGCATCATACCGTGACGCGATGGGCATCGTCCCCGGGGACTACCTCACCTTCTCTTCATTCACCCACGTTCCTTTCTATGACCATTTCATCATCGACGTTCCGGACAACTGGCGCTGGGACACAGCCTTCAACGTCCCTCTGGACGAGCTGGTCGAGACTGTCAGGAGCGCTGTCCTGAACGGATACACTGTCGCCTGGGGAACGGACATCTCCGAACCGGGATTCTCCTACGAGAGCGGACTCGGCTTCATTCCGGAGAAGGAAGTGACGCAGGAGAGCAGGCAGCGCGGCTACGACGTCAAGGAGACCGTCGACGACCATATGATGCTCATCTACGGGCTCGCCGAGGACGAGCAGGGCAACAGCTGGTTCATGGTCAAGAACTCTGCAGGTATCGTAGGTCCGTTCGACGGGATGATGTACTGCTCCGAGGACTTCTTCAAGGCCAAGACCATCTACCTCACTCTCCACAAGGACGGTGTTCCGCAGCATATCAGGGACAAGTTTGTGGAAAAATAGTTACCTTTGTAAGTTTGCAACAAGAAAGCTTATGAAAAGAACATTGATTCTGGCGTTCGCGCTTCTCGCATTGTGCGCGTCCGCATCGGCTCAGCAGAAATACAAACTGCCTGAGTACACCTTCACCACAGTCAAGGAGAATCCTATCACTTCCGTCAAGAACCAGTTCAGGAGCGGTACCTGCTGGGCGTTCTCCACAGTGGGTCTCGTTGAGTCCGAGGTCATCCGCATCAACAAGATCAAGGATCCGGCCCTGTATCCGGATTTCTCGGATATGTTCGTCATAAGCAAGTCCTATCAGGACCGTGCGGACAAATATGTTCGCCTTGACGGCAACCTCACCTTCGCTTCAGGCTCCGAGGCTGACGACGTGCTCGATGTGATCCGCGAGTACGGCATTGTGCCCCAGTGCGAGATGGAAGGACTGAACTACGGTACCGACAAGCCGGTACACGGGGAGCTTGACTCCGTCCTCAAATCCTATGTGGAGTCCGTTGCCAAGAATCCTAACGGCAAGATCTCTACAGCCTGGAAGAAGGGTTTCACCGCCATCCTCGACAGCTATCTGGGCGAGTGCCCGGAGAAGTTCACCGTAGACGGAAAGGAATACACCCCTGCTTCATACAGGGATGCCCTGAACTTTAATCCTGACGACTACATCTCCCTCACATCGTTCACCCATCACCCGTTCTATACCTGGTTCGCCGTTGAGATCTGCGACAACTGGCGCTGGGACAGGTCCTACAACATCCCTATCGATGAGATAGTCAAGGTGGTGGACAATGCCATAGAGAAAGGATACACCCTCGCCTGGGGCACCGACGTAAGCGCACCGGGATTCACAAGGGACGGTCTTGCAGTGCTCGTTGACGTCGAGGCCAGCGCAACTTCCGGCTCGGACCAGGAGCACTGGCTGGGCAAGGATTCCGAGGGAACGGCCGAAAACACCTCCGATACGGTGGTCGAGAAGGTCCCTACCCAGGAGTCAAGGCAGATCGAGTTCGATGAGAAGACTATGACCGACGACCACGGGATGCAGATCTACGGCATCGCGAAGGACCAGTTCGGCAAGAAATATTATATGGTAAAGAATTCCTGGGGAGTCACCGGAAAATACTCAGGCATCTGGTATGCCACCGAGGCTTATCTCAGGGCACAGACACTCGATATCACAGTACACAAGAGCGCCCTTACTCCTGAACTCAAGAAGCGTCTCGGCATCAAGTGATGAAAAGGATAACGGCCTTCATACCTGATGCCATCACCTCGATGAACCTCCTCTGCGGTGTCATCGGTGTGGTTTTCGCCTGCAAGGGGCGTTTCGATGTCGCTTTCATGCTTGTCCTGGCCGCCGCGGTCTGTGATCTCTTCGCCGGATCCACCGCAAGGCTGCGCCACGCATATTCCGAACCCGGAAAGCAGCTCGACAGCCTGGCCGACGCCGTGAGCTTCGGTGTCCTGCCGTCAGTGATGCTTTATTCACTGATGAACACCTATCATTTCACTCCTTCCTGGTTCTGCTACTTCCCCCTGCTCATTGCAGTGTTCAGCGGAATCAGGCTGGCCAAGTTCAACATAGACGAGAGACAGAAGCTTTCGTTCATAGGGCTTCCCACCCCTGCCTGCGCGATGATTTGCTCCTCGCTGGTGTATTTCACCGCGATGACCCCCGTGTCCTTCCTTTCAGTATGGTTCACGAGGCCGGTGTTCGTACTGCTCCTTACCGTCGTGCTTTGCTATCTGCTGGTCTGCGAGATACCGATGTTCTCGATGAAGGGCATCGGCAAAGGCGGGGTAGAGGACAAGAAACGCATCACTTTCGCTGTGAATGTAGTGCTTATCGTGGCCATCGTGGCCGTTATGGGAATCAACTGGTCGATGACAGTGCTTCTGAGCTTCGTCGTCTATGTACTGATGAACCTGGTTTACCGTTTCATCTTTTAGCCTATGTTCCAGTCCTGCATAACACCGGAAGAACTTGAAAACCTGCCTCTCGCGGCATTTGACGGGGAAATAGTCGTCATAGACAAGCTTGGGGTCAAGTACCTCAGGGCCGTCGATTACCTGCGCAGGCAGAGGATCATAGGCTTCGATACGGAGACCCGTCCGGTCTTCTCCCCGGGGCAGCCGCATCACGGTGTCGCCCTGCTCCAGCTCAGCGGTCCGGAGCGCGCATATCTGTTCCGCATCAACAGGATAGGACTCAGAAGCAGGCTATGCTCCATACTCTCCAATCCGGACATACTCAAGATCGGGGCCGCGACCCACGACGACGTCCGCGGACTCCAGAGGAAACACAGGTTCGAGGAGAGGGGATTCGTGGACCTTCAGAAGGAGGTGGAGCGCTGGGGCATAACCGACAAGAGCGTCAAGAAGATGGCAGGCATCATAATGAAATGCCGCATCTCGAAGGCCCAGCAGCTATCCAACTGGGAGGCTGACACTCTTTCCGAAGCCCAGTGCAAATATGCGGCTACGGATGCCTGGATATGCAGGGAAATGTATCTCCGTTTGTTAAAGACTGAAAAATAATGATAAAGGTTTTTCTGAAGAAACACCGGGACGAGTCCCTGAGGAGATTCCATCCGTGGGTGTTCTCAGGTGCTGTAGCCTCCATCCAGGGCACCCCGGCTGAAGGCGACCTTGTGGCCGTCTATTCCGCCGAAGGCGCGTATCTGGCCAGCGGGCACTATCAGATAGGCTCCATTGCCGTCAGGATACTCAGCTTTGACGCCGACCCTTCATCCCCGACCTTCTGGCGCGACAGCATCGGCAAGGCCTTCGGACTGCGCAGGGCCGCGGGACTGACGGATTCATCCATGACTAACTGCTTCCGTCTTGTACACGGCGAAGGGGACGGTCTCCCGGGACTAATCCTGGACTGGTATGACGGCGTATGCGTGCTCCAGGCCCATTCGGTGGGTATGTTCCGCGCGCGCAAGCAGATAGCATCCGCCCTTCAGGAACTTTTCCCAGACACTCTCAAGGCTGTCTATGACAAGAGCTCCGGCACTGCTCCGTTCAAGGCGGGCCTCGAGCTTGTTGACGGATATCTTTATACGGCCCCGGGCTTCGACGCCTCCGAACAGATGGTGCTCGAGGGGGGCAACAGATTCCTCGTGAACTGGTCCGAGGGACAGAAGACTGGCTTCTTCCTCGACCAGCGCGAGAACCGTGCGCTTGTCGGAAGATATGCCGCGGGACGCAGGGTGCTCAATCTCTTCTGCTATACGGGAGGCTTCAGCATATACGCTCTCGCCGCCGGAGCCGCTTCGGTGGATTCGGTGGACAGTTCGGCCAGGGCGATGTCCCTGGTGGACAGGAACGTCGAACTCAATTTCGGTGACAGGACGGCATCCGGAAGGCACTGTTCGCACTGCTGTGACGCAATGGATTTCCTGGCCTCGGAGCCGGAAGGCAAATATGACCTCCTGATCGTGGACCCTCCTGCATTCGCGAAGCACCGCGGGGCTCTGAAGAACGCGCTGCGGGCCTACCAGAGGCTGAACGCATCAGCCATATCAAAGGCGGCCCCCGGCAGCATCATATTCACTTTCAGCTGCTCCCAGGTCGTGGGAAAGGAGGACTTCGCGCTTGCCGTATTCAGCGCCGCAGCCCAGACGGGCCGCAGGGTGCGCATCCTCGACAGGCTCAACCAGCCGGCCGATCACGCAGTGAACATCTACCATCCCGAAGGAGAATACCTGAAGGGGCTGATGCTCTATGTGGAGTAGCCCAGTGAGGCTTTTTTGCAAAAAATAACTATATTGCCGGAAAATTATGACATTATGAGAAGAATACTGTTCACAATACTTGCCCTGGCGCTTAGGGTTTCCTGCCGTCAGAGCATCACCGACAGCGGGGAGACGGCTGAAGGTCTGGTCCTGGATGTGTCTTCAAGCACGGTGATGCTGGCCATCAGCAGCGAATCCGCTTCCGACACGCTCGTGTTCACTTTCCCTGATGCCGAGGAGATGAACGATTTCGGCAACTGCATGGTCAATGACTATGTCAGGGTTACATACGTGAACGACCCGCAGATGCCGGGTCTCCTTTCAGGACTCGAGGTGCTGTCGCACTATGTTACAGGCACCGTCAAGGAGGCTGACCACGACTGCATCAAGCTCTTCAGCGACGACGAGGGTCCGGTGCTGCTCTACGCTCCGGAATCGGCGGACACCACGTTCTTCGGCTCCGTATCGGCGGGGGACGAGGTCTTCGTGGACTGCAAGCCCAACGACCTCTTCAGCGAGGAGGATGCACACGACTACGAGGTCGTGAGCATCAAGGTCCTCTAGAGAATATTCATAGACTGTTCGCGGATCTTTTCAAGCTCGTCCTTCATCTGAACGACGAGCTTCTGTATTTCTGCGTTGTTGGCCTTGCTGCCGGTCGTGTTGATCTCGCGTCCCATCTCCTGGATGATGAAGCCCAGCTTCTTTCCCGGGAAGGGCTCGTTGTCGATGGTGTCCATAAAGTATCTGCAGTGCTGGCGCAGGCGCACTTTCTCCTCGTTGATATCCAGTTTCTCAAGATAGAATATCATCTCCTGCTCCAGACGCTCCCTGTCCAGCTTGACCTCGAGCTCCTCCGCCGCCTTGAGAATCCTCTCGCGTGCCGCTGCGATGCGCTCCGCCTCGTGCTTCTCGACCTCGTTGTAGAGGTCAAGTATCCTCTGCACCCTGGATGTGACGTCGCGGTACAGCGCCTCGCCCTCGCGCGCCCTGTAGTCGTTTATCGCCTCGAGCGCCCTGTCGATGCACGCCTCGACCTCCGGCCAGTTCTCCTCGTTGACCGCGCTCTGGCGGTTGACGTCGATCACGTCGGGCAGCCTGAGTATCGTGGACATTATCTCCGAGAAACTGTCCTTGTCCCCGCTTATTCCGTCCGGGGTGCTGCTGCACAGCAGTTTGCGGAACTCCGATATCTGGCGGTAGTACTCCATCGCCCTGTCCGTGTTGATGACCTTCGCGTTGCCGCAGGAGTCGCTCTCGATGATTGCGAAGAGGTCGATCGTACCTCTCTGGAGCGAATCGCCTATCTTCTTCCTTATCTCCAGCTCCCTGTCCTTGGGCAGGAGGGTGGTCTTTATCCCGATGTCGGCGTTCTTTCCGTTCACCGACCTTATTTCTATTGTGAGATTCCCGTTTGCCAACGCTACGGACGCCTTGCCGTAGCCTGTCATTGATTTTATCATAACTGTGCGTTTATGTATGCAAAAATAACAATATTTTATTACTTTTGTTTTTGCAAAACAAGTGTATGCTATGGAAGAAGCAAGGAAACTCAACTTTCTCGAGGAGATAATCGAGGACGACCTCAAGAGCGGTAAAGTGCAGGGTATACTCACCCGCTTCCCTCCCGAACCGAACGGATACCTTCATCTGGGGCACGCGAAGTCGCTGCGCATCCACTTCCGACTTGCGCCGCACTACG
>JAKSKC010000077.1 GCA_024401945.1 Bacteroidales bacterium
CCGCTTATGACAGGGATTATGCTGTTGTCACCGGTGAGTCCGTAATATTCGCAAAGTCCGCGCAGCAGCCAGCCGTGTCCCGAGAGCTGCTGTTCGTCCTTTCCCCCGTAAACGGGTCCGAGGTAGCTTCTTTCATTCAGGTGGGAAGGGAGATCTCCGATGATGGTCTGCAGATACAGGGGTGTCCTTCCGGAGGCCCTGGAGTTCAGGACCGTACCCAGGATTGTCCTTCCGACAAAATCACCCGGCCAGTCATCATCCTTGAAGACGGCCCCGGGACGGTAGATGTCCGATTCAAGTCTGTCCAGATTGCGGTCAAGCCTTGCGGCCAGTTCTCCCGCCGCCGTGATTTGCTCAGGAGGAAAGGTTTCCGGAGCTTTGTGCCGGAAGCATCCTGAAAGAATTATGGCCGAAGCGGATATTGCAAGAATGGTTTTGACGGTCATATACGGGTATATCTCAAAGATAAGCAAATATTGTAAAAAATACTTAAATTTGCACACAGGCACAATCGCGATTCCATGAAAAGACTGATTATCTCACTACTTGCAACTCTTGTAACCATATCAGCGTCCGCACAATTCAGGATAGGAGGTAATTTTCTTCTGAATTTCACCAACGAGAAGACTTTGTATTCAAGCGGCGACAAGAAAGTCAAGGATTTAAATTACGAAATATCCCTGTATCCGAAATTCTACTGGAATCTGAACGAGAAGATGAACGTAGGAAGCCGTGTGGGCTTTTCATTCGGCCGCGTCACGACGGGTTACACCCAGATTCAGGAGGAGCAGGACCTGCTGCAATATCTGTATGAAGTCCTGGGATATACCTATCCCGAAGAGCAGAAGATCACCAAGATATCCAATACGGCCATCAGCTGGTCCCTGAATCCTTTCTTCGCTTACAAGGTCCTGACCTGGAAGATCGTGAGTGTATGGGCTGAGGCCAATGTCTATTTCGGTCAGGTCTTCAACACCGGAACCACGCAGGCATCGGTGTTCGAATGGGACAAGCAGCTCCAGTACGGAGTACAGATCCTTCCTGTCGTCGAGATTGACATCACGGGGAACCTTGCCATCCAGTTCCATCTGGGATTCCCTTCACTGATGTGGTACGGCGAGACTTCCCACTTTGCGGACAGGCTCGAGACGTACAATACCTGGACATTCAGGAAAGGAGGACTCGAAGGCCTCATCCAGGGTTTTGCCAATTACGGTCTCGGACTGGTCAGGAAGTTCTAGAACAAAGCCCTCAGATTCTCCGGCAACTGCATGCAGACCAGAGCCACCAGCGACATGAACCACAGGAATGTTGCAATGAACCCCGGATGGTATTTAGGGGAATGCAGGTGGAACAGCATCTTGATGCCCTCGTACAGCATAATGAGGCAGGGCAGGAAGAATGCCGCTATGGTGAACGGGAGCGAAGGCATTCTGAACAGGGCGTCCTCCATATAGAAAGGAACCATCCCCATAACGTCGAAGTTCGCCCAGCCGAAGCAGATCACCAGACCTGCAACCAGCATCGAAGCTCCGGTAATCATCAGGACAAATCCGATGAAGATGCGGAAAATGCTTCCCAGAGTGCTCCAGAATGTTGATTTTGTCTTGGGATAGTCCGAATAGTTCTTCTTCTCGATAACGGTTTTCGGGACCGGCATCGAAATCCAGAGGGCTATATAGGTGAGTATGACCCAAATGCAGCAGCTGTCCCAGGAGGTTCTGTCGCTTATTGCCAATCCTGCGAACAGGAGCAGTATCCATACGATGCGGATCAGCACAACGTCTATCCCGAAATATTTCGCAAGCCCGGTGCAGACCCCGCCTATCAGGTGGCTGTCCGGATCGCGGTACAGCCGTTTTTTCTCTTTTTTCTTCGGGATTGCAACCTCTGGAGCGCTTTCTTCGGTACCGAATTCCGACGGCATTCCGAGGATGGATATTATTTCCTTGACGGTCTCTTCCGAAACCACCGCCTGGGCGCCGCATTTGCTGAAGACGAGTTCGGCAAACCTTTCCTCGATGCCGTCCACGATCTCGCTTCCGCCTTCCTTTGAGGAATAGAAGGCTGAAAGTTCATCCAGGTATTTCTTTGCGGTGGCGCAGGCATCCGCGTCCAGCGTGAAGGCGTAACCGGCTATGCTGACTTTTGATACTTCTTTCATTTCTGCAGTGTATTGATGGTTTCGACGAGATCCTTCCAGGAATCGTTCATCGCTTTCAGTTCGGCGAGTCCCGCTTCGGTGATGCAGTAATACTTGCGCGGAGGCCCCTGGGTGGACTCCTCCCAGCGGTAGGCGAGGACTCCCTGATTCTTCAAACGGATGAGAAGAGGGTACAGGGTTCCTTCCACCACTATCATATTGACGGCTTTCAGCTCGTCGATGATGGAGGACGCATAAAGCTCTTTCCGGCTCAGAATGAGGAGGATGCAGTATTCGAGCACCCCTTTCCTCATCTGGGAACGGACCAGCTCCGGGTTAATCTCCATACTGCTTCCTGTTTTCAGTGAACCTGGACAGATTCTGCGCCGTTGTAGGCCATCCTCTCAATTCGCACTTCTGCGCCGGTGTGATGGCTTTCGGTGCAACCACCCAGATAATAATGTAAATCCAGAATCCGCAACCGAAGCAGATGAGTGCCACGAGGAAAATGATTCTGATGACGGTAACATCGACGTCAAGGTAAAGTGCCAGACCGCTGCATACGCCGGCTATTTTTTTGTTTTCCTGGTCGAGATAGAGTTTTTTTGCAGGTCTCATAGTATTATCAGTTTTTTGTTGGTCGTTTTCGGATTCCGGTTCCCCGTCCGGCATCCCGAGCTGGGAGGTTATGTTGTTTACAAGCGCGAGGCTTACAGTCTGGAACGGAGAACTGAGTTCCCGTGAAAGGAGTTCCCCTATCCGTTCTTCCAGCTCGTCCATAATTTCTTTTCCGGACTCGGTGTCGAGCCTTCCCTCGAAGCTGGAGAGGTAATTGTTGAGGCGCTTGTAGGCATCCTCATCCACAATGAAGCTTTTTCCGCCGATTCCGACATTGACAGTGTTTTTCATAATACCAATTCTTTCCCCCTGTAGAAATCGAGGAGTCTTGTTAAATATAAAAATTCATATCTGGCCTGCACCAGATTCGATGCGGCTTCCAGGTATTGTTCCTTTGATTCGTTGAATTCCGTGATGGTGGCCTTGCCGTTCTCATATTTCCCCTGCATCAGGCTGAAGGCTTCCTTCGCGCTCTCCTCGGCCAGGATGCTGCTCTCGAACTTGCTCTCGGATGCCAGGGCATTGTAGTAGGCCTGCTGGATTTCCTTGTAGAGCTGCTTCTTAACGTTGTCCAGCTGGAGTTTCTGGTTGTTGAAATTCACCTGCGCGCTTCTGACGTTGTTCCTGGTGGAGAACCTCGAGAATATCGGGATGTTGAGGGACAGTCCGAGATACTGGCTGAAGTTGGTGCCGAGCTGCTGGAAGAATGCGGCGCTCGGGCTTCTCGAATTCGTATAGTAGTTGCTTCCGAGGCCTGCACTGAAGGAAAGGGACGGGAGATAGGCGCCTTTGGCGTAGTCGATGTTCCTGGCTGCGTAGTCAAGTCTGGTCTGCTCTGCAAGGACGACGGGCTTGATTCCTATGGCCTCCTGATATATGGCGTCAGGCCCCGGCAGCAGTACTGAAGGGTCGGCGTCGCCGGAAGGCTTGAGCACGTTGAAATTCTCCGGGTCGGTGAGCTCCAGCAGCTGTGTCAGGTCGAGAATGGATATCCTGTAGTTGTTCGATGCCTGGACCTCTGACACCCTGCTCTTTGCCAGACTGGCCTTCTGGGCGCTGACCTGCGCCTTGCTGGCCTTTCCGTTGAGAGCCATCTTTTCGAGCCTTACAGCCTGCAGGGAGTCTATCTCGACCTGTCTGCGGGCGACCTCCAGGATCTCCCCGTTGTAGAGTATCTGCACGAAGGCCTGGGCCACCGCCACCCTGATGTCATCCCTTGCCTTCTCCAGATCCTCGGTGGCCGCCTTGAGGTTGAGCCTTCCCATCGCGATGCTGTTGTTGATGCGGTTGCCGTTGAACACCGGTACATCCGCCCCCACACTGAACGAAGTGTTGCTCGTATTGGAGTTGGCGTAGGTGTTGTCGGCCGTCAGACCGCGGCCGAATGACAGGTTCTCACCCGCCGCGGCCGACACTGCAGGAAGCCTGCTGTTCAGGTAGGTGTTGAGCTCAATCTCGCGCTGCTCCACGTTCAGGGCATTCTGCTTGAGGGTGATGTTGTTGTCCAGCGCGTAGCGGATGCAGTCCTCCAGGGACCAGAGTCTGGTCTGGGCAGATGAAGGAAGAACCAGCGCCGCAAGGGACAATATGAAAAGGATTCGTTTCATGGTCGGGATTATTCTTCAATGATTGCGTTTCCGCGGATGATGTCGCCTTCCTCGAGTCCCTGGGTGATCTCGATGTTGATGCCGTCGCTGAGCCCGGTACGGACATGGACCTTCTTCCAGTTGTCATCCTTCTTGATGTACACGAAGTTGCGGTCTCCCTCGAAGGTGATGGCACTTTCGGATATGGACAGGACGTGTGTCTTTTCCTCAAGCACAATCTCTGCGTTGGAACTGTATCCAGAGCGTATCTTCTGCTCGCTCTGAGGCATTATGGCCGCCTTGATCTCGAACTGGTTGGCACCGTTGTTCTCGACGGCCTTCGGGGATATGTACTCGAGTGTGGCCTCGCAGCTGAAGTCCTGCAGGGCGCCTATGGTGATGATCACGCTCATCCCCTCCTTCAATCTTCCCACCTCGGTTTCGTCGATGTTGCCGTCGAAGATGAGGTCGTTCATGTCCGCCACCGTGGCCACTGTGGTACCGTCATTCATCGTGTTGGCCTGGATTACGGAATTTCCGACCTTGACCGGGATGTCCAGGATGAGCCCGGAGATGGTGGAACGCACGAGAGTCGAGCTTCCGGTGGCGTTTGAAGATGAGACTCCGTCCCGGATGACCTCGAGGGCGTCCTCCGCCGCGGAGTATTCCTCGTTGGCCTGGTGGAGGGCCTGGCGTACCTGTTCGTATTCTTCGGCGCTTACCAGATTCTGGTCATAGAGGGCCTGCTCGCGTTCGAAGTTGATTTCCGCCAGACGCACGCGGCTCTGGGCGGAGCTGAGGCTGGTCATATCCGGGATGACCTTGAGTTTGGCGATTATCTCGTTCTCCTTGACCGTCTGACCCGCCTCCTTGTAGAGTTCGGCTATGATGCCGTTGATCTGCGGTTTGACGTTCACCTCGTTCCGGGGAACGATTTTCCCCGTCACTATGCAGGACCTCCTGATATCTCCGTAGCCTACCGTAAGCTCCTCATACTGGACTTCCTTGGGTTTTGACCTGTATGCCAGTACAGCGAAAATCCCTATCAACAGGATTCCTGCCAGAGCGAAAAGCGAATACTTGAAAACCTTTTTCTTCATATTGTATATCATTTATTATTATTCGTCCCTCATTGCATCCACCGGTTTCACCGCCATAGCCTTCAGTGCAGGTGCGAGTCCCGCCAGCAGTCCCAGGACGGCCAGCAGCAGAACCGCGGTCACCGCAGTCTTGAAGTCGAGCATGAATGCCGGATTCTTTGTAGCCTTCTCCAGGATGCTCAGATTCAGTACGCTGAAGATGATGCCCAGACTTCCCGCAGCCAGGGTCAGGAATACGCTTTCTGCCATAATCTGTCCGAGAATCATCGACGGAGTGGCTCCTATGGCCCTCCGGATGCCTATTTCCGTGGTCCTTTCCTTGACGGTGACCATCATTATGTTGCTCACTCCTATGGCCCCCGCGAGCAGGGTTCCCAGCCCGACGAGCCAGATCAGGAAATTGATGCCCCTGAAGAGGTTGTCAACCAGCGAGAACAGATCTCCGGTGTTGAGTATCATCAGAGCCTTCTCGTCCGTAGGGTCGAAGAGATGTTCCCTGGCGAGCACCTGACGTATCCTTGGTTCCACATCCTTCGCCTTGATCCCGCTCTTGAGTGTGAAGCAGATGAGTTGGAGGTTGTCACCGCGGTGATACAGTTTCTGGGCCACGCTGAAGGGGATGATCACGGATTCTTCGGCATTTCCCTGGATGCTGATGTTTCCGGTGGAGAAGTCCACTCCCACAATCCTGAAATAGGTGCTTCCCACCTTCAGGGCCTTGCCGCAGGGATTGCCGCCCTCCGGGAACAGGTCGTCATATATCTTCTTTCCTATGACGCACACAAGGCGTTCCTGTTCGACGTCTATGTTGGTGATGGCTCTTCCGTATCTGATTTTCGGGGTCTCGATCTTCACGTAATCACCGACGTTTCCCTTGACCGGATGCAAGGTGCTGACCTTGTCACCGTAGGCAACGCTTACGCCCCAGTTGCTTACGTTCGGAGCTATCACATCCAGCTCGGGAACCATATTGCGCAGCCTTTCCACATCCTTCAGCTTGAGATTCCAGTACCTTCCCTGCTTGAATCCCTTGTACGGTTTGGAAGTTTGCTCCGGGAAGAGTATCACCGTATTGGTGGCGAAACCTTCGAAGTTCCTGCTCATCATATCCTTGAAGCCCTTGCCGCCGCCTATCATGAACAGCAGCATGAACAGACCCCAGAATATCCCGAAACCTGTCAGGATGCTCCTGCGCCTGTTGCGCGTCAGAGAATCAAGTATCTCCTGGAATATGTCGACGTCGATTCTCATTTAGTCTGCATAAGTGCTTCTATAGGTTTGACCTTGGCGGCTTTCAGAGCCGGTATGAGCCCTGCCAGGGTTCCGGCCACTATGAGCAGGAG
>JAKSKC010000078.1 GCA_024401945.1 Bacteroidales bacterium
ATGCACGGCGATACGCTGCGGAGCTTCTCCATCATTTCGGCGGACCTTACAACGAATGTCTTTTGCGGCTGGGAGTTGACCGCTGTAGGGGCTATCTGCCCGGCCCTGAGGATGAGGTTGATGTCTTCGTCGCTGACTGCGGTGGAGTCGAAGCTGCGCACGGAATAGCGGTCCGTCGCAAGCTGGAGGAAATCGACGGACGCGGGCTGGGCGGCCTGCCTGCATCCCGCTGCGCACAGCAGGACTGCGAAAATAAGTGTGAGTCTCTTCATATTATGGATCTTTGGTTTCTGCAGGGATTATTTCATCTTCAGGCATTGTCCGGGCGTGCCGCGCATTATGTCTATGTATATCCTGCAAATTTAGGCATTTATCCTCAATTCAGGATGGTGAATATCAGATATCCCAGATAGTTCCCCACCGCATATCCGACAACCCCGATCGCAAGCCCCGGGGCAAGCACGCTGCGGTTCTTCATCGCGGCGGATATCATCGGCACGAAAGGAGGGGAACAGATGAAGGCCACCGAACTTACCACGACAGTGTCGGCATCTATCCTGAAGATGCGCGCGAGCAGCAGCTGTATCAGCAGGGATCCGAAGATAACCAGGGCAAGATAGCCCACAGCATTCAGTCCGCCGGAAAGGTCGATTTTGCTGAAATCGGCCATAGAGGCCACCACGATGCAGAAAATGTAGATCAGATACATTCCCATATCATATCCGTACTTCCCGTCGTGGACCTTGGGTATGAATGAGGCGGCTATGCCGAACGTGGTCAGGGAAAGGATGAACACCACCATGAAGGCCCCGTCACCGGCAAGCAGTCCCAGACCGGCCGATACGCCCACTATGGCAAGCGCCACCAGTACCTGCAATCCAGCGTCCCCCAGTCCCCTGCGGGAAAGGATACCGGCAAACGGCTTCCCCCCGAGGCTGCTGTCCATAGCGCTGAACGACTCGTCAGAGGACAGGTCGGATGGCGTATTCACAGGAAGCATCTTCCTGAAGAGCCGTATCCCCACTGCGAGCAGGAAGGCCAGATACAGGAAGCTGACTACCACATCCCCTCCGTTGAGAAGGATGAACATCTCCTCGCCGGCATCCAGCATAGTCTTGAGGGATGCAAGGTTGATGGTCCCTCCGGTATATACCCCGGTAAGCATCCCCGCCACCTTGGCGCCGTCCTCCATATTCCTTCCGAATATGAAATATCCCGATATGACCGCGGCCACCACCGCCGCTATCCCAGTCACGAGCGCCAGTATCTGGCCTCTGGTACTGTTCTTCCTGAAGGAGAAGCTGAAAAGCATCAGAGGGATGGCCAGGGGGATCGTGACGTTGGTCATCGTCTCCTGGATGGAGGGCAGGGACGGGAATCTCACGATATTGCCGGATACTATGCCGATGAAATAGAGGATGAGTATGGGGCCTATCGCCCCGAGCACCTTGAATCTGCGGCACAACCACATCACCCCCGCGGGGGCCAGGATGAAGAAAAGTATGGTAATGATTGCAGCTGCCATTCTAGAATATGTAATTGAAGCCTACGTTGCATCCGAACGGGCCGTCATTCCTGTTCAGAGGAAGTGCGCCCTCGACGGAAAGCATAAAGTTCTGGTTCATCGCGAGCTTGAGCCCGAGCCCGGCGCTGGAGTGGAATGCGCGTGAGGCCCTGGTCAGCTCCTCCACCGTCATATCCGTATGGAGTCTCGCCATATCCCCGATCCTGTAGGGTTTCACCACCATTCCGCAGTCGAAGAACGGGTTGGTTGCCACATACCAGGACTGGTTTATGAGGTTGAAGCTGAAGAGCCTGATACGGAACTCGAAGTTGGCCCAGGCGTAGGACTCGCCCACGACTCTTGCGGTGAGCACTCCACGGATGCTGTTCAGGCTTCCAAGCCCCTCGGAGGAGGTCTGGAGCATCTTCATGTTGTAGATGTTCGAGAGCAGGTAGAAAGGAGTCTCACCGGCCAGGGTGCCCTGGTACGCCAGGTGGTAGGCGAACACCATCCTGTTCCTGATGAGGGTCAGGTACTGGCGGAAATGGGCTGAGAGCTTGAGGAAGCTGCTCCCGGTTCCGAACATGTCCGGGGAACCGGTGAAGAAAAGTTCGGCCCAGATTCCCCTGTCCGGGGCCGCCTTGAAGTTCCTTGAGTCATATACCAGACCGGCCTTCAGCTCAAGATGGGCGCCGCCGTTGAGTTCGTTGCTTTTGATGAGTCCGTAATACTTGTAGTCGTTGAAGAGCGAGGTCCCGGGGTCGTAGCCCGGGAATTTGATGTCATCCACCCTGAACTGCCTGAATCCGACCCCCGCAGCCCATAGCAGATGGTCTCCGCAGATCTTGCCCTGGAAGTCGGCGAGCAGCCTGAACATTCCCCTCCAGTGGCTGTAGCGCGCGCTTCCCGTCTCGGGATTGAGGTTCAGGGCCGGGTCGTATGTCTCTATACCGTTGTATCCGTAGAAATAGTACAGCGGGTCGAGCTGGTAGCTGACGCAGAGCGTGGTGTTGATGTTAGGGATAAGGTAATCCGAGTCGTACAGAAGATGGAAGAGAGTCTGCTGTTTGGTGTACCTTGAGACCTCCACGTAGAAATGGTCCTTGTATTTCGGGAACTCGGATCCGTCGTCATAATTGAACATGTCGCAGCACACACCGTACTGGAAACCGAGATCCGAACTGTAGCTGACAACGGGAAGTGGTCCGAAGTTCCATCCTTTCTTGCGGATGATCCCGGCCGTGTCCGCTTCCGCGACTGCGGCACAAAGCTCCGCAGGAAGAAAAACTGCCAGAAGAATCAGTAATCTCTTCATGTGTCTTAGGTTTTAGTAAATGCAAATATAATGCGTATATTTGTTTTTGCAATATTCAGAGCTATCGATATGAAACGAGTCATCTCAATCGCGGCAATCTTCATCTGCCTGTCCGCGACAGCCCAGAAGCAGGTTTATTCCGTTACAGCCTGCCCTGGGGAAAACGCATCCACGGAAATGAGAATCAGCTGGGCGGCCGACACCGACCTTGACGACCTGTACGTCAAAGTGACCGAGGTCAAGGACAAAAAGTGGAAGAAGGCCCGCGTCGTAAAGGCACAGCAGAAGGAGCTCTGCACCACTTTCGACAGCGTCTATTCAAAGACCCCGGCGGGAGACAACTTCTACGAGAAGGTACGTTTCACCAAGTGCGGGGTCACTGTAAGCGCCCTCAAGCCGGACACAGAGTACAAGTATTCCGTATGCGGAGGAGCGGAGCACCGCTTCAAGACCGCTGGCGCCGACGCCTGGTCAGCCTGCGTGATCTCCGACTTCCACAGCTATCCGCCTCTCCCGAAGAGAGTTGTGGCGGCGATGGCCATGGTGGACAAGGTACGCGAGGCGGATCCCGGAATGGACTGGGTGCTCCACCTCGGCGACATCTGCGCCTGGGGCGGCAGCTACTCGTTCTGGCGCAGCCTCTACGAGCAGGACAATTTCAAGAACTATATGTGGGCCGGTGTCAACGGCAACCACGACAATATGACCAGGGACTACACCCTGACCAACAAGTTCTTCCGCGACACGAACTACTATCCGCGCAACGGATACCAGGGCGAGGAGGGTGTCTGCTACTGGTTCAGGTACAACCAGGCCCTCTTCATAATGCTCAACAACGAGGATATGCACAGCACCGACGACCTCCTGAAGGCCCAGCGCTGGGTCAAGGGCGTAGTGAACGCTCAGAAGGAGTCATACGATCCCCCTACCTATATCATAGTATGCGAGCACTACCAGTGGTTCTACGGCGGACACGGCAGCTTCTCCCAGTACAACCGCTGGCACGAGCTCTTCGACGAACTGGGTGTCGACCTGGCCCTCGCCGGCAACAACCACATCTATCTCAGGAGTTCGGCGATATTCGACGGGAAGAAGACCGACGGCAATTCAGGTACCGTATACATCCAGAGCAGTTCCTCCGACAACGAGAGAGGCCAGGGGATGGGAGAGCTCACCGAGAACACCGACCTGGTGGAATACCGCTGGACAGAGGGCGGCAGGACCGTGGGAGCTATGGATATGCAGGTTGACTCCAAGGCCATCAACATAAGGATGTTCGACAGGGAGGGCAACCTTCTCGACAGTGTCACCATCCCGGCGAAGGCCGAAAAACCGGTCAAGGAGGACATCAGGGGCCAGTATCTGCGCGACTCGCTCGACGTTATGACGGCCCGCTGCCGGAAGAGCCTCCAGGCCGCCTATATGGCGGAGAAGAAGCTCGGCGAGCGCAAGGACATCCCGGGATGGGAAGGCTTCCCTGTGGAGCTCTGGGAGTACCACACCGGAGTGGACATCAAGCTCGGCGTGCCTAAGAAGGCGCTTGTCTATATGCTCAACCCGGACGCCCAGAAGCTCGCGAAATGGATAATCAACGCCGTTTACGACGTTACCGGTGAGGTGAAGTACGAGGATCTGGAGAAGGTGCGCAACTTCATCACCTGGCAGTCCGGGGCGCAGTTCCCGGTCAAGGGCGTGGTATATGAGGATATGTACACGCGCGGATTCTACGAACCGTACGTGTTCAAGGACGGAGTCACCGTATATATAAAGGATGACGCGATGCGCGCGGACGACAAGACCTGCACCGAGGAGCAGCTCCAGTTCTATCTGGAGATGGACAATTCGGCCCTGAAGGAGAATACCGGAAGGTACGCACGTATCTGCAGCACCACCAGGGAGATGTACTACAAGGCCGGAGGAACCGACAACGTGGGTTGGGGTGACGACGGTAAAAGAAGCCAGGCCTGGCTCGACACAGTCGCAAGACTGTACAAGGAGGCCTGGAACTCTGACAGGAACTTCCTTATCTACGCCTGGGCTTATTCCAACCTCAGGCAGGAATAAGGCCGTCAGCCTCTGTCTATGTTCTCCGCCACGAAGGCGAGAGGATCCTCTATCTCTGGGAACGATTTGAGATATCCGACCTGCCAGTCTATAAGGCTCTGTGGAAATACTCCGCAGGCCGTGTAGATGGCAGCGTCCTTTATAAGCTCGTCCGCAGCCTCGGAGCAGGATGCAGGCAGTTGTTCCAGCTTGTCCTTGAAGGCCTTGTTCTCGGCCGAATGGATGTTGACCCCGAGGTCGACGAAGGTCCTTCCAGCCACTTCAAGGGCATTTTCCATCCCGAATCCGTGCCTTGCAGCCACGCAGAGGGCGGCCATCAGCAGGTAGGTGTCGGCAAAGGCGTCGGAAGCCCTCCACTCGAAGGTCTGCTTCCAGCTGAAGTCCTTTGCGCATACGGCTTCGCCCGGATTGCACTGCGAGGCCATATCCACCGGAACGGTCCAGCCGAGAGGCACCCTGACGAGCGCGCTGCGGTTGGAGAATGACCAGCAGAGTGAAGTAGGAGCCTCCTGGTTAGGCACGAGCCTCATAAATGACAGCGGATGCGGGTTGCCGAATGCCGGGAGCGATGTTCCGGCGTCCATGAATCCGGCGATGGCCTTGCGGCACCAGTCCGTTATCTCCCCGTTCTCTATGAGCACAGGTTTGCCGTCCTTCGTGAAGGAGCAGTGGATGTGCATCCCGGAACCGGCCTTGCCCGCCGTGATCTTGGGGGCGAAGGACACGGTCACACCGTACTGGTATGCCAGGCAGCGCATGATCCATTTGGCAATGACAAGCTGGTCTGCGGCATCCTCGCTGGCCGTCGGGGTGAATTCTATCTCGTTCTGCTCATACACCTTGCCGTCAAGGGTGAAATTGCCCACCTCGCTGTGGCCGTACTTGATGAGACAGCCGGCCTGGGTGAGCAGCCGCATCGCCTCGACCCTGAAGTCCGTGAACTTGTTGAACGGCGCGCTCTCGTGATAGCCTCTCTGGTCGGCGACCTTGTAGAGCGGGTCCTCGTTGTATATCACATAGTATTCCAGCTCGCCCATAGCCTGCATCCGGAGTCCGGTCTCCTTCTCGAGAGCGGCCTCGGCCTTGTGCAGGATATACTGTGGAGAACCCTCGAAAGGCTTGCCGTCCCTTGTGAAGAAGGAGCATAGCACATCCACGGTAGGTACCTCCTCAAATGTATTGAGGAAGGCCGTGCGGTAGCGCGGGATGACGTACAGGTCACTTCTGCCGGCCTCGATGAAAGGGAAAAGACTGCTTCCGTCCACCCTTTCCCCCGCCTCGAGAAGGTTCTCGAGATGTTCACGTCCCCGAAGGACGAAATTGAGGGTCTTGAGACGTCCGTCCCAGCCGCAATAATGGAAATTAAGCACTTGAACCTCATTGGAGAGGCAGAACTCCACGAGTTCCTTTTTTGAATTGGCTATCATTTTTGAGACAATATTTTGTTCTGCACCGCGATCGATGCTTCGTGTATTTCACTGAAGATGTTCCGGATGAATCCGTCGTCCAGGCCGCTCTCCGCGCTGAGCCTGAGGACATTTTCCATAATCTCATCCCAGCGTGCCGCCTGGATGATGGATATGTTGTTATCTCTCTTGATCTTTCCTATCTCACCGCTGACGGACATCCTTTTGGAGAGGATTCCGAGCAGATTCTCGTCCAGCACGTCTATGCGCTCGCGGAGCTCGGTTATGCTCCTGTGATAATCCGGATTGTCT
>JAKSKC010000079.1 GCA_024401945.1 Bacteroidales bacterium
ATCTGGGTGAACTCAGGCTGACGGTCGGCACGGAGGTCCTCGTCACGGAAGCAGCGGACGATCTGGAAGTAGCGGTCATATCCGGCTACCATAAGGAGCTGCTTGAAGGTCTGGGGAGACTGCGGGAGAGCATAGAACTGGCCCGGGTTCATACGTGAAGGAACCACGAAGTCACGCGCACCTTCCGGAGTCGATTTGATGAGGTATGGAGTCTCTATCTCCATAAAGCCCTGTTTGTCAAGATATGAGCGCACTTCCTGGGCGAGACGGTGCCTCAGGGCGAGAGCCCTCTGGAGAGGCGCGCGGCGAAGGTCGAGATATCTGTATTTTGCACGGATATCTTCACCGCCATCGGATACTTCCTCTATTGTGAAAGGAGGAGTGTCGGCCCTGTTCAATACATTGACGCTCTCAATCCTGATCTCAATGTCGCCTGTCGGCATTTTTGGGTTTTTGCTCTGGCGCTCGACAACCTCTCCTTTAATCTGGAGAACCCATTCGCGCCCGGCCTCTATTTCCTGCTCTGTTACAAGCTGTGTGATTCCATAACGGTCACGGAGATCAACGAATGTCATACCTCCGAGTTTGCGGGCTTTCTGCACCCAGCCGGCAAGAGTAACTTTCTGTCCGACATTCTCCAAACGAAGTTCGCCGCAAGTATGTGTCCTATACATAACTGAATATGGTTTTTAAGGTAAACAGGTGGCCACGGAGGGCCACCTGTCCGCAAGTATTTTTGATATAATATTAGTCCTCTTCTGTCTCCTGAGCTGCGTATTCAGCAAGAAGCTTAGTCTGTACATCACCTGGAACCGGCTGGTAGTCAGCAAACTCCATAGAGAATGTTGCAGAACCTGCAGTGAGGGAGCTCAATGTTGTAGAGTAACGGTAGAGTTCTGCGAGCGGAACGCGTGCCTTGAGGATTGCGAATCCCTTGTCTGCACCCATGTCTCCGAGCATACCACGACGGTTCTGGAGGTCGCTCATAACTGCTCCCTGATACTCTGAAGGGGTCATGACCTCGACATTGTAGATAGGCTCGAGGATCTTAGGACCTGCATTGCGGAATGCCTCCTTGAAGGCGTTACGTCCTGCGATGATGAAGGCGATTTCCTTAGAGTCAACCGGGTGCATCTTACCGTCATATACGAATACGCGGATGTCGCGTGCATATGATCCGGTGAGAGGTCCCTCTACCATTCTCTCCTTGATACCCTTGAGGATAGCAGGCATGAAGCCGAGGTCGATGGCACCACCGACAACGCAGTTGTAGAACTCAAGCTTTCCGCCCCATTCCATATCGGTAACATCCTGGGTCTTGATATTGAGCTGTGTGTCTTTTCCGTCAATCTTGAACTTGGTGTTGAGTTCGCCTTCAGCCGGGCAGACGAGAAGATGAACCTCTCCGAACTGACCTGCACCGCCGGACTGTTTCTTGTGACGGTACTGGGCTGTAGCCACCTTGGTGATGGTCTCACGGTAAGGAACCTTCGGAGCGAAGAGTTCTACGTCAACGCCGAATTCGTTGTTGATACGCCATTTAACAATATTGATATGCTGCTCACCGTTACCGCTGAGGATGGTCTGACGAAGTTCCTTTGAGTACTCTACGATGACGGTAGGGTCTGTTGAAGCAATCTTCTTGAGAGCGTCACCGAGCTTCTGGTCATCGGTCTGAGCCTTTGCCTTGATAGCGCAACGGTATTTAGGAGCAGGATAAGAAATCTTATCGAATGAAATTCCTGAGCCAGGAAGTGAAAGGGTTGTGCTTGATTTGCTGTTCTTGAGCTTGACTGCACATCCGAAATCTCCGGCGCGGAGAGCATTGACTGACTCTTTCTTTGTTCCGGCAACAGCGTAGATTGCAGAGATACGCTCCTTGTTGCCTGTTGCAGGATCCTCGAGGTCGATACCTGGAGTGATGGATCCGCTCATTACCTTGAAGTATGATACTTCTCCGAGGTGCTGCTCAACGTCATTCTTGTAGATGAACAATGCAGCAGGACCGTTCTCCTCACACTTAGGAGCCGGTGCAACGTTGTTGATGAACTCAAGGAGTTTCTTCACGCCGATGTCCTTCTTTCCGGATACGCAGAATACAGGATAAAGTTCGCCGGAAGTGATCCCGAGAGAGAGTCCCCTGTTGATTTCCTCCTCGGAAAGGGTTCCTTCCTCGAAATATTTCTCCATCAATGCATCATCGAACTCTGCAGCCTTCTCGATAAGTTCGCCGCGCATTTCCTCTGCCTTGTCTGCGAACTCTGCAGGGATGTCAAGTTCCTCGCGTGTGCCGTTGGCATCCTTGAAGTGATAATACTTCATAGCAAGGACATCCACGAAACCGTCGAAGCTTGCACCTGCGTTTGTAGGGAACTGGAGGTTGACGATCTTTCCGCCGAAAGCCTCTTTCATTGAATTCTGAACTACATCCCAGTCAGCCTTATCGGCATCGAGCTGGTTCACTGCGATAACGAGAGGGAGCTTGATTGCATCGGCCCTGCGGACGAAGTTCTCTGTTCCAACCTCGACACCCTGCTGTGCGTTAACTACGAGGATACCGCTTTCGCAAACTCTGAATGCAGAATATGCGCCACCGATGAAGTCATCAGAGCCAGGAGCATCGATGAAGTTGATCTTCTTGTTCTGGAACTCTGCATAAAGTGGGGTTGCGTAGATTGATCTCTGGTTCTGTTTTTCAAGTTCATCATTGTCGGACACTGTGTTCTTGTCCTCGATGGTTCCTCTTCTGTCGATAACTTTTCCTTCGAAAAGCATAGCCTCAGCCAACGTCGTTTTACCGGACTTGGTTGAGCCAAGTAGGGCTACGTTGCGAATGTCTTTGGTTGAATAATCTTTCATTTTATCTGATTTTATTAATAATTACGCGGTCATCTGCACCATAATGGGCATATCCTCGCAAATCTACTAAATATAATTCCAATTTCAATGCTTATTGGGTGAAAATCACTACCTTTGTTTTACTATGAGGCACAAAGGAGAACTTCTGGGCTTTATGAACGAGGGCCTTTTGGAGGCCGGTCTCGATGAGGCGGGAAGAGGGCCCCTCGCCGGTCCGGTATTCGCCGCCGCCGTAATTTTGCCGGCAGGATTTTCGCATCCGCTCCTCGACGACTCGAAGAAAATGACGCGTAAAGAGCGCGAGGAACTGCGCCCGATCATTGAAAATGAGGCCGTTGCCTGGGCCGTGGAGGCTGTCAGCGCAGAGGAGATCGACAACATCAACATCCTCAACGCCTCCATCACAGGAATGCAGCGGGCCGTGCTTAAACTTGCAGTGAGGCCGGACTTCCTGCTGGTGGACGGCAACCGCTTCCGCCCCTTCGAAGGATTCAGGTATGCTACCGTGGTGCACGGTGACGCTACATACGCAAGCATCGCCGCGGCATCAGTCCTCGCAAAGACCCACAGGGACGAATTTATGGTCCGCCTGTCGGAAGAATACCCGCAGTATGGATGGGACAGGAACATGGGCTATCCGACAAAGGACCATATTGAAGCAATAAGGAAATACGGGCTGACTCCGTGGCACAGACGCAGTTTCCACCCGAAAGAACTTGAGCCTACATTGTTTGATGATAATTAAAACAAAATAACGATGAAAAGAATCATTTCAGTCATTCTTATGACAGCCCTGCTGGCAATCAACGCCAGCGCAGATGAAGGAATGTGGATGCTTCCTCTTCTTCAGAAGATGAACGCAAAGGCAATGGCCGATCTGGGTCTCAACCTCAAGCCGGAGCAGATTTACAGCGAAAAAGGAACTTCCATAAAGGACGCCATCGTGCATTTCGGCGGCGGCTGCACGGGAGAGATCATCTCTGACCAGGGACTTCTCGTGACCAACCACCACTGCGGATACAGCAGCATCCAGTCCCTTTCCTCTCCGGAACACAACTACCTCGAGGACGGATACTGGGCAATGAACCTTTCAGAAGAACTTCCTGCAAAGGGACTTACCGTCACCTTCCTTGAGAGCATGACAGATGTGACGAAGTTCATCAACAAACTCGAGAAAAAATCAGAGGAGGAACAGACCGCCGCCATCCAGAAGCTCATCGAACAGGCAACTGCAGAAAACCCTAACTGCACTGCCCTGATCAGGAGTTTTTATGACGAGAACGTGTACTATCTCATCGTATACAAGACATACCGCGACATCCGCTTCGTGGGAGCACCTCCTGCAGCATCGGGAAAATTCGGCGGAGACACCGACAACTGGATGTGGCCGCGCCATACCTGCGACTTCTCAATGTTCAGAGTATATGCAGGTCCTGACAACGAGCCTGCCGAGTACTCTGAAAACAACAGGCCTCTCACTCCGAAGCAGTCACTCAAGGTTTCCCTCAAGGGCGTGAAGGACGGAGACTATTCGATGATCATCGGTTTCCCGGGAAGCACACAGCGCTACATGACTGCCACCCAGCTTCAGAATATGCTGGACCTCAACGACATCAGGATTGACGCACGCACCATACGCCAGGACCTCATGTGGGAGGCAAGGATGGCTGACCCTGTTGTGAACCTCCAGTATGCAAGCAAATATGCAGGCTCTTCCAACGGTTGGAAAAAATGGCAGGGAGAAAGGGAAGCTTTCGCGAAGCTGAACGTCATCGGCCGCGAGAAGCAGAAAGAGGCAGACTTCATGGCCTGGGTCTCTCAGAACAAGAAGCGCGTTGAGAAATACGGCAACGCCATTTCAGAGATTGACGCCTGCGTGAAGGCATCCGCTGATGCCCAGAAAGCATATACCCTGCTCACAGAAACCATCTACAGAATTGAACTCGTTGCTTTCTCGACCTCACGCAATGCTGCCGTCTATAAGGATTACAATCTGGCACTCGACCGCAAGGAGGCCAGTGCGCTGATGAATCACTACCTTGCCAATGTGAAGCCGGAGGACAAGATTGCTATCGATCTCAACGAGGCATATCTTGACGATCTGTTCGCAAACAGTGTCTTCACCTCAGAAGAAAAGATGACCGCCGCAATGGCAGAAGAAGGTTTCGACTACCACAACGACCCTGCATTCAAGCTCTACTCCGCAATCCGCGACAAGGCCCTGGCATTCCAGAATGAAATGAAGAAGTCTTCCGCAGGACTGGACAAAGCTACAAAGGCCTACACCGCCGGACAGCTCGAGTGGAAGGACGGAGAACCTATCTATCCGGATGCGAACAGCACAATGAGGCTCACCTACGGCACTGTCAAATCCTATTCCCCTAAGGACGGCGTAATCTACAAGCACTACACCACACTCAAGGGTGTAATGGAGAAAGAGGACCCTGACAATTATGAATTCAGGGTTCCGGCAAAGATCAAGACGCTTTATGAAGCAAAGGATTTCGGCCAGTACGCAAACGAGGACGGAGAACTCGTAACCTGCTTCCTCACTAACAGCGACATCACTGGAGGCAACTCCGGAAGCCCTGTGCTCAATGCCGACGGCGAGCTCATCGGACTTGCATTCGACGGCAACTGGGAGGCAATGAGCGGCGACGTGCTCTTCGAGCCGAACCTCCAGAGATGTATCAATGTGGATATCCGCTATGTCCTCTTCATTATGGACAAATTCGGAGGCGCAGGATATCTCCTCGACGAAATGAACCTTGTAAAGTAAAATATGAGCAACTTCCTTAAAATTCTGACAGAAGTCAAGCATCCCGGAAAAGGCGACAGGGACATTGTCGACCTCGGGATGGTCAAGGATATAGACAGGGACGGATCCAGGGTCATCGTGACCCTGGCTTTCCCTAAAAGACGCGACCCGCTCGCAGAATATCTTATAGGCAGCACCCGCGCAGCCATCATCAGGAACTGTCCCGACGTCACCGATGTTGAAGTCAAGACCATCGTGGAGGAGGCTCCGGCAGCAAAAAAAGCTGAATTCGACTTCTCCCAGGTGGAAGGGATAAAGCATATCATCGGCATAGCATCAGGCAAGGGCGGCGTCGGTAAATCAACGGTTGCCGTGAACCTTGCAGTAGCCCTCGCCCGGCTGGGATTCAAAGTGGGCCTAGCGGACGCCGATGTCTACGGACCGTCCGTACCTACGATGACCGGAACCGAAGGTCTCCAGCCTTCTGCCGAACAGAACGGGGATTCCGAACTTATTATCCCTCTTGAAAAGTATGGGGTGAAGTGGATGAGCATAGGCTATTTCGCCCAGCGCGGACAGGCCCTCATATGGAGGGGACCTATGGCCTGCAACGCACTCAAGCAGATGATCCTGGTAGTGAAATGGGGCGAACTTGACTGCCTCCTCATCGAGATGCCTCCGGGAACAGGAGACATCCATATCAGCCTTCTGCAGGACGTGCCGGTCAATGGCGCAGTGATAGTAACCACTCCTCAGGACGTGGCACTCGCAGACGTGGAAAAGGGAGTCAATATGTTCCAGAACCCGAGCATCGGGAAACCTATCCTCGGACTGGTCGAGAACATGGCATGGTTCACCCCGGAGGAACTTCCGGAAAACAGATATTACATTTTCGGTAAGGACGGAGGAGCCCGT
>JAKSKC010000008.1 GCA_024401945.1 Bacteroidales bacterium
CCATCTTCTTCGGATCCAATGCATTCGGCATAGAGACGGCTGCGGAGACCTTCTTCGCCAAACAGCCTTCGGAACTGACCGTGGAGGAGGCGGCGACCCTGATCGGAATGGTGAACAAGCCTACCAGGTACAATCCGTACCTCAATCCTGAGAAGTCACTGGAAAGGAGGAATTTCGTCATAGGGCAGATGGCGAAGGCGAAGTACATAACCAAGCAGCAGAGGGATTCCATAATCCAGATTCCTATCGACCTGCACTTCCAGCTGCTCGACCATAACTCCGGGCTTGCACCTTATTTCAGGGATATGCTCAGGAGGGATATGAACGCGGAGCGCCCGAAGCGCAGTTCATACCAGTTCCCTGAGGACTATGCGGCCGATTCCGCCAGATGGGAGGACGATGCCCTGTACGGCTGGCTCAACAAGAACAGGAAGGCGAACGGGGAGAAATACAATCTGGACAAGGAAGGTCTGAAGATCTATACCACCATCAACGCGAAGATGCAGAGATATGCCGAGGAGGCCGTGGCCAAACACCTCGGAAAGGATCTCCAGAAGATGTTCATCCAGGAGATGAGGCTGAAGAGGAACGCCCCGTTCTCCAACGACGTGGACGAGGATACGAGGACCCTCCTTATGAAGCAGGCCCGCAGGTGGTCCGACCGCTACCGCATGCTGAAGAAGGAAGGACTCAGCGAGGATGAGATAATGGCAACCTTCGACGAGCCTTGCAGAATGACGGTGTTCGCCTGGAAACAGGACAAGAAGACCGGAAAATGGGAGGGAGGAAGCGTGGACACCACGATGACCCCGAACGATTCCATCAAATACTACAAGTCGTTCCTGCGTGCCGCGATGATGGCAATCCAGCCTAACACAGGCCACGTGAAGGCCTACGTGGGAGGTCCGAACTACAGATATTTCAAATATGACAACGTGTCACAGGGCAAGCGTCAGATAGGTTCGACGGTCAAGCCGTTCATCTATTCACTTGCCATCACCGAAGGAATGAGCCCTTGCGACAGGGTGGCCAACGCCCCGCAGGTGTTCGAGCTGCCTTCCGGCGAGACCTGGTCCCCGAGGAGCAGCGGCGGTGATCCCGTCCTTTCCCTCAAGGGGGCGCTCACGATCTCGAACAACAACGTGTCGGCATTCCTCATACGTCAGTTCGGTCCGGAGGCTGTTGCCGATATGATGAGGAGAATGGGAGTGACAGGTCACATAGACGAGGTGTATTCTCTCTGCGTAGGCTCCACCGACGTGTCCGTCAAGGATATGGTGACGGCGTACAACACCTTTCCGTCCGGAGGTGTCCGCATCAGTCCTCTTTTCGTGACCCGCATCGAGGATTCCAACGGAAACGTCCTCACTGAATTCACCAACAGGAAGACGGAGGTCCTCGGAGTCTCGGAGACATTCAAGGTCATCGATATGATGCAGAACGTGATCAATGCCGGAACCGGACACAGGATCCGCGATACCTACGGTCTCCAGGGCCAGAGGGCCGGAAAGACCGGAACGACCAACGACAACTCCGACGGATGGTTCATCGGATACACACCGACCCTCACCGCCGGCGTATGGGTCGGAGGGGAGGACCGTCAGATACACTTCCAGCAGGGGGCCCTCGGACAGGGTGCTTCGATGGCGCTGCCTATCTGGGCCTATTTCATGGAAAAGTGCCTCAACGACCCTTCAGTGCCGGTTTCCACCGCGGACAATTTCATAGTCCCGGCAGGAGTGGTGGTGGACAGCGGATGCGCCGAGGGAGGGGAGTTCCTTGGCGGTGACGAAACGGCGGCATCTGCAGAGGACGAAACGGATTA
Source organism: Bacteroidales bacterium (assembly GCA_024401945.1). The sequence continues at coordinate 1,826 of JAKSKC010000008.1, forward strand.
TTATTTCAATTGATCGGATAATGGGAAAGTACAGCAACATTGCGGTAATTTACGGAAGTGATTCTTCCGAATGGGAAGTTTCCTGCAGAAGCGGCGAATTCACCGCGTCCAGGCTGGACAACGACCAATATGCCATTTATGAGATCTTCGCCAGATTCGGCAAATGGAATCTCGTGGCCTACAGGACCAGGAATTCGATGAGGGTCATCCTTCCGGAAGGCTCCCGTCCCGAGGTGGACAAGACCGATTTCTCAGTCAATCTCATGGGCGAGAAGGTCAAATTCGACTATGCATACATAATGCAGCACGGCGCACCGGGTGAGAACGGACTTCTCCAGGGATATCTGGAAATGCTCGGAATACCGTTCAGCAGCTGTTCCGCATTCGTTTCCAACATAGCTTTCGACAAATATTCCTGCAAGCGCTACATAAACGGGCTGGAAAGCGTGAAACTCGCACCGGATGCATTCATAAGGATGGGAGAGGACGTGAAGGCCTTTTGTGAGAAAGTCGCAGGGACTCTTGAATTCCCGGTTTTCGTAAAGCCTACCTCGGGAGGTTCAAGTTTCGGAATAACCAGGGTCAAGACTCCGTCCGAACTTGAATCCGCAATCAATTTCGCCTTCTCCGAGGGCGGCACCGTGGTCGTGGAGCAGGGGATATCCGGAAGGGAACTCACCTGCGCCGGATATTTCGACGGTGAGAATATCTGCACGCTCCCGCTCATAGAGATAGTTACCGAAAACGAGTATTTCGACTACGATGCCAAGTATAACGGGCACAGCCGCGAGATATGCCCGGCTCCTGTAGACGATGCCGTATGCAGTGCGGTCAGCGAGGCTACGAAGGAGATTTACAGACGTCTCGGGTGCAAGGGAATCGTCAGGATGGACTACATCCTTTCCGATGACGGTCTCTATTTCCTCGAGGTGAACACTATCCCTGGAATGACGGGTGCATCCCTTGTCCCGAAGATGGTAAAGGCGGCGGGTAAGGATATCACCGCGTTCCTCAGCACCATAATAGAGAACTCCTGATATGCTTCTCCCGGATTTCATCCGTGAGAGTGCGCGCTCCCTGGAATCCCTCTATCCCTCCAGGGAGGCTTCAGCCATAGTCCAGAGACTCTGTGAGGATATGGCCGGGTTTCCTCATCTGGCCCATATCCTGTATCCCGACACTGCAGTTCCTCCCGAAACGGAAGCTGCCCTGAGGGCTGCCGTGGCGCGTCTTGCCAAGGCCGAGCCGCTGCAGTATGTGCTCGGCCGCGAAACCTTCTGCGGCCGTGAATTCAAGGTGAATCCTTCCGTGCTCATCCCCCGCCCTGAAACGGAAATGCTCGTTCTGGAGGCCTCCAGGCACATATCACCGGCATCCAGGGTCCTCGATCTGTGCACCGGCTCCGGATGTATAGCCTGGACCGTCGCGCTTGACCACCCTTCCGCCAGCGTCACGGCCGTCGACATCTCCCGGGAAGCCCTCGCGCTGGCATCCTCCCAGTTCAGCGGAAACAGTCCCGTGTTCATTTGTGCAGATATCCTCGACCCCCGTTTTCCGGAAACATTCCCGGAAGGGTCCTTCGACATAGTATTATCCAACCCTCCGTATATTATGGAAAGGGAGAAATCGCAGATGCGCCCCAATGTGCTCGACTACGAGCCGTCCATCGCCCTGTTCGTCCCGGACTCCGACCCACTGCTGTTCTACCGCGCCGTCAGGGACGCCGCAGCCAGGCTTCTCGCACCCGGAGGAAGGGGTTTTCTGGAGATAAATGAGACTCTGGGGGAGGAGACTGCCTCCCTTTTCCGCGCGGAGCCATTCGGAAATGTGGGGATTTTAAAGGATTTTGCCGGGAAAAACAGGATTGTCACATTCGAAAGAATATAGATACAGGTATCTGTAAGCCGTATTTCATCACATAGCCGTTTCAAAACGCAAATAAACGGATACCAATGCCGTACTTTGCAGAAGAAAATGAACGACTATGAAAACTTTGAAACTTTTGCTCCTTGTCGGAGCTGTCTCCTCCCTGGCTTCCGCCTGCAGTTCCAGGAATGCAGAACCTGATTTCCCACAGACCCCGCAGGCCACTTTCTCCAAACAGGATATCGCAAGGATGTTCTCGGCCATCCCTATGGGCAAGGTCCAGATGGATGAAGTGTTTACGGCGGTCAATTCGTCATCCGGCAACGGTTATGACGAGGAATATACCCTCAGGAACCTGTTCGAGGCCCCGGGGGCCGGCGTCGGGGCGACCAAGGCGGCGGTGCCGGAGGGCCAGGTTACCCTGAGGGATATGCTGACGGAGTATATCGCGGGCAACTACGGGACCAAATCAGGCGCGTCGGACGTGGAGAATTACGTCAATGAACTCATCGAGTCCGGGTACCAGGTGTACTGGCCCTATTCCGAGAACTGGGACGGGGAGACCTTCCCTCTGATAACCTTCGATCCGGGTTATGGGATAGAATCGAACTACGGATACGAGATCCGTATAGGTCAGAACGGTGCCAGGGTGGTGGATTCCGTCTATGTCGACGAGGCCGTGGCGATGGAGCGCCCGGTATGGGTGATCAACCGCAACAGCGACGCCGGCTTCACTCCCCTGGAGATGTTCCTGACAAAGGGGAACACCGGAGCAGGCGGGAACACCAGGGGCGCTTCCAGCGGGAAGAACCTTGTCCTGAAGAGCTTCACCATGTTGAGGAATTATGATTCCTGGTTTGAGGGTGCATCTGAATTCTACATCCGCTGCGGCTCGCTGGCCGGCTGTGAAGCGGCATCCGAATCGGATTTCGCCACTTTCTCTCCCACCGTCACGGAGTTCCTGCTCGTCGTGAAAAGGATACAGCTCGGAAAACAGATACCGGTGAACACGATGATGGTTACCGATTTCACGGACCAGATTGACAAGATAGCCCTGCTGATAACGGAAGATGACGGGGGAACAAGGACAAGCTGGAAGTGTTCGGCCACGCTCAAATACAAGTCAAAGACCTATGGTTTTGACGTGGAACTTCCTTACAATGAGAAGGATGATATAGTCTGGAGAGGTCCGGTATCCACTTCCTATTTCACGGAGAATCCCTACACGGTCGGCAGATTCGGGGATGTCAAGATCACTTTCGCGCTGGAGTGACGCTCATCTCGCACGCGGCGCAGTCGAATTCAAGGGCATATCTCCTCCCGTTGTTGAGCAGAAAAAGCTTCCCGTAGTCCGGGGCTTCGCTGAAATGTTTCCTGCACAGCCCAAGCTCGTATTTCACGCAGTATTTTGATTTCAGAAGGAAGTTCCCGGCTTTTACCGCTGCGGCCGTTCCCACAACCCCGGCCTGTCTTTTCTCTCTCTCGTAAGGGATTGCGGACATTTTCCCTGCAAGCTGGTTGCGGATTGAGTTCACGAAGGAGGCGCTGAGTACCGGAATGCCCCCGTCTACCTGCATCCCGGTGAGCGTGAAACTGTATATGTCGGATTTCTTGGAAAGACAGGATTTGAGTATGGACAGGCTGCGTTCGCCGTTGAGGGCTTTGTCAAATGTATTGTCCACGACCGTTTCAACAGTCCTTCCCCTGTCGTCGGAGGCCCTGAATACAAGTTTCCTTCCAATCGTTGCAGTGACGCTGACCGGTATGAAGCGTCTGCAAAGGTTGTTCTCCAGTTCCTTCTCGAAGGCTCCGTTGACATTTCTGTAAAGGGTGTCCCCGATCTTGAGACCGGCCTGCCTCCGGCATACGATTCCGTCGTTTCCGGCCCTGTCCGCCCTGAATCCGGTGATTCCCTCGCTGTTGCTGAAAGCGAACCCGTCCCCGTTGCGCAGAATCGTGTCATCCTTGAACGTCTTCAGCCGGATCCTGCTGCATCCGTTTCCGTCATCACTCACTGAAATAACCCTTCCGACGGCCTCTCCCATTGATTTCGGGCAGTCCATGGAAGACCATTCACCCCTTTTGCCGTCCAGGAAGAGTTCGGTGTAGCCACGGTTGAAGGTCTTGCCGGTGTCGGGTGTGAACCCTCCTTCCGGATGCCCCCAGGATACCCTGCGGTATCTGTCAGGGTATTTTCTGCATATCTCGTCCATTGCGTCCGAGTAGTCCCTGACAACGTTCTTGACATAGGATGAATTCTTGAGACGGCCCTCGATCTTGAAGGATACGGCCCCGGCCTCGCAGAGCTCTTCCAGACGGTTCTTCAGGTTATAGTCCTTCAGCGACAGAAGCGCCTTGTTCCTGACCAGAGTCCTGCCGTCTTCGGTTACCAGGTCATAGAGGGAGCGGCAGGCCTGTATGCATTCCCCCCGGTCCGCACTTCTGCCGTCTATGTGCTCGGAAAGGACACATTCCCCGCTGTAGCCCACGCACAGCGCGCCGTGTACGAACACCTCCGTCCCGCAGCCCGCACTGTCGCAGATTTCCTTTATCTGCGCAAGCGTAAGCTGTCTTTCGAGTACAATCCTCTCACAACCGGAATCCCGCAGCTCACGGGCTCTCTGCGGGGTCCTGACAGCACATTGGGTGGATGCGTGGAGCGGCACCAGTATATCCTTCCAGAGGGCTATCCTCATATCCCTGATGATAAAGGCGTCCACGCCTGCGTCCTGGGCTTCGAGCATAAGGGAATGGACGGAATCCATCTCATCATCCCTGAGTTCTATGTTTACGGTCAGGAAAACCTTGACCCCGAAGCGGTGCGCGTAGCTGCACAGACGCCCAACTTCCGAAATGGGGTTGCCGGCATCCTTCCTTGCACCGAAGGAAGGTCCGGCAATGTAAACGGCATCGGCACCGCAGTCTACAGCTGCGATGCCGACATCCGCATTACGGGCGGGAGCCAGAAGCTCGAGCTCCGTCATATTTACTTGATGGCGGCGACCATCTTCTTGGCGGTCTCGCCATATTTAGGGTCGTTGACGATCTTCTTGAACCATTCCTTGGCCTTTGCAGTGTTCTTTGCCTTGTAGTAGCTGGCTGCGATGTTGTAAGCGAAGGAGCTGAGGTTCGCGTTCTCAGGGTCAGCCTCCTTGAGGAGGTCGTAGTTGGCAACCGCGTCATTCAGCTTGCCGGCCTGGAGGGCGGCCTGTGTCTTCTTGGAGAGGACGGTGATGATTCTCTTTGAAGCGTTTTCGCTTCCGTTGTCAGCGGCAACCTTGAAAGCCTCGAGGGCCTCGTCGAGCTTGCCTTCCTGATACAGGGTCTCAGCTGCGAGGAACAGTCCCTTCACCCTTTCCTGCTCAACCGTAGGAATAAGGCTCTCGGCTTCGGCAGCGAGTTCGTCCACACCGTATTTCTCAGCGAGGGTGATGACGTCCTTCAGTGCTGAAATTCCTTCCTCATATTCTTTTGAGTTGATTTTTTCCTTGGCTGCTGACATGGCGATCTTAGGGATTGCCGTCTTGCAGGTCTGAACGAGATCAGCACCTTCTTCGCCGCAGGCCTCAGCTATAGGGAGAGCCTTCTGGAATCCGGCGATAGCCGCTGCGAAATCCTTGTTTCCCCAGGCATCGTTAGCTGCCTGAGCCAGCTCTGTGGCTTCGTTCATACTCTGTGCAAATCCGAATGCTGCAGTGAGAAGCAGCGCAATCGTCGTGAGGAGTGTCTTTTTCATTTCTTGTATTTTTATAAAACCTATTCGCTTATACAGATGCAAAAATACTAAAATTTGTGTTACTTTGTAAAGCAAATTATGAAACATATTTTATTGTCCATATTCCTGTTCCTCCAGACGGCCCTTTTCTGCCTGGCCCAGGTGACGCTTGAGAACGATCCCGGAATCACCTCCGGAAAATTGCCGAACGGGGTGGAATATTTTCTTGTAAAAAATTCAGTAACAAAAGGTTATGCCGATTTTGCAGTAGTGCAGAAGGGACGTTTCAGAAGGGCTGTTTCCGTGGCGAATCTGGATTCGCTCCCTCATTTCGGCAGTGTCAGGCCTTATGAATACCTGGCTTCCAAGGGAATCGGCTACGATGACCGCGGGATGATCTCGTATTCGCCTTCAGGGGCGACCTACAGGTTCGGGGATGTGCCGGTGTTCGAGTCCGCGGTGGTGGATTCCCTGCTCCTCATGGTGTTCGACATAGTGGACAGCTATCCCGCCGACCAGGCCGTGATCGTAAGCGGTGACATCGACGTCTCCTGGATACTGGAGAGGATGAAGGTCCTTTCCATAGTGGTTTCCCCGAGGTGGACCCTTGACGGCGGAAAGGCTTTCAGCCTGAATCCTTCCGACAGCATCATATTCTCCTGCGCGACCACGAGGCCTTCCGGGCTTGCGTCACTGCACATGACGTATTTTTCAGAAAGGATACCGCGCGAGGACATGGGCACGATCCAGCCTCTTGTCAACAGGATGTTCGCCGAAGAGCTTGGCGATATCACCCTGAGACGCATCAGAAGGACTTTCCTGACTTCCGGTACTCCTCTGACGGACGTATCCTTCCGTTACAGGGGAAGTTCCGAGCAGGTGGAGCAGGAGCGGTACAGCTTCAACGTCACGGTTCCGAAGGACAAGCTCACCGATGCGGCGTTCCTGATGGGAAGCGTGCTGTCCGAGATAAAGGAAGGCGGAATCACAAGGGAGGAATACCTTGTGACAAGGAACCTCATGGTGAACAGGGCGAGGGAAAACAGCTTCACCGGCCTGAGGACGAACGCGGAGTACATTGACAAATGCGTATCCACCTACCTTTTCGGGGAAGCCCCATACTCGCTCAAGTCCTACAACGAATTCTTCGCCAGCAAGTCGCTGGACCCGGATTATGAGCTCGACCTTCTCAACAGATACGCCCGCTCGCTGTACTCCCAGGACCATAACCTCATACTTCATTTCAGGTCTCCGGAGATGCTCTTCAACAGGGACAGCATGGTAACTCCGTTCATCCGCGGATGGAAGAGCGGGAAATTCAGTTCAGGAAACTGGAAAATGCAGGTGGAACTGCCGAAGCTCCATAATCTCTCGAAGGGCAAGACCAAGATCAAAAGCATAGAGACCGAACCTGTCTGCGGAGGCTCCATCTGGAATTTCAGCAACGGGATGAAGGTTATCTTCAAGAAGACGGACACAAAGGGGATGTTCCATTTCGGATTCCTCTTCAATGAAGGATATTCCTCCGTTCCGGGAATGGAGAAGGGTGGTAATGTCTACCTTGCAGAAATGCTGGGACTCAGTAGAATAGCAGGTATTTCCGGAGAAGATTTCCTGAATGCGATGGAATTGTCCGGCATCCATATGGACTGCAGCATATCCTATGCCTCGATGCAGATAAAGGGCTTCGCTCCGGTATCCAGGCTGGAGACGCTCCTGAGATCCATGCTTACCATTTCCCAGGACAGGAAGGCCGACCCTGCCGCATACAGGGACTTCGCCCTCTCCCAGAGGATGCTCCTGAGGAAGGAAAGGTTCACTCCGGCGGGTGTACGGACCTTGCTGGACAGTCTGGTCAGTCCGGACTATCCTTTCCCTGCCGGGAGATATGCAAGCGCCCTCACGGATGATTTCCCGGTGAAGGCGGACTGGTATTTCGACAAGGTGTTCGGCAACTGGGCGAACGGAGTCATCGTCATTGCCGGTGATTTCGACGAGGCCGAACTGAAGAAATACCTTATGTCACATATAAATTCCTTCGATGCCGGCAGCGCCGGCTCGGGACGGAACATTGTGGAGAGGAATCTTTCGGAGGGGGAGAGTACGGTAAGCTCGGACAGCATCCGGGTCGGGGACGGCACTCCTGCAGTCTATGTCAGGATGACCGGCAGGATTCCGGTCAATAACCAGAGGAGATATGCCCTGAAAGTTGCGGAGAGACTGCTCCGTGCGGAACTTGTCAGGAAGACGGCTCCTCTCGGAATGTATGTCGGGGTTGATTCCGGATATGAATTCCTGCCTTATGAAATGATGACGGTCAATATGTTCTGCCGTAAGTGCATAGGTGCGGGACTCCCTTCAAGCGTGCTCCCTCAGGATATCGAAACAGTCCGCAACCTTATTCTTGAAACGGTACAGGACCTTTGTGACAAGGGTGTCGACGCCTCTGTCCTGAAGGCTTTGAAAGCAAGGCTGCTGCAGGAGGAGGCTGCAAGATTCTCATCCCAGATGGCCGTGATTGACGCCGTTCTTACCAGATATGCCCTGGCAAAGGATACCATGACAGGTTACAAGCAGGCTGTCGAAGCTGTTTCCGCCGGGGATGTCGAGGCTATCCTCTCGGCATTGAGGGAAGGCGCGGTTGCCACATATCTCTCCAAGTGATGGGCGGCAGGGATTTCGGAATAATAGTCCAGATAGGTGATATCCTTGTGTCGGAGGAGGTCATCACGGAGTTTTTCGCCTGTGACTACCCGGTATGCAGGGGGAAGTGCTGCATAGAGGGGGACAGCGGGGCCCCGATGGAGGAATCCGAGATAACGGCGATAGAGAAGATGTATCCCCGCTTCGAACATCTGATGAGTCCGGAAGGCAGGGCGGCCGCCCTGGGAAAGGGATTCTTCGAGGTGGATATCCAGGGGGACATAGTGACCCCTCTTGTGGAAGGCTCGCTGGAATGCGCCTACTGCACTTTCGCCGAAGACGGGTCCTGCCTGTGTTCAATAGAGAAGATGGGTCTGAAAAAGCCTGTTTCCTGCAGCCTGTATCCGATAAGGGTCACAAAACTCACAGGCGGCGGACTGGCCCTGAACCTGCACCGCTGGGGTATATGCAAACCTGCCTTCGAGAAGGGGAAACGCGAAGGGACAAGGGTTTATGAATTTCTGAAAAAGCCTCTTACAGAGGAATTCGGTGAGGATTTCTACACGGATCTCTGTGCGGCGGCTATTCACCTTCTGTCTCAAGACGACTGAAGCGGCTTATTATCCTGGCGATGTCCTTGCCCGGACCTTCGATCTCGAATCCGCCCAGACTCCTTGTCAGGGTGATCCTGTCTTCGCCCATACGGGTTATTCTCGCGGCCTTTGAACGGATGCGGTAGGCGAGATTCTCACCGTCCCTGCTTTCAAGTTCATATCCTCCAGCAGCCATCACCTGTTCAACTGTGGGGAATATCTCCTCGAAGGAACCTGCAATGCGGAGCCTGCGCTTCAGGAAGCCGAAACGCGGATAGACGGCTGCGAACACCACCATGATCAGGGCTATCTGCCACAGGGAGTCCCTGCCGTTGATGAAGAGGGTGTCAATGTCGGTGTCAACCACCTTGAAGGCCATCAGCAGGACTATGACCAGGACCAGTATTATGGTGAGTTCCACAAAGTATTTTGCGGCGCGGATAAAGTATCTCATATCACAAGTGTTCCAATATGTCTAAGGCGCGTCAAAATTAACATAAATTTTGCTATTTTTGCGTGACCTACTCAAATTTTGAAGGAATGGAAAGAGAAGATCCACTTGAAAGAATTGCACGCGAAGAGCGCGAACGCAAGGAGAGAAAGGGTCAGGGAGGCCCGCTCAAGATCATAACGATAGTCCTCGCACTTGTGGCCGTGGCACTGGCCGTACTCCTCTTCATCGTGAGAGGCCGCAGCGCGGAATATCATTCGCTCGTGTCCGAACTGACAGTCGAGAAGGACTCTCTCACAAAGCAGTTCGAGGCGCTGCAGATGGACTATGCCAACCTGTCCTCCGACTACGAGAGCATCAACAGTGCCCTTGATTCATCCAGGGAGGAGATCAACCTCCTCGTCGAGAGGCTCAAGAAGGCTTCAGCCACCGACAGGTCCACAATCCGCAAATATGAGGCTGAACTCGGAACCCTCCGTTCGATAATGAGGAACTACATCGTCCAGATCGATTCCCTGAACACCCTCAACCATCAGCTGACGGCCGAGGCTGCCGAGGCCAGGAAGGATGCCGCCGAAAGCAAGCGCATGAACGCCAACCTGTCCAAGCAGGTGAAGTCCCTTTCAGGACAGATAGCCGTAGGATCGGTAATCAAGGCGCGCGGACTCAGGCTTGAGGCCTATACGGCGAACGACAAGATAGTGGACAAGGCAAGCAGGGCTACAAGGATGCTCGTATCCCTCAGCCTTACCGAGAATGACCTTGCCGAGCGCGGCCCTGTAAGGGTTTACGTCAGGGTGACAGCCCCTGACGGGTCACTGCTCCGTGACGGCAGCGGCACCACATTCACGATTTCAGGGGAGTCCTTCGACGCCACCGCATCCCGTGAGGTTGATTATGAGGGCAGTGAAATAGAAATGAGCATCTATGTGAACAACATTGCCAAATTCAATCCGGGAACATACACCATGGAGGCGTTCACCGTCAACGGAAAACTTGGCGATGCGGCTCTCGTTCTCAGGTAATGGTATATATCCACGTCCCTTTCTGCCGCAGTTTCTGCACCTATTGTGACTTCTATTCGGAGATTGTCTGCAAGGGGAGGGACAACGGGGCTTTCGAGAGTTACACTTCCTGTCTTCTTGAGGAAATATCCCGAAGAAAGGAGGAGATAGCCGGAACATCGTCGATACCGACAATATACATAGGTGGCGGCACCCCTTCGGTGCTGCCCCTTTCCTTTTTCCGCAGAGTTGTGGATGCACTCGGCAGCGTGGCCTGCGGAGACTCCGGGAAGATTTCCGAATTCACGGTAGAGGTCAATCCCGACGACATAGCCCGCAACGGGGAATCCTATGTCCGGGGTCTCGTCGAACTTGGAGTGAACAGGATAAGCATGGGAGTCCAGTCCCTTGACGACGGGGTGCTGGGATGGATGAACCGGAGGCACGACGCGGCAACTGCCGAAAAGGCATTTTCAATACTGAGAAAATGCGGGGTCCCGAATATCAGCGTGGATATCATCTTCGGTCTTTCAATATTGGGTGACAGCGCATTGGAGGATACAATCGACAGAATTCTGGCCCTGCGGCCCGAGCATCTCTCGGCATACCCGCTGAGCGTCGAGGAGGGGAGCGCGCTGGCGCGGCTGATTGATGAGGGAAGGTGCGTCGAGGCGGATGAGGAAAGTTGCAGAAGACAGTACGAGCTCATCTGCAGGAAACTTTCCGGAGCGGGATACCATCATTACGAGATATCCAACTGGGCGGTCCCTGGATTCGAGGCGGTGCACAATTCGGCCTACTGGACCAGGGCTCCGTATGTCGGACTCGGCCCTGCGGCCCATTCCCTGAGGGGCAGGGACCTTCGCAGCTGGAACAGCGACAGTCTGTCCGGATGGACAAGTTCCTTCGAGAGACTTTCCGAAAAGGAGATAGAGGAGGAGAGGATAATGCTGGGCCTGCGCACCGACAGGGGAGTGGACGGATTCAGGATAGAGGAAAAGGATTTTTTCATTGCCGACAGCATTATTGCCGAACATTTGTAAATTTGCCGTTATGAACAGATATGCGGAAAGAATAGAGCAGCTCAGGACCCTTATGATGGCCAAAGGCTGGGATGCGGTGATACTTACCGGGTCCGACCCACACAGCAGCGAATATCCTGCGGAGCGCTGGAAGCAGGTTGAATGGATGTCCGGATTTACCGGTGAAGCCGGTGATCTGGTCATAACGCTCAATCACGCGGGGCTCTGGACTGACACCAGATATTTCATCCAGGCGGTCAGCCAGCTCTCGGGAACGGGGGTCGAACTGCACAGGACCAGGGTTCCGGAGCAGGTCCTCATCCCGGAATGGCTGGAAGGCCAGGCCGCGGGCAATCCCGAATACACCGTTGCGGTGGACGGGCTGTGTTTCACTTCCGCCCAGGTGGCCGGACTGGGGGACATCAACGTGGTCAGCGTTCCGGATATGCTCAATATCTTCTGGAAGGACCGTCCCCTCATACCACGGACTCCCGTGTATCAGATAGAGGCGGGGGAGAGCCGCTCCGAGAAGATTGCCTGGCTCCGCAGGGCGCTTTCCGAAAGTGGCTGTGATGCAATACTTCTGACAGCTTTGGACGACATAGCCTGGATGCTCAACGTCCGGGCTTCCGACATAGAATATAATCCGCTGGTGATATCCTATCTCCTTGTCGGACAAGACGTTGTCAATTGGTATGTACTCAAGGACGGGGATGCCGGCCGGGTCAGCGAAGAATGTTTCGACAGCCTCAGTGCGGAAGGAATAACGATCCTGCCATACCCGGAGATTTCCCTTCTGGCCGGTGAGGACCTTCCGGGAGTGTCAACCTTGTGGGTGGATGATTCCACGCTCAATCTCGAACTGGACAGGATGCTCGCCGCGATGCCTGTCAGAATATACAGGGCGGAAAGTCCGGTGCAGCTGCGCAAAGCCGTGAAGAATACGTTCGAGATAGAGAACCTGAAGGCCGCGCATATCCGTGACGGAGTTGCCGTGGAGCGTTTCCTCTTCTGGCTTGAGAACAGGCTGGAACTCGGGGAGGTCATAAGCGAGAGGGATGCATCCCTCAAACTTGGAGAGTACAGGGCGGAGATCCCGGATTACAGGGGGGACAGTTTCGAGACGATATCGGCTTCGGGGGCTGGAGCGGCACTTCCGCATTACATAACCCCGAGGGAGAATGCGCCCTATCTTCCGGATCACGGTCTGTATCTGTGCGACTCCGGGGGACAATATCTCAGCGGGACCACCGATATTACGAGGACAGTTCCCCTGGGACCTTGCTCAGCTCTCGAGAAGGAGGACTACACACTTGTGCTCAAGGCCCATATCGATCTAGCGATGGCTGTTTTCCCTGCAGGGACCGCAGGCTGTCAGATAGACGCCCTCGCGAGGGAGGCCCTGTGGCGTTTCAAAAGGAACTTCGGTCACGGGACAGGCCACGGGGTGGGATTCTTCCTCGGTTGTCACGAAGGACCCCAGGACATAAGGCAGAATTTCAACCGTACAGCCTTTCTTCCGGGGATGGTGGTGTCGGACGAGCCGGGAATCTACCGTGAAGGCATGCACGGGGTCAGGCACGAGAACCTGCTTCTCTGCGTCGAGGAAGGAAGCAACGATTTCGGCAGATGGCTTGCTTTCGAGCCCCTTACGCTGTGTCATTTCGACACCAGGGCGATTGTCCGCAGCCTTCTGGGTGAAGATGAGATAAAGTGGCTGAACGATTATAACGAGAAAGTGTACAGGACATTGTCCCCATATCTCAACAAGGAGACGGGACGGTGGCTGAGAATCAGAACGGAGGCGATATGAAGATAGGTTCCCTGGACCTTGGCGACAGACCGGTGCTGCTCGCTCCGATGGAGGACGTCACAGACTTGTCCTTCAGGATATTGTGCCGTGAACAGGGGGCGGATATGGTATACACCGAGTTTATTCCCTCCGACGGGCTGATAAGGGATGCGGACAAGGCCATAGCCAAGATGAGGACCACCGACGACGAGGCCCCCGTCGGCATACAGATATACGGTCATATCCCCGAATCGATGGTTGAGGCGGCGAAGATGGCGGACAGGGCCGTGGAAATCGCCGGAGGGCACGGCGCCGATGTGATTGACATCAATTTCGGATGTCCGGTAAGCAAGATCGCCGGCCGTGGGGCAGGATCAGGAATGATGCGCTATCCCGACAGGATGGTGGAGATAACCAGATCGGTGGTTGAGGCTGTCGGCAAACCTGTCACCGTCAAGACCCGGCTCGGCTGGGACGAGAACTCGAAGATCATAGTTGAACTGGCGGAGCGGCTGCAGGACGTCGGCATCCAGGCGCTGACCATCCACGGAAGGACCCGCTGCCAGATGTACAAGGGCGAAGCTGACTGGACGCTCATAGGAGAGGTGAAGAACAATCCGAGGATGAGGATCCCGATAATAGGCAACGGCGACATCAATTCGGCAGTGAAGGCGAAGGAGGCCTTCGACCGTTACGGCGTGGACGGGATAATGGTAGGGCGCGCCAGTTTCGGGCATCCCTGGATATTCAGGGAGATAAAGCATTATCTCGCGACGGGGGAGGAACTTCCGGAAATGCCCGTATCCGAAAGAGTGGAGCTTGCAAGGCGCCATCTGGCACTTTCCCTGGCCATAAAGGGCAGGCCTCGCGGGATGTACGAAATGCGCAGGCACCTCAGCTGCTACTTCAAGGGACTTCCGGATTTCAAGGAGACCAGAATGAAGATGGTCACCACCCTCGATCCGGATGAACTCAATGGAATATTGGATACTATCAGAGACAGATATGCTTAGCAAATTCGTGCTTTTCCCGTATTATGCGGTGCTGAAATTGAGAAATGCCTATTTCGAGAGGCGCGCGGACAAGTGTTACAGGGCTCCTGTCCCTGTCATCTGCGTAGGCAATGTGACAGTGGGGGGTACCGGAAAAACCCCACATACGGAGTTGCTCCTGAGGCTTCTTTCCGGGTCGGAGGAATGGTCAGGAAAACGTCTTGCAGTCCTGTCAAGGGGATACAGGCGCAGGAGCAGCGGCTACCTCGAACTTCCGTTGGACGCCGATGCCCTGAAGTACGGTGATGAACCTGTACAGATAAAGAGGAAATTCCCGGATGTCAAGGTCGCCGTATGCAAGGACAGGAAGGAAGGGTGCGAACGTCTGTGTTCGGGCGACAGCCCCGCGGACCTCATAATCCTTGATGATGCATTCCAGTACAGGGAACTGAAAGCCGATGTGACGATGGTGCTGGTGGATTATTCGCGTCCGGTCTTCAATGACGAACTGCTCCCTGTCGGGACTCTGAGAGACATACCGGAACGGATTTACAGTGCCGGCACAGTCATAGTCACAAAGTGTCCTAACGTGCTTTATGACGAGGAAAAGACCGGATATGCGGAAACCCTGGGATACCGCAGTTTCAATCCGGAAACCTCCGAGGCCGTGACTCCGGACGGAAGGAGGCAGGGCCTGTATTTCACGTCGGTGAACTACGGGGAGCTGACCCCTCTCTTCCGGAATACCGACCAGCGCTTCGTTTATTCGGGCAGCCAGATCCTGTTCAGCGGCATAGCAAGGGACGGGTCACTGCACGGTTATCTGTGCGAGAAATACAAAATAGTCCGGAAACTCTCGTTCCCGGACCATCATTTCTATACCAAAAAGGATATCGGCGCGCTTCTTTCCTGCGTCAGGAGCCATCCTGTGGCAGGCCTTGTCACCACTGAAAAGGATGCGTGCAGGATCCTGGCCTGTGAAGGAATCCCGGATGTGCTTTCGTCAAGGATGTTCTACATCCCGATAGAAAGCGGATTCGGGACCCGCGAAGAGAAGGACAGGTTCCTTGCCGCGCTGTCGGAGTCCCTTAAACGGTAAGGATCTCCTTTTCCTTTGCGGCTACGACCTCGTCGATTTTCTTGACGTTCCTGTCCGTGATCTTCTGAACCTCGGCCTCCGCCTCCTTTTCCGTATCCTCGGAGAGTCCCTCGTTCTTCTGGGCCTTCTTCAGTGTGTCCACTGCATCCCTCCTGCTGTTGCGGATGACTATCTTTGCGTTCTCACCGGCAACCTTCGCCTTCTTGATGAGGTCGCGTCTGCGCTCCTCCGTGAGGGCTGGCACCACGCAGCGGATAAGTTCTCCGTTATTCTGGGGTGTGAAGCCGAGATTTGCGTCCATAATGGCCTTCTCGATAGGGCCTATCATGGATTTCTCCCAAGGCTGGATGGCAAGTGTCTTCGCATCGGGAGTAGTGATGGATGAAACCTGCTGGATAGGTGTAGGGGTGCCGTAATAATCGACGTTGACCCCGTTGAATATTGCAGGATTGGCTTTACCCACCCTGTAATTCTTGAGATCTTCTTCCAGGAATTTGACGGCTGCCTGCATCTTGCTGTCGGCTCCGTTCACGATTTCTTTTGCTCTATCGGTCAACATAATGTCTGATATTTGTTTCTGGTTTTTGTCAAGCGTGCACGAGTGTTCCAACCTTTTCTCCGCCGAGAATCCCGAGGAGTGCTCCCGGGGCGTTTATGTCGAACACCACCAGAGGCAGCGGACCCTGTTCGCAGAGGGCGTAGGCGGTCTGGTCGAGAACCTTCAGGTGCTTTGACATGGCTTCGGTGAAACTGAGTTCGTCGTATTTGACGGCCGAAGGGTCCTTCTCAGGGTCAGCAGTGTAGACCCCGTCCACACGTGTTCCCTTGAGCAGGGCGTCAGCGCCTATCTCAAGTGCCCTGAGCGCCGCGCCGGCATCAGTGGTGAAGAAAGGATTGCCTGTACCTCCCGAGATAAGGGCCACCCCTCCTTCCTCAAGCAGTTTCACGGCCTTTTCCCTTGTGTAGAACCCGGCAATCGGGCTCATCTGGGTTGCAGTGAACACTTCCGCCTCGATGCCTTCTCCCTTGAGGGCTCCGGCCAGGGCGAGCGAGTTGATGACTGTGGCGAGCATCCCCATACGGTCTCCCGTGACGCGGTCATATCCCTTGCCCACTCCCTGGAGACCCCTGAATATGTTGCCTCCGCCGTTTACTACGGCAACCTGGTAACCTGCCCTGACCGCAGTTGCGATCTCCTTTGCGAATTTGATCAGACTGGCCTCGTCCAGCCCTTTTCCGGAAGGGCCCCCGAGGCTCTCTCCGCTCAGTTTCAACAGAACTCTCTTGTACATTGGATTTGCTTTTGTGGAAAACAAAAGTATTTGAAAATTTTCAAACTTGCAATATTCGGTTTATATTTGCGTACTCAAACGGAATCAAAAAACAATCGATATGTTCATTTTCAATTCATCAATCGGAAAGAAGTTCATTCAGGCCGTCAGCGGTGCATTCCTCATCCTTTTCCTGGGTCTTCACGTGACAATAAATTTCTTCTCTGTCATTGATTCGTTCACAGGGAAATTCGGTGCGGCGGACGGACTTTTCCAGAAGGGCTGCGATTTCATGGCATTGCCTGTAGTTACAGTAATGGTTCCGATTCTTGCTCTCGGATTTTTCGTTCATATCCTTTACGGATGCTGGCTTACCTACCGCAACATCAAGGCACGCGGCGGTGTCAACCGTTACGAGGTCTCCAACAGGGGTGCATCCGATTCCTGGTCAGCCCGCAACATGTTCGTTCTCGGAATCGTGATCATCGGCCTTCTCGGGTACCATCTCACTCATTTCTGGGCCAACATGCAGCTCCAGATGTTCATCGGAGGCGAGGAAATCAACCCTTATCTTCTCCTTACGACAACCTTCGGCAAGTGGTGGGTGCTCATCCTGTACATCGCCTGGTTCGCGGCTCTCTGGTTCCATCTCACACACGGTTTCTGGAGCATGTTCCAGACAGTCGGCTGGGACGGACAGACCTGGTTCAAGAGAATCAAGGTGATCGGTATCATCATCACCACCATCCTCTGCCTCGCTTTCGTAGTGGTTGCAGTCAGCGGATACGTGCAGGCGAACTGCCTTGTTTAGGAGTGATACGCAGAATATTCATATCAGCAGTGATGGCGCTCAGTACTCTGGGCGCCTTTGCTTTCGTCCCTGACAGCGTTGCGGTGCGCTCACAGCAGATGCACGTGCAGGGGATAGCGGTGGACACGCTGCGTTCAAGGATGTATTTCTCGTTCACGGACAGATTCATCGCAACCGATTACGAAGGCAACTTGCTCGGGTCCATAGACAGAATCGAAGGACACCTCGGAGCAATGACCCTCGGCCCGGACGGCAGGGTGTACGCTTCGCTTGAATGCAAGGATGACGAGATAGGGAGGGGGATAGCGCGCCGCCACGGAACGGAGGTGACCTCGGAATCCTCTTTCTACATTGCGGTCATAGACCCTGAGACAATGAAGCTGGAGACCCACAGGGTGAAGGAAGCCTGCGAGGACTACAGCGCCCCCGGTCACAGGTTCGGATGTTCCGGGATAGACGGGGTGACCTTCGCCCCGAAGCCGGGCTCGAAATCGGGAAGGAAGTATCTGTACATAGCTTACGGGGTGTATTCCGACACCACCAGGACTGATAACGACAACCAGGTGCTCCTGCGTTACGATCCGTCCTCCTGGAGATGCAGGGACAGATATTTCATTTTTACGGGCAATACCGCCTATGGAGTGCAGAACATGGCCTGGGATGCCTCCACGGGAAATCTTTTCCTGGCCGTTTACAACGGACGCAAGAGCAGGTTCCCGAACTATTCGCTCTTCGAGGTGGATATGTCCTCGCTCCCTGTCCGTTCCGATGTGGCCGGCACGGGAATCAGGGGGAAGAATCTGAAGGTCCTTTCCGGCTGGCACTTCAAATGGGGCTCCACCGGACTGTGTCCTCTCGGTGACGGGAGATGGTATTTCTCGGAGAATTCGCGCAATGCCGCCACAGGGTTGCAGGACTGCGTCGCCAGGCTCTATCTGTCAGACCCTGCGGGCCAGATTCCGTTTGTACCGAAGAGGTAATCCTCCACTTCGTCCATAAGCGAGCAGCGCAGGATCACATCCGCGCAGCTGAAGCGTGAACGCATATACGGGATGGCCCTGAAGGTGTCCCTGAACCTTGCCCTGCTGATACCGATCTGCTCCGGTTCGTATGGCGCGTGAACCCTCATCAGGCAGTTCCTGACCTCGTCGAAAGGCATTATCTGGGCCTGTATCCGTCCTTTGAGGACGTTCCAATCCCTTTTCAGAGTCTCAAGCTGGGTCTCCAGTTCCTCCCTTCCGGAATATTTGGCCCTGCTTTCCGAGACAGCCCTCCTCAGGTGCACCGGACGTCCCGGTAGCAGGGATTCGATCATCTGGCACTGCTTCTCGAAGGACGGCCATTTCTCCGCCAGCTTCCCGCTGTCGATTGACTCTATGCCGTATTTGAGCAGGAATTCCAGCATTGCGGTCGAGGCGAGGGTCCCGATTCCCACCTTGAATCCGTGTGAGACGTGTCTGCCGTTGATACAGAGCCCGTCCATATCCCAGAAGTGACTGAACTGGTGCTCTATGCCCGAGGCCGGTCTGCTCGATTTTATCTCCTGCATGGCGAATCCGCTCATTATAAGTCCTCTGGCGAGTTTTTCAGTGGCCGCCACATCTCCGTTGAATGCTGCGTCAGGATTGCTCAGCGAATCCCTCAGCGGATCCTGGACAAGCGCCCAGGCCTTGTTGTCTATGCCGTCGTATCCCAGCGCATCGGCGAGTATCCAGTCGGCTCCCGCCGGGATCTTTGCTATGAGGTCCGCATAGCCGGATGCCACCAGTTCCCTGGGTGCCGCCGCGGCCACTGCAGGGTCGAGGATTATCGCCGCCGGGGCAGGGCAGTCGAAGGTCTGCTTGATGCCCTCGAAGGTGATGGAGGCCCCGTAGGAGGTGTATCCGTCCATTGATGCGGCAGTGCCTACTGCCATATATGGTCTCCCGAGATGGTGGGATGAGAGCTTGCACAGGTCGTTTATGACTCCCGAGCCCACCGCCACGGCGATACTGTCCGTGCGTGAGAGGAACTCCTCGAGCCGGGTGAGGAAGGACCATTCCGCGTAGAGGTCCCCGTCAGTGAAGATGAAGGTCTCGGCGCACTGCACCCCTCCTTCTTCCAGAACTTTGAGTGTCTCCCGCCCGGCAGCCTCCAGGGTGTTGCTGTCCGCCACTACCGTCGCGCTCCTGCCGGGGAAGAGCTGTTTGAAAACATCAGCGGTCTTCAGGATGGCTCCGAGGCCTATTTCGCATACTTTTGTGTCCATAATACAATGTTAGAGGTTGCAAACTTAATAAATTTTGCCGAACCGAAAATAATTTGTACCTTTGCGACCCCTATAATGTGTAGGAATCGCAATTATTATTAACTATTTAACAATCAAGACAGTGAACACACAAAGCTACAAAACTGTTTCGCTTAACAAAGCGACTGTAGACAAGCAGTGGGTGGTTCTCGATGCGACAGATCTCGCACTCGGACGTCTTGCATCCCGCGTTGCCCTTGTCCTCCGTGGCAAGACAAAGGCCGGCTTCACCCCTAACGTTGACTGTGGTGACAACGTCATCATCATCAATGCGGAGAAAGTTGACCTCAAGGGAAACAAGATGACTGACCGTGTCTACACTCGTTACACCGGATTCCCTGGTGGACAGAGATTCACGACCCCGAAGGAGATTCTTGCAAAGAACCCTACCGAACTGATCAGGAGAGCTGTTAAGGGTATGCTCCCTAAGACACGTCTTGGTGACGATCTTCTCGGAAACCTGTTCATTTATGCAGGTCCTGAGCATCCGCACCAGGCACAGAACCCAAAAACAATCAAGTTGAACGAAATTTAAACAGAGCAAATGGAACAGACACACGCCCTTGGAAGACGTAAAGCAGCTGTAGCTCGCGTTTATCTCACAGCCGGAAAAGGCAACATTACGATCAACGACCGCACCCTCGAGAACTACTTCGCAGAGGAGTCCCTCCGTTACATCGTGAACCAGCCGTTCGAAGTTACCGGAACCCTCGGACAGTTTGACGTTAAGGTAACCCTCGTAGGAGGTGGTACCAAAGGTCAGGCTGAGGCCGTAAGGCTCGGTATCGCCCGCGCACTCTGTGAGGCTGACAAGGAAGCATACCGTTCTACACTCAAGGCAGCAGGATTCCTCACCCGCGACGCTCGCGAGGTCGAGAGGAAGAAACCTGGCCAGCCTGGTGCACGCAGACGCTTCCAGTTCAGCAAACGTTAGTTATCGTTTATTTACGGCACAGTTCCGGTTCTTCAAACCGTTTGATGAACGGTTGCCGGACTGCGAAAAAGGCAGAAGACCTGCGAGGCAGTTACTTCTGGCTTGAAGAAAAGAGACCTCACGGTGTGAGGACAGTTATTTAAAACAAGAAAAACAAAATGTCACGTACAAATTTCCAAGAATTGCTTGATGCAGGCGTTCACTTCGGACATCTCGCCCGCAAGTGGAACCCTAAGATGGCTCCGTACATCTTCGACCAGAAGAACGGAATCCACATCATCGACCTGCACAAGACCATTGCCAAAATAGATGAGGCAGCCGAGGAGATGAAGGTTCTCGCCAGGAGCGGGCGCAAGATTCTCTTCGTGGCAACCAAGAAGCAGGCAAAGGAAATCGTTTCCGAGAAAGCCGCTGCAGTAGGAATGCCGTCCGTTACCGAAAGATGGGCCGGCGGTATGCTTACAAACTTCCCTACCATCCGCAAAGCCATCAAGAAGATGGGAACCATCGACAAGATGCACGAGGACGGTACCTTTGACAAACTCGCAAAGCGTGAGCGCCTTCAGGTGACACGCCAGAGAGAAAAGCTTGAGAAGAACCTCGGTTCCATCCGCGATATGAGCCGTCTCCCTTCAGCCATTTTCGTCGTTGACATCGTTAAGGAAGCCAACGCGGTAAAGGAGGCCAATCGTCTTAACATCCCGGTATTCGCTATGGTTGATACTTGTTGCGATCCTACCTCGATTGATTATGTGATTCCGGCGAATGACGATGCTGCAAAGTCAATAGAGTGCGTTATGAACGCCCTTTGCGCAGCTATCCAGGAAGGTCTCGAAGAGCGCAGGCTTGAGAGGGAAAAAGAAGCAGCTGCATCTGAGGAGAACACAGAAGCCCAGGCTCCTGCAAAGCACCTCCGCGCACGCAAGGGCGGAAAGGCAGCTGAGGAAACCACTGTAGAGGCAGAAAAGGCTGAATAAGTTTCATTTGTAAAAAGAATACACACTATGGCAATTACAGCAGCAGACGTAATGAAATTACGTAAAATGACTTCCGCAGGAATGATGGACTGCAAGAAGGCTCTCGTCGAGGCTGACGGAGACTTCGAGAAGGCTATCGGTATCATCCGCGAGAAGGGCAAGCTCGTTGCAGCCAAGCGCGCTGACCGTGAAACATCCGAAGGTGCAGTCAAGGCTCGCATCGACGGAAACAAGGCTATCCTCGTTTGTCTCGGCTGCGAGACCGATTTCGTGTCACGCAACTCTGACTTCCAGAACCTTGCAGAGGCTATCGCTGACGTAGCTATCGCAAACTGCCCTGCAGACCTCGAAGGTCTCAAGGCTTGCAAGATGGCTGACGGTTACACCGTAGCTGAGGCTGTTGAGGCTCAGACCGGAAAGACCGGCGAGAAGCACGTCCTTGCATATTATGCTATCATCGAGGCTCCTTTCGTTGCTGAATACATTCACAAGATCAACGGAAAGCTCGGTGCCATCGTAGGTTTCAACAAGCCTGTATCCGACGCTCTTGCAAAGGGTATCGTTATGCAGGTCGCTTCAATGAACCCTGTTTCAATCTCCGCTGACGACTGCCCTGCAGAGGTTATCGCAAATGAAAAGGCGGTAGCTGTTCAGAAGACCAAGGATGAAATGGTTCAGAAGGCTGTTGATGCAGCTCTCAAGAAAGCCGGTATCAACCCTGCACACGTTGATTCAGAAGATCATATCGAGTCCAACACAGCCAAGGGATGGATTACTCCGGAGCAGGCTGCGCAGGCACGCGAGATCATCAGGACAGTGGGCGAGCAGAAGGCTGCAAGCCTTCCTGAGGCAATGATCGAGAACATCGCCAACGGCCGTGTTCAGAAGTTCCTCAAGGAGTCCACTCTCGAAGAGCAGGAGTATCAGATGAGTGACGACAAGATTTCTGTCAAGGCAGCCATCGCCGCCGAGGACAAGGAAGCCAAGGTTGTCGCAATGAAGCGCTTCACTCTCACAGACTAATTCTTATCAGAATAAAGACGAAGGCGGCCGGAATTATCGGTCGCCTTTCTTTTTTTGCAGCGCATTGTGAACAGCTGTCCACCCGGGTTATGCCTTCTGAAGGTTCCTGATGGTCTTTGCAACGTTGATCAGATGGTCGGCGATACGTTCGGTATCGGATGAGAGTTCCATATAGTGCGCACCGACATTCGAGTTGCAGATGCCTTTCCCCATCCTCCTGATATGACTGTCCTCCATTCCCTTGGTAAAATCATCGATCTGTTCCTCGATAACATTGGCCTTCTCCAGTTCATTCAGGTCCTCGCGGCTGTATGCGGCCATCGCTTTGTCATACAGCGAATGGACAAGGACCTTGAGCTGGCTGATCTCGTAGAGGGCCTCTTCGGAAAATCTGTCACCCGCGCTGGCCAGAGCCTCGGCATATTCGGTTATATTCTCGGCATAGTCACCGATACGTTCGAGGTCTCTCACAGTCCTGTAGACCGTGGACAGGTACAGTTTGTCATGGCCGCTCAGTCCACGGCGGTCTGACAGCTTCACGACGAAGTTGACCAGCGACCTGTTGATGAAGTTGATTTCCTCTTCGGTGCGGTCGAATTCATCTTTCCCTGAAAAGTCCTGAGTGCTGATTATTCCGATTGACCTGTCGAAGTTGTCCATGGACAGTCCGGCCATTCTGATGATCTCACGCTTGGTCTGTGCCACGGCGACAGGCGGAGCCTGGAGCATATTGTCATCGATATAGCGGAGGCGGAGGGTCTGTTCCGCACCATCCCGGGCCTTGACTATCCTGGTAACCAGACGCACGAGCGCATCGGTCAGAGGGAGCATGAACATCACCGTCAGGACATTGAAGAATGTATGGAACATCGCAAGCTGCGTCTGCACTGCTCCCGGGAACATGCTCTCGAACATCGTTCCGAAACTGTACGTATTGCCGCTGAGAACGACCAGCATCCACCCTA
This sequence comes from Bacteroidales bacterium, assembly GCA_024401945.1. Next base: position 25,271 of record JAKSKC010000008.1, read on the forward strand.
TGGCCAGGAAGACAAGCACGCCGGCACAGTTGAAGAACAGGTGGATGAGCGCTGTTCTTCTGGCGTTCGTTCCGCTGGTGACACCGGCGATGATGGCGACGACGCAGGAACCGATGTTAGATCCCATCGTCAGGAATATGCCCTGGTCAAGCGAGATGAGCCCGGTGACGCACATTGCAAGTGCGATGGATGTCATCACAGAAGAACTCTGAATTATGGCTGTGAGCAATGTGCCGATCAGAACGAGTTTCTTCGAGAATGTTGCAATCGCAGCGCCTATTCCGGCGAAAGCCGAGAAGATTATGCTGCAATCCTGACAAGCAAAAAAAAAGACCCGAAGCGTCTGCCTCGGGTCTTTTCAGTAGGCCCTCGGAGAGTTGAACTCCGGACCTCTACATTATCAGTGTAGCGCTCTAACCAACTGAGCTAAGAGCCTGTATATAATATTGAAAGGAAGTACAAGGCCGAAAAAGACGTGCCTTGAACCAGAACCGCGAGCGTCAA
>JAKSKC010000080.1 GCA_024401945.1 Bacteroidales bacterium
TCATTGGATCGATGTACTGGCCGTCCTTGTAGACGCGCATGTTGCCGGATGCGATTTCATCTATGAGCATCACGTTGCCCTGGCGGTCGTAACCGAACTCGAACTTGATGTCATACAGATCCAGGCCGCGGGTCTTGAGCTCGTCGGCCACGATGGCCGTGATGCGCTGGGTCTGCGCCTTTATGGCGTCGTACTGCTCCTCAGTCATCACGCCGAGGGCCACGAGGGCGTCCTTGGTTACGAGAGGATCTCCTTTTTCGTCGTTCTTGAACGTTGTTTCCACGTATGCAGGCAGGTCAGCACCCGGTTCGATGTATTCACCGTAGCGCCTTATGAAGCTGCCGACTGCCTTGAGGCGGCAGATCACCTCGAGTCCCTTTCCGAACACCTCGGCGGGAAGCACCTCCATTGTGGTGTCCTTGAGGTTTGCGCTGACGAAGTGCGTCCTGATGCCGCTTGCATTGATTTTCTCGAAGAAATAAATTGACATCCTGAGGTTGACGTCACCTACACCTTCGATTGTGAGACCTACTGAATTCTCTCCCGGATCGAAGACACCGTCCTTGCCGGTGCAGTCGTCCTTGAATTTCAGGAGATAGTTTCCGTTGTCAAGAGCGAAAACGTTTTTGGTTTTGCCTGTGTAAAGGAGTTCCATATATGAATTGAAAATTAAAGCCCAAAGTTACTATTTAAGGGCCTCAAAAAGAAATTTAATTATCAACACAGTTGATGTTTATAAAAATATTTGGTGGAATCGTGCCAAAACATTAACTTTGAATCCCGATGAAAAAATTTGAAAATACACTCGGGGAACATTTCAGCGAAAGCGGGACAGACGTTATTGTTTGTCCCGCTTTCGTAGATGTCCACGTGCATCTGAGGGAGCCCGGATTCTCATACAAGGAAACCATATTTTCCGGCAGCCGCGCCGCTGCGGCGGGGGGATACCGCTGCGTCTGCGCTATGCCTAACCTGAATCCCGCCCCGGACAGCGTCGAAAATATAGGGAAGGAACTTGACATCATCCGCCGCGACGCCTGTATCGACGTCCGTCCTTACGCCACCATCACCAAGGGCCGCAAGGGCCTTGAACCCGTCGATATCGAATCCCTGGCGCCACTTGCCGCGGGCTTCTCCGACGACGGCAGCGGCGTGGATGACGACGGTCTGATGCAGGAGGCTATGGAACGTATTGCCGCCTGCGGCAGCATACTCGCGGCACACTGTGAGGACAAGCGCTACGGGGACACCCCCGAGAGCGAGTGGAAACAGATAGAGCGTGACATCAGGCTTTCCGAGAAGACGGGATGTCCGTACCACGTCTGCCACATCTCCACGGCATCCAGCGTCAGCCTGATAAGGGATGCCAGGAAGAGCGGAGTCAATGTCAGCTGCGAGACCGCCCCGCATTATCTGATGCTCTGCGACAGGGATATTAAGGATGACGGAAGGTTCAGGATGAATCCTCCGCTCAGGACGTCGGCCGACAGGGAAGCCCTTCTGGAGGGTGTCCTGGACGGTACGATAGAGATTATCGCCACCGACCACGCCCCGCATTCCGCCGAGGAGAAATCCCGCGGCTATGCAGGCAGCGTAATGGGCATCGTCGGCCTTGAGACCGCATTCCCGGTGCTCTACACCGGTCTTGTGCGCAGGGGACTCATCTCCCTCGACAGGCTGATCGAACTGATGAGCATCAACCCGGCCCGCCGTTTCAGGCTTGGGACGGAGTCGGTTTCGACGGTGAAGATCGACATCTCCAACCCATACGTGATAGACAGCGGCAGTTTCCTTTCCAAGGGACACTCCACACCTTTCGACGGGATGGAGGTATACGGGAGATGCCTTGAAACCGTGATTGACGGAAAAATAATTTACAAATATTCTATATGAAAGCGACAGGAAAGATGAAACTTGTCCTCGAGGACGGACGCGAGTTCACGGGCAATGCCTGCGGAGCTGCAGCCGCCGCTGTCGGGGAACTTGTTTTCAATACCTCTATGGTGGGATATCAGGAGATTCTCTCCGATCCTTCCTACAAGGGGAAGATCGTTCTTATGACCTACCCTCCGATGGGGCAGTACGGAATCAACGACGACGACTACGAGTCCAGGGCGGCGAGACCGGCCGCGCTCATTGTAAAGGAATGCTGCAACACCCCTTCGAACTACAGATATACCAGGACCCTCTCCGAGGAACTCGAGGAGCACGGGTTGCCTTGTGTGGAAGGGCTCGACACCAGGATGCTCACACGCATCATCAGGGACAACGGTCCTCTCAAAGCAGCTGTGGTGGATGAATCCGTATCGAAGGAGGAGGCTCTCAGGATGATCGGGGAATGCCCGTCCGACAGCCGTCTGGCCGCCGGGGTGAGCTGCACCAAGAGATGGTTCTCGCGCACTCCGCGCCACAGCTACGACGTGGTGGTGATCGACTGCGGTCTGAAGCACACCGTGGTGGAGGCTCTCAACAGGCGCGGCTGCAACGTGACAGTGGTTCCGTTCAACTGCCAGGCTTCCGAGATACTGGCTTTCAATCCGGACGGAGTGCTGGTGTCCAGCGGTCCGGGAGACCCTCATTCCATGACCGAGGTCATAGAATGCGTTAAGGCCCTCAAGGGTAAGCTCCCGCTGGCAGGAACAGGTCTGGGACACAATATCATCGGTCTTTCCTACGGAGTGGACTCCGTGAAGCTCCCTTGCGGGAATTACGGAGGATCCCCGGTACGCCGCATATCTGACGGCAGGATAGTTACGGCGGAGCATTGCAACGCATACTGCTTCGACCCGGAATCCCTGAAGGGCAGTCCGCTCGAGCCGACATACACCATCATTCCCGGAGGAGGGAACGACGGTGTGCGCTGTGAGGCCGACAGGGTTATTTCGGTGCAGTTCTATCCCGAAGGAGGCCCCGGTCCCGGTGAAACCGACTTTTTCGATCAATTTATCAACCTGATGAAGAAATAAGCTATGCCACGCAGAAAAGATATTAGGAAAGTGATGGTGATAGGTTCCGGTCCTATAGTCATCGGCCAGGCCGCCGAGTTCGACTATGCCGGAACACAGGCCTGCCTTGCTCTCAAGGAAGAGGGCTATGAGGTGGTGCTGGTCAATTCAAACCCGGCTACCATTATGACCGACACGCATATCGCGGACAAGGTTTATATGGAGCCCCTCGACCTGGAGTATGTGGCCAAGATAATACGTTACGAACGTCCTGACGCCATCGTGCCGGGACTCGGAGGACAGACTGGACTCAACCTTGCGGTAAAACTTGCAAAGAAGGGAGTGCTGGACGAGTGCCACGTCGAGATACTCGGGACTTCATTCCAGAGCATCGAGCAGGCGGAGGACCGCGAACTGTTCAAGGAGCTCTGCCTCAGTCTCGGGGAGCCCGTCATCCCGTCAAGAATCTGCTACAGCTCGGAAGAGGCTGTCGAGACGGCGGAAAAGATAGGCTATCCTGTCGTGCTGCGCCCTGCATTCACCCTTGGAGGAACCGGCGGCGGATTCGCCAACAACGAAGCCGAACTTGTCGAGATGATGCGCAATGCGCTTGCGCTTTCACCTGTACACCAGGTCCTCATCGAGAAGAGCGTGAAAGGCTACAAGGAGATTGAGTTCGAGGTTATGCGCGACAGCAACGACACCGCCATAACCATCTGTTCGATGGAGAACGTCGACCCTGTGGGCATCCACACCGGCGACTCCATCGTGGTGGCTCCTGTGCAGACCCTTACCGACAAGGAGTACGAGATGCTGCGCGACAGCGCCCTCAAGCTTATCAGGGCCCTCAGGATAGAGGGAGGATGCAACGTGCAGTTCGCACTCGACCCGCTGTCCAGTGCGTACTGCATCAGCGAGGTCAGCCCGCGCGTGGCGCGCTCATCCGCCCTTGCGTCCAAGGCCCGCGGTTTCCCTATCGCCAGGGTCACCGCCAAGATTGGGGTGGGACTCACCCTTGACGAGATAACCGTCGCCGGCGCACCTGCCTGCTGCGAACCTTCCATCGACTATGTAGTCAGCAAGGTCGCGAGGTTCCCGTTCGACAAGTTCAGCGAGGCCACCAACGAGCTGGGTACCCAGATGAAGGCTACCGGCGAGGTGATGAGCATAGGAAGGACGGTTGAGGAGAGCCTCCTCAAGGCTGTCCGCTCGCTTGAGATCGGAGCATGCCACCTGCACAAGCGCAAATTCGAGCAGATGTCCGACCAGGAGATGCTCAAACATATAGTCAAGTTCCCGGACGACCACCTGTTCGCGATAGCCCAGCTCATACGCAACGGCGTGGACATCAAGCTGATATATGACGTCACCAAGATCGATATGCTCTTCCTCGAGAAGATATGCAGCATAGTCGCCACTGAGCGTGCCCTCGCGGCCTCACCTTTCGACACCGAAGTGTTCCTCGGGGCGAAGAAGAAGGGATTCAGTGACAAGTTCATAGGACAGCTCTGGGGAAAGACGGAGAAGGAGATGATAGAATGGCGCTGGGCCAGGGACATCCGCCCGGTCTACAAATACATAGACAGCTGCGCCGCCGCCCGCAAGGCCGACGTCCCTTACTTCTACTCCACCTACGAGCAGGAGAATGAGAGCGTCGTCACCGACAGGGAGAAGATCCTTGTGCTCGGAGCCGGCCCTATCCGCATCGGTCAGGGAGTGGAGTTCGATTATTCCACCGTCCACGCCATCTGGGCCATCCGCGAAGCCGGATACGAGGCCATTATCATAAACAACAATCCGGAGACGGTATCGACCGATTACTCCATTTCGGACAAGCTGTACTTCGAGCCGCTTACGGTCGAGGACGTGATGAACGTCATCAGCCTTGAGAAGCCGAAAGGCGTGATAGTCACCCTCGGAGGCCAGACTGCGATCAATCTTGCAGGACCTCTGAGCGAGTTCGACGTTCCAGTAATCGGAACCCAGATACAGGCCATTGACAATGCCGAGGACCGCAAGCTCTTCGAGGCCATAATGCGCAAGACCGGCATCCCTCAGCCGGAGGCGAAGGCTGTGACCGACGTCGAGGAGGGGGTCAAGGCCGCGGCCGAGATCGGATATCCGGTGCTGGTACGCCCTTCATTCGTGCTGGGCGGCCGCGCGATGATGATAGTCGGCAACGAGGAAGCCCTCCGTCACTATCTCCACAACGCCGTTGAGATAAACGAGAATTCCCCTGTCCTCGTGGACAAGTACATTATGGGAAGGGAGAGCGAGGTGGATGCAATCTGCGACGGGAAGAGCGTTTTCATCCCGGGTATTATGGAGCACGTGGAGCGCACCGGTATCCATTCCGGAGACTCCATCAGCGTCTACCCTTCATTCTCGCTCAGCGACAAGGTGAAGGAACGCATCATCGACTACACCTGCAGGCTCGGACTCGAGATAGGCATCGTGGGTCTTTTCAATATCCAGTTCATTGTGGACGGCAACGACGACGTCTACATCATCGAGGTCAACCCGCGTTCCTCAAGGACGGTTCCTTTCCTGTCCAAGTCAACCGGGGTGCCTATGGCGAAGATAGCCACTATGGTGATGCTGGGACATTCCCTCGAGGAGCAGGGCATACACGACGTGTATTTCCCTGAGAGGAAACGCCATTACGTCAAGACACCGGCATTCTCGTTCGGAAAGATCAAGGGCATAGACACCTATCTCTCACCTGAAATGAAGTCCACCGGCGAGGCCATCGGTTATGACGACACCCTCAACAGGGCCCTCTACAAGTCATTGCAGGCTTCCGGCATGAACGTGGTCAACTACGGTACCATATTCTGCACCATCGCCGATGCCGACAAGGAGGATGCGCTTCCTCTGATCAGGCGCTTCTACAACCTCGGATTCAACATCGAGGCCACGAAGGGAACGGCAATGTTCCTCAAGAAGAACGGTATCAAGACCAGGAGCCTGGGCAAGATAAGCGAGGGCAGCGACGATATAATCTCAGCGCTCAGGCAGGGACACGTCAGCTACGTGATCAACACCATCGACATAAACCAGCACAGCACGCGTCTGGACGGATATGAGATCAGGCGCGCCGCCGTGGAGAACAACGTCACCATCTTCACGGCGCTTGACACCGTGAGGGTTCTGCTCAATGTTCTTGAAGAGATAACATTCGGTATATCAACCATAAACGCTGAATATGCTTAAGGATTCCTATAGGATAGCATACAATGTTCCCATAGCCGACAGGGTATGGAGGATGAGGCTCCTCGAGGACACATCCGCCTATGAGAGGGGAGGACAGTACGCCGACGTCGCGGTCGACGGCTTCTTCCTGGTGTTGGCCTACATGGCCGCGAATCTCCTGCGCTTCGACCTGCAGCCTCCGCGGTGGGGCTGGCGGGTGACGGCCTGCGCAAAGAGATTGCGCACCTCGCGGGCGTTCGCAA
>JAKSKC010000081.1 GCA_024401945.1 Bacteroidales bacterium
CGAGAGGTCTTTGATCTCCGTAGGGACGTCATCCTCCGTGAGGGCCTTCTCGAAAATAGGGAAGAAGAACTCCGCCTCACCGAGAAGACGCTTCATCTGCTGGACATTGCGCTCCGAATACATCACCATATAGCTGCGGACCCTGGAATTGAACGGAATGTCTATGGTGGAGTTCAGGGCCTCGAGCCTCCTGATAAGGACCGAGTCAGGGACACCGGAAGTGAAATATCTGATCTCAAGCGAATCCTCGTCATAAAGGTCTATGTCGAAATCATCCCTTTCTATCAGCTCGGACAGCGCCTCGTCATTGACCTTCTCGACAAGCTTGAGACCTGCTATGACCTTCTCGTTCTCCTCATTTTCAGAAATCAGGAACTCATTCACCTTTGTCAGGGAATCCTTCTCTGAAGCCAGGGAGGTGTTGGAGCGTGCAAGCGAGTCGTTCACCGCAGTCAGTCTCTGGATCTCACGCATCATCTGCTTCCTGCTGCCGTAATGCGACGGCTGCTGGGCCATGACGGCCGATGAAACAAGCAGGGAAAGTATCAGTGTATAGGTTTTAGTAGTCATAATCAGAAATTAATTCCCAGACTCATACCGATCGCGGGCTGCTGGTAGGACATTCCCGCATAGGCATTGTCGGGTGAGATCACCGCCGGACTTATATTCATCGAGATATTGTCGTCGACCTCGAAGTCCTGCATGGTGGAGAACACATTGGCATCTATCACCTGAAGGAGGTAGACTATGGCGATGGCAAGGGCTGAATAATCCTTGAAACGCCTGTAGGTATTCTTGTAGTAGACAACGGACTCCCTTGTATACGGACCTTCATATTTCTTCTCGGGATCGTTCATCTCGTCAAGGATGCGGGAGAATCTCTGGAAATTCATCCGGTTGGTCTCGAAGAAATAGTAGGACGCCGCGAGGCCTCCCCAGTATATCGGCAGTTTCCAGTATTCCTTGTTGTATATCTGCCCCGCTCCCGGGAAGAGTATCGAATACATCATTGCCTTGCCGGCGTTCGGATAGGTGTCCGGCTTGTAGCTTATGACGCCGTCCAGCATTGTTCCCCAGTAGAAAGCTCCGGCGCCTATGAAGAACAGGGTGCTGTACTTCTTCGCCTTCTCGTCGGGCGTTCCCGCAGCGACGGATTTCTTGTAAACGCTGTTGTAATATATGCCGCCGCCGAGTCCGGCTCCTATTCCTCCATATACCAGGGGAAGTTTCCAGTACTGCTTGTTGTATATCTGGAGACCTCCCACGCAGAGCGCCGAACCGAGTGCGAGTTTCTCGACCTCATATTCGTTCTTGTGTCCGAGGGCATTGAAATAGGTCTTGAAGGAGAATACCACGTCGGAGGAGTCGACTTCCGAATTGTCATCGTTATATGACTGGCTGAAGGCTTCGTTCCTGAAGATGTTGGCCGCACCGGCAAACTGCGCCGACGCGTCATACGAAAATACGAATAACGCAACCAGGGAGGTGACTATGATGACCGGCAGCCTTTTCATCATTACTTCAAATGCTTCAAAAATGATTCCACTTCAGCGTCCGAATCGAAGCGGAGCGTGATGCTGCCCTTTCCGGACGGGCTTCTGCGGAACGTTACCTTCCCCTTGAAGAAAGGCTTTAGTCTTTCAACCGCATCGGAACAGCCGACGCTCCTGTCCTTGGGCAGCAGGGCTTCCAGCTGCCTCACGGTCAGGGAATCGCGGATGACGGCATCACACAGTTTCTGCTGGAGTTCCGCATCCTCGACCCCGAGGAGCACCTTGGCGTGTCCCACGGACAGGAGTCCGTCGCGGAGGTCGTGCTGTATCCTGTCCGGCAGGCGCAGGAGTCTCAGGTAGTTGGCCACGGACGCGCGCTTCTTGCTTACCCTCTCCGAGAGCTGTTCCTGGGTAAGGCTGCACTCATCCATCAGGGCGCGCAGGCTCAGGGCGATCTCTATCGGGTCGAGGTCCTCCCTCTGGATGTTCTCCATAAGAGCCATCTCCAGAAGCTTTACGTCATCAGCCTCCCTCACGTAGGCGGGGATTGTTTCCATCCCGGCCATCCTGCAGGCACGATAACGGCGTTCACCGCTGATTATCTGGAATTTCCCATCATCGATCCTCCTCACGGTGATGGGCTGGATAAGGCCCAGATGCCTTATTGAGGAGGAGAGTTCCTCCAGGGCTTCCGCATTGAATTCGAGACGGGGCTGGCAGGGGTTCACCTCAACCTTGTCCACAGGTACCATAAGGATATCGGACTGACGGCGTACCGGAGCCTGGACGCTCAGGTAGTCTATAGGCTTGCGGAGGTTGTCGGCTTCCGCCACATCCCCCAGCAGGGCACCCAGCCCCTTTCCCAATACCTTTCTTCCTTCCTTAGCCATTACGTTTGCTGTTGTTCTCCACAAGTTCGTCAGCCAGATTGCGGTAGTTCGAGCATCCGTTGCTGGACGGGTCGTAGAGTATGATAGGCTTTCCGAAGGACGGAGCCTCGGAGAGTCTGACGTTCTTGTGGATGATGGTTCTGAAGACCTTTTCCTTGAAAAGATCCCTCAATTCGCCGACCACCTGCGTATGCATGCGCGGACGGCCGTCGAACATCGTGACCAGATATCCCTCTATATCGAGTGAAGGGTTGACCCCGTTCTGTACAAGCTTGATGGTCTGGAGCAGTTTCGCAAGTCCCTCGAGGGCGAAGAACTCGGGCTGCACGGGTATCATCACCGAATCCGCCGCAGTAAGGGAGTTGACGGTGATGAGTCCGAGTGAAGGAGGACAGTCTATGATGATGAAATCGTACTCGTCCCTGATTCCGGCGATTGCATTTCTGAGGAGATGCTCACGGCCCTGAGTCTCGAGGAGCTCTATCTCCGCACCGACCAGGTTGATGTTCGAAGGCATCAGATGAAGGGTATCGATCTCAGTCTGGAGAAGTGCGTCACGGGCGTCAAGCTTGCCTATCATCACCTCGTAGATGCTCCGCTGACGGCTGTCGGACGGATCGAAATTAAGGCCTGACGTAGTATTCGCCTGGGGATCGGCATCGATCACCAGGACCTTCAAGCCCTTCACTGCCAGACAGGCCGACAGGTTTATGGCCGTCGTGGTTTTTCCAACACCACCCTTCTGGTTGGTTATCGCTATAATTTTACCCATATATGCAAAAAGGCATAGAACTTACAAATTTAGGAATTTTCTCGCTATTTTACTATTTTTGCAGCGTGCAAGATTCTTGGTATATCATAGTCAATCCCCGGGCGGGCTCCGGGAAGACGATGGCCGACTGGATGCCGGCGGAAAGACTGATGGACAGGCTCGACATCAGGAGGGAGCAGGTCTACACCTCGCATAAGGGACATGCAGTGGAGCTCGCAAGGAACGCCGCAGCAAGCGGTTACCGCAAGATTCTGGCGGTAGGCGGCGACGGCACCCTCCACGAAACCTTCAGGGGCATTATGCTTTTCTGCGAGGAGACGGATACCGATCCTTCAGAATTCTATCTCGGGGCAGCCCCGATAGGTTCAGGGAACGACTGGATCAAGGCATTCAACATTCCTCACGACACCGGGGAGGTCATCAGGCTCATCAGCCGGAATTCCTTTACAAAGATGGACGTGGTCAGGATGGAACACGGAGACGGTGAAGTGAGCTATATGGCGAACATCGGCGGAGTGGGCTTCGACTCCCACGTATGCGAGCGCGTGAACTGGCAGAAACAGCAGGGAATCAGGCACAAACTGATATATCTCAGGGCCCTTGAGCATACCATCCGGCATATGAGGACAGTCAACCTGGAAATCCGCACCGACGGCAACAGCGTTTTCCGCGGGGAATGTTATTCTATCGCCCTTGGCAACGGCAAATACTCCGGCGGGATAATGTGCCAGGTACCTCAGGCAAGCATCAACGACGGTTTTCTGGATGTAATGATAGTACCGAAGATCTCGTTGAGGACCCTCATCAAAGAGGTCCCGAGACTGGCCAACGGCAGTCTGGACAAGAGTAACGATGTCATCTTCCTCAGATGCAAGACAATGGAGATAATTCCTCTGGACTCCAATTCGGCAGATATCTTCGAGGTTGACGGCGAGGTCGAAGGAAAGCTTCCTCTCAGAATAAGTGTTAGCGGAAAGCAGATAAACGCCGTTACGGCATAGGGCGGATCATTCCTGCGGGCCGCTCAGCGCATCCCAGAGTTTATCCTTCAGTTTATCGAGTCCCTCCCCTGAAACGGAGGAGATGAAAACGTGCGGTATGCCCTTCGGCAGGGCCCGGCGTATCTCCTTCTCCATCTCACTGTCGATAAGGTCGCATTTTGTTATCGCAAGCACCCTTTCCTTGTCCAGGAGTTCCGGATTGTAGAGTTTCAATTCGTTCAGCAGGGTCTTGTAGCAGGCTTTCGGGTCCTCCTCTTCCGCCGAGACCATGAACAGAAGCACCGAATTGCGTTCGATGTGCCTCAGGAAACGGTGACCGATTCCCTTCCCCTCGTGGGCCCCTTCGATTATCCCCGGGATGTCCGCCATCACGAACGAACGGTCGTCATAGTATCTGACTATTCCGAGATTGGGTTCGAGCGTGGTGAACGCATAGGAGGCTATTTTCGGTTTCGCCGATGTGACCGAGGCCAGCAGGGTGGATTTCCCGGCATTGGGGAATCCCACAAGACCTACATCGGCAAGGAGTTTCAGTTCGAGTATGAACCATCCTTCCTGCCCGTCCTCTCCGGGCTGGGCGTATCTCGGCGTCTGGTTAGTCGCTGTCTTGAAGTTGTTGTTTCCCAGGCCTCCCCTGCCGCCCTTGCAGAGTATCCTCTCCTCCCCGGGTTCAAGCATCTCGAACAGGACCTCCGAGGTCTCCGCGTCGCGCACCACCGTGCCTACAGGGACGTCAAGTACGACATCCTCCCCGTTCTTTCCCCGGCAGAGGGCCGCACCGCCCTTCTCCCCGTCATCAGCCTTCACGTGCTTGCGGTACTTCAGGTGTATGAGTGTCCAGAACTGCGGATTGGTCTTCAGGATGATATGCCCTCCGCGTCCTCCGTCCCCCCCGTCAGGACCGCCCTTCGGGATGTACTTCGCCCGGTGCAGATGCATCGAACCCGCGCCACCGTGCCCCGATGCGCAGTATATCTTTACATAGTCTATGAAATTGGAATCAGCCACCCGGACCGCTACTTTTCGATCCTTGTGGAGATCATGTTGAGAACCCTGGCCTGGTTCTCCTCAATGGTTCCCGGGTATCCCTCGACCTCGTAGTACTTGCCGGCCTTCTCATAGTAGTCAATGAGCGGTTCCGTCTGGGCGTGGTAGGTCCTGATACGGTTGGCGATGGTGGTTTCGGAAGCACCGTCGGCACGGCCCTCTATGGCGGCGCGGTGCTGGATCCTCTCCTTTATCACCTCGTCAGGGATCATAATGGAAATGACTGCCTTCACTTCCTCGGAACGCAAGGCAAGCATCTTGTCAAGGTCCTCGGCCTGGGCGAGGGTGCGTGGGAATCCGTCAAGAAGGAAACCGTCCACTCCCTTGATTGTGTTGAAGGCGTTCTCGATCATACCCTCAACTACGGAATCCGGAACGAGGGAACCAGCATCGATGAGGGACTTGGCATGGAGGCCGAGTTCGGTTCCTGCAGCTATCTCGGCGCGGAGAAGTTCTCCGGTGGAAATGTGCTTGAGATTGTATTTCCCAGCAATTGCTCCTGCGTGGGTGCCTTTGCCCGCACCTGGAGGCCCGAAAAGAATGTAGTACTTCATATTATTCCAAAACGTAAATGTCCTTGTAATGACGGGCGAGGCCGTTGTAGTCGAAGCCGAATCCGACTATGAAATCGTTGGGGATGCATTTCCCAACATAGTCAAGCTTGCACTTTCCCCTGAAGGCATTCGGCTTGTGAAGGAAGGTGCAGACCTTGACCTCGGCCGCTCCCTTCTCCCGCAGATAGGCCGTAAGGAAGTCCATCGTGCATCCGGTGTCCACTATGTCCTCCATCACTATCACGTCCCTGCCCTCGATGTCGCAGGAAACGTCGCTCGTGACTTCGATTTTGCCTGTGGAAGCCGTCCCGCAGTAGGATTGCAGCCTTATGGTAGCAAGTTTGACGTCAAAATCCAGCTGCTGGATCAGCGTTGCCGTGAAGAGTATCGAGCCATTGAGGACGCACAACACCACGGGAGGCATCTGCCGGTCTATATAATCGTTGTTGATTCTTTTTGCAAGTTCACCGATTATTTCGAGGATCTCCGCATTCTCCATATAGAGCCTGAAGCTCTTGTCCAAAACTTTTACTGAGTCCATCTCAAAAAGATTGTTTGCGAAGTTAATAAAAAATTC
>JAKSKC010000082.1 GCA_024401945.1 Bacteroidales bacterium
AGGACCGGGGCAGCAAAAAGAAGATATGGGAGGCTGTCAGGGAGGACAGGTATTTCAACGCCCTGCAGCTCAAGTATGCCAACGCCATCACTGCCCACAAGAGCCAGGGCGGGCAATGGAGATGCGTGTTCATAGACTGTCCGTTCTGGCAGGCGGAACAGACCCTCGACGACCTCAAATGGCTCTACACGGCACTGACCAGGTCCGTGGAGAAAGTATATCTGGTCAATTTCAATGACAGGTTCTTCAAATGATGAAAACTCTGATAGCAATGCTTCTGTCGGTGATGGTCAATCCGACATTCTCCCCTGATTCGACGAGAATCGCCTTTACCAGGGACAATGACCTTTATGTGAAGGACTGCGCGAGCGGTACGGAGACCCGTCTCACCTTCGACGGTTCCGAACTCATCATGAACGGATATGCCTCCTGGGTGTACTACGAGGAGATATTCGGACGTCAGTCCAAGTACCGCGCCTTCTGGTGGAGTCCTGATTCCAGGAAACTGGCCTTCTACCGTTTCGACAACAGCGGCGTTGCCGTCTTCCCGATTTTCTCGCCTTTCGGCCAGAACGGCTCCCTCAATATGACCAGGTACCCCAAGGCCGGATCGGAAAACCCTTCGGTGAGGATAGGTTTCTTCGACCTTTCCGACACCCGGGCCGCCCCGACCGCGGTGTGGGCCGATTTCGATGATTCCTCCGAGCAGTATTTCGGTACGCCTTTCTGGGGTGCTGACAGCAGGTCCCTGTTCGTGCAGAGGCAGCCGCGCCGGCAGAACGAACTCGAGCTCTTCGACGTGAACGCGGCCGACGGCTCCAGGAAGCCGGTTTATCGCGACAGCTACCATACCTGGCTGGACTGGATAGACGGTATGCTGTTCGGCCCGGAAGGGCTTTATATGGTAAGGAATACGGGCGGCAACTGGGAGCAGATATACTATCTCAGCTATGACGGCAGGACCTGCCGCGCCCTGACAGAAGGAAGCAACTGGAATGTCTCGCTGGTTGAGGTCAATCCGGCAAAATCCGAGCTCTGGTTCGTTGCCAAACGCGATTCAAGGCTGCATCCTTCCCTGTACAGGCTTGACCGCAAGGGGCGTATAACCGCTCTCACAGATCCGGAATACTGGGTGAGGAACGTCCGGATAAGTCCTGATTTCAAGACTGTTGAGGCTGAACTCTCCAATGCCCGCACTCCGTGGTTCAAGATAAGCACGGACGCCCGCAAGGGCTGCTCCGCCGGCTTCACAGTGCTGGACAAGGGGCAGGAGAAGACCGAAGGACCGGAGCCACTTCCCGTTATGATAACCAACGGGGGCTTCGAGCTCTGGGGCCTGATAAGCTACCCCAGGGACTTCGATTCCACGGCTGTATATCCTGTCGTGATGCAGCTCTACGGAGGTCCGGGCACACCGTACGTGCGTGACCGCTGGCAGGACAGGGATGCGTCCGACAGCTGGTGCTGGGAGAACGGGATCATATATATGGTGGTCGATCCCCGTTCGAGCGGGGAGAACGGGCGCGCCGGAATGGACCAGGCTTTCGGGAGGATGACCGTTCCAGAGCAGGAGGACTATCTGGCCTGGGCCAGGTGGATTGGTTCCAAACCTTATGTGGATGCTTCCAGAATAGGGGTCGAAGGCTTCTCGTTCGGAGGTACCACCACCGCCTTCCTCGTCCTGAAGTACCCTGAATATTTCAGCTGCGGCATCGCGGGAGGCGGGGTATATGACTGGACCCTGTACGATTCACACTACACCGAAAGGTTCATGGACCTGCCTTCGGTCAATCCGGAAGGCTATGCGGATGCTTCCGCGGTATCCTTCGTCAAGGCCGGCAAGGTGGGGAAGGGATACAAACCAGGATCGCTCAAGCTGACCCACGGCACTGGGGATGACAATGTCCATTTCCAGAACACCCTCCTGCTCGTGGATGCACTGCAGCGCGCGGGGATACAGTTCGAACTTATGATATATCCTGACGGTATGCACGGCTACCGCGATGCGCAGGGTGCGCATTCCCTTGCGGCGGACCACGATTTCTGGACTAGACGACTATTAGAACGCGGGAACTGCCGATAAGCGTCCCGTAAACGTGCGCCCCGGCGCCGCTCTTCACTCCCATCCTTTTCCCGAGTTCCTCCGAACTCATCGGGATGTTGCGGGCGGTGACTTCCGCGCGCGGGTACTCCGTACGTATCCTCCTGAATCCATCCTTCCCGAAAGGGAACACCTCCCTGATGAGATGGAATTTCCCGAAGGGGATGAGGGCGTCCACCGGTCTGTCGCAGAGGTACATCTGTGTGGACGGCGCCAGTTTCTTCATAGCGTGGCGCGCCCCCGTCAGCTTGAAGGCGCCGGCCTTCATCAGACCCGGTCCAGGAACGAACAGATACTGCCCCGGAAGCGCTCCGGTTGCATATTCCGCCACTGCTTCCTCCTCCTCCACGGCCGTGAAGGAGAATGAATATTCTCCGTTCTCAACCGAGATGCTGAAGCTTCTGTCCCCACCCTGACGGGCGCTGCACAGGAGTTCCTTGACCTCTCCGCCGACACACACTATGGATACGGTCTCCAGCGTCCCCCTGAATCTGTCCCTGAGCATCGAGATGTCGGCCATAGGGGAGGGCTTGACCAGCAGCCGCGGGGTTTTCTTCCATATCCCGTCCAGCATCAGCGTGAGGTCGGGGGAACAGTCCTCCAGTAGGAAGACCTTCCTGCCGGCGGAGCTGCGTCTGGCCGGGTCCAGGAATATCATATCCAGATCGGGCAGCGAGTCTATGCCCTCGGGCGTCATCTCCCTGCACTCCACCGTGATCCTGTCCGACACCCCGAGTATGCCGAAGTTCTTCAGGGCAGCCTCGCAGAGCTCTGGATTCCTCTCGAAATACAGCACTTCGCAGCCTCTCACGGCGAAAGCCCAGCTGTCCACGCCAAGGCCTCCGGTGAGGTCCGCGATCCTCCATCCCGGCTGCGCGAGCCGGGCCTTCCTGCGTGCCGCATCCTGCCCCGAGCACTGCTCCAAAGCCAGGTGCGAAGGTATGCTTATGCCCTGATATTCGGACCATTCCGGGAGTTTCTCACGCAGTGAGGACTCGTTTTCGGCTCTCAAATGCTTCAATATGTCGGAAAAACTTGATTTCATCCGGACAAAAGTACAGATTTACATTTATTTTTTACTAACTTTGAAGGATATATTACATATTGTCGTTATGAAAAAGTTAGCCTGTTTGTTTCCTCTTGCCGCGCTGCTCGTATGCTCCTGCGCCAAGGAGGTGAAGGATCCCGGAATGAAGACGTCCGTCCAGAGCGAGACTCCTCAGGAGTCCGGGTATTACAAAGGAACCGCAATCGTTCAGTTCGACGATTCAGTGCTGTCCATTGTTGAAAGCGCTGCTGCCGCCGGAACCGTGAAAACGAAATCCGCGGAGATGAATGATATTCTCGTAAACATAGGTGCTTCGCGCATAGAGAGAAGTTTCCCTGATGCCGGACCGCGCGAGAAACTTCATCGCGAGTTCGGACTGCACCGTTTCTATACCGTAACATTCGACGAGAACGTCCCTCGGACCAGGGCGAGCGAGAACCTCAGCCTCATGAAGGGAGTGATCAGCGTCGAGATTCCGCACAAGATGAAGATGCATTCCCTGCCTTGGAACGACCCGTATGCATCAAGGGCCTGGGGCCTTCTCAATACCGGCAGCTATCAGGGATTCGTCGAGGGGGCCGACATCAACGTGCTTCCTGTGTATGACAATGTGACCGCCGGAATCAGGGAAGTCATTGTCGGTGTGGTCGATGAGGGTGTGGACCCTGACCATTCCGACCTTGCCGGCGTTGTCGTCCCTCCGGGACCGGACGGGAGCAAGCGGCCGGCATAAGCATCATCGGGGCCAGCAACAACAGCGGCAATTTCTGCTGCGGTGTCGCCGGAGGATATGACGGCAATGGAGGTGTCTCGATACTGACTTGCGAGGTCTTCTCAGATAACGGTTCATACAAGAATTTCGGAGAGGCCATCGTATGGGCCTGCGATCACGGTGCCCTTGTATGCAACAACAGCTGGGGATACGATTTCGATGCCAACGGTAACGGAGTCATAGACCCTGATGAGTACGAAACAATCTGCAATGCGAAGGTTGACGAGTCGCTCATCAGGTCGATCGAATATTTCAACACCTATGCCGGCTGTGACGAGAACGGCAACCAGACGGGACTGATGAAAGGCGGTATCTGTTTCTTCTCTTCAGGAAACGACAATATTGACCGCGCCCCTACCGGAGAACTCGAACAGGTGGTGGCTGTAGGTGCGATTGGGCCTGACCGCCGCCGGGCATCATATTCCAACTATGGTCCGTGGGTCGACATCTGCGCTCCGGGAGGAGACTCGTATTTCGGAAACGACGGATACATCTGGAGCCTCAGTACGAACAACTCCGTAGTCGGAATGTGCGGTACTTCGCAGGCCACTCCATACGTGTCGGGTGCGGCCGCCCTCCTCATTTCCGCACACGGAAAGAAGGGCTACACGGCCGATATGCTCCGTGCCCAGCTCATTGACAACGCCTCACACAGGTTCGACAGCGTGCACGACCATCCTATCGGACCGCTTGTCGACACTTATGCCTCAATGATTGCGATTGCCGAGGATCCTGACCCTATCACCTCCTGGAGCGTGAAGACGGAATCCAACAGGGCTGTGTTCGATATCACCGTGCCCGGAAAGACTACGGGCTGCGTGGTTGCCGTGAGCGAGGACAGGGAGTCCCTGCTCAAACTGACATCTGTCAGCATGACCCCCGGTGTGATCGGTGACCATATATCAGGAGTCAAGGAAGGAGAGAAGCACAATATTGTGGCAAAGCATCTCAAATACTCCACACATTACTATGCTGCGGTGTATTCAATGAACGCCGGAAAACTCAGGGTCTCCAGCGAGATCAAGGAGATAACCACTCCTAAGAACCAGCTTCCTCAGGCTGTGGATTATGACGGATTCTACGCACTGTCCAAGCTTGACACCCTCAGACTCGATATGAGCACCATCTTCGTAGATCCTGACGGGGATGAACTCACCTTCTTCGTGAAGAAGGACGGCAAGGCCGCCCACAGCATTAACGGCAACACCATCACCATCACCCAGAAGGAATACGGTCACACAACATTCATCGTGACTGCGACCGATGAAGGCGGATCCAAGGTTGACAACAGCTTCAGGTTTGTGCTCCACGACAGGGAATATGACGCCGACGTCTATCCTAACCCTGTATCACTGGACAGCAATGGGGACTGCATCCTGTATCTCGCCCCTGGCGTAAAGCAGCCTGTAGAGACCGAGGTCGTCATTACCAACGCTGCCGGAAAGGTGCTTTGGAAATGCACCGGGGCTGCCAGCGGCCTGAGACCTTTCGCTGTTGACATGGCTTCCTGGGGCGTGGGCGTCTACGGGGTCAGGATGAGCTTCGACGGCAAGGTATATGAAGAAAGAGTTATGAAAATCTAATACGGACGGTTATGAAAAAATATATACTGATATCAGCGCTGGCGTGCGTATGCGCCTTCGCCTCCGCCCAGGATGTAACTGCCGACAAATTGTCCTCAGTGGCGATGCCTTTCACGAGAATAGGACGCAGTCCGGTGGCTATGGGAATGGGAAACACTTCACTTCTGGAAACATCCTTCACGGGCTACTCCGCTTTCGGGAACATTGCGGTGCTGCCTTTCTCTTCCAATACCGTTGACGGCCAGGTATCCTATCAGGGCTGGGCTCCTTCAAGCGCGTCAGCTTCCACCAACATCAATGCAGGTCTCGGTTTCAACATCTCCGACAAGATTGGTATCAGCGCCTGCTTCGCAAGCGACAAGGGTGGGAATTCCCTGCTTTCACCGTCACAGGGTGTGATTGACAAGACGATATCTTCGACCGATATGATGGTAGGGGCCGGATTCAGCTACAGGTTCATCCCTCAGCTGAGCGTCGGCGTCAACGCCAGGTTCATGAGCCAGAAGCTTTCCGAGCACGATCCTTACAAGAGCTTCGGCATCGATGTCCTCCTTATGTCAAAATTCGACGGTGTCAAGCTTGCCGCAGGGGTCACTTCCCTCGGAGGCAAGGTGACGTCCATCGACAGCAAGAGCTACGACCTCCCTACAGCGGCCAGCCTTGCCGCAGGGTATGAGAATGTGTTCGGCGGAAAG
>JAKSKC010000083.1 GCA_024401945.1 Bacteroidales bacterium
CACCGCCCTTGATATAGGCATCGGTGGCCTCTGTGATGGCGTCGTCACCCATTACGTGGGTATGGACGGTGAGGCCTCTGGAGTTGCATTCGCGGGTGATCTCAGCGAGGCGGTCCACTGACCAGAAGCTCCTGTAGGTGCTGCCGTCCTTGTACGGCCTGGACATAGCACCGCTCTTCTGCTCCACACAGCCGTCCATGAAAACCTTCAGGTATTCAGGGCGGACGTGGGCGGTCGAGTATTTTTCATTGAGGGATGTCAGGTAATCTATCTGGGAGTCCATATCCTTCTGCCAAGGCTCGACCTCATAGGTCATCGGAAGCATTATCTTGAGTTTTCCCTCATTGTCCAGACGGCTGGCTACTTCATAGAAGATTCCCGGGTGGAAGCAGTTGCTCCAGCCCTCCATATAGGAGGTGTATCCGGTGGAGAGAAGGAGTTCCTGGGAACTCAGCAGGGCTGTCTCCGCCAGTTCCTCATCAATGACTTCATCGGGGTCGATACCTCCCATACGCTGCACGAATCCAGTGGCGCGTTCGTTCAGATATCCTGTCGGATAGCCGTTTGCATCAAGCTGCAACAGACCGCCATCTATCTCATTGATAAGGACTTCACCGGTATCGGAGAGGATGCCGCAGCGGCGCAGGCACTCGGAGTTGCAGAACAGGTTGTGGCCCGTGGCGTCGATGAGGACGGTGGATAAACCGTGGGTGGCGGCGTCGATCTCGGCAAGGGTCGGCTGGTCGGGCATTATGATGTTATAGTTCCAGCCGAAGCCCAGCAGGCTGTTCTTTTTGTTTTCAATGGCCGCGAGGGCGGCGGCCTCGACCTTCGCCATTACTGTGGCCTTGTCATCCTCGTGACCGAAGATCACGCCGCCTTTCATATTGGCCAGGGCAAGCGGCATCAGGTAGTGGGCGTGTCCGTCGGTGAACGACGGGGTCACCATTCCCTTGCCGGTATGGTCGATTACATCGGTCACTCCTTCCTTGATGTACTTTGCGGCACCGGCCTTGTCGCCGGCATAGATGTATTTTCCGTCCTTGACGGCGATGGCCTCGACGAGAGGGTTGTCCTCCTCCGCGGTGCGGATGGTGCCGTAGACGACGGTATCAGCAGCTTTGTCACTGCAAGCGGCGGCCGTCAGAAGGACGGCGACCAGCGGGATAATCATTTTTCTCATATCATTTGCATTCTTAGGGATTCTGTTTCAAAGGTTTGATGGTGATGGTACGGTCGAAGGATTCGTCAGGGACGGCCTTGTAGGCCTGGAAGATGCCGTTGCAGGTCTCCCCCACGCCGGTGGTCTCGTAGTCGAGGTTCACCGTCACGACGCCGGAGCGCTGGAGCTGGAAGGTGTATTCGGCCTTGGTAAGGTTGTCCGTGGTGAAAGGATAGGCATTGAAGGCGAAGTTTCCGTCCATGCTGAAACGCAACCCCCTGCCTTCGCCGTCAGTGAACTCCACCCAGCGGCTGTCCATCCTCAAGCCGTAGTCCTGCGGGATAAGGTAAGGCTCGTACATATCCTCAACGGTAGACTCATAAACTCCGATGCGGTAGCCGCTCTTCCTGTCAGGATAAGAGCTCTGAGGCCCGCGGCCGTACCACTTTACATTGCCGTATCCGCCGTCCAGCGAGAGGGTCACTCCGATGCGTGGCAGCCACAGAGGCATATTGCCCTGAGGGTTGAGGAAATGCCGGACGGTGATGGTTCCGTCGGCGTCCACCCTGTAACGCCAGATGCTCTCGAAGCCCGCAAGTCCCGGGGAGTTCAGATAGGAACTGAGGTTGTCAGGGTCTGGATCGGTACGCCCGCCGAACACGACGAGCTCACGCGCATCCAGATATGCGCTTCCGCCTGTCTCACGTACATCCATGGAAACCGGGAGTACTACAGGGTCGTTCAGATGAGCGACATAGTACATGCCTGCAATGGTCTGCTCGGTTCCGGCCACGGCATAGCCGCGTTTGTCGGCATAGCTTCCGGACATCGCGGTGAAGCCGTCCCAGCCGTCGACCTCGTTAGCGACCGGAGCGCG
This sequence comes from Bacteroidales bacterium, assembly GCA_024401945.1. The sequence goes on from JAKSKC010000083.1 coordinate 2,040, forward strand.
CCACATATTGAACGCCAGCGGAGCTTTCAGAAGTTCCTTTCCGTCCACCAGCATTGAAATGAGCGCCCCGTTCTCAGCGTCGAACTTGTATGTGAATCCATCGCCGGATACGACCGTGGTCATGAACCCGTGGCTGACCGCCACGCTTCCTGAAGGCTTTGCGACCGGAGCCGCAGGAACGTTCCACTCCGGGAGTTCGAACTGCTCCCAGGCGACCTCATGGCCTGCCGGGGCCCACAGTTCGTCTTCACGGAGGACAGAGCTCAGAGTGATGCGGTACTCCTTCCCTGCAACGGACGCAGGGCGGGTATAAGGGATGGTGAAGATACCTGTCTGACAAGGAGCAAGCCTGAGGTCAAGCTCTCCTGATGCGACAGTCTCGTCATCGGCGGTGAGAGTCCAGGTAGTAAGATATGTCGAAGCATCGAGGAAACGGCTGCGGTTGGTCACCTCGAGGGTGCCGTCGCGGCTGTCCAGCAGAGAGAAGTCAAGTGGCTGCGCGCTCTTCTTCATCTGGTACATCTCCGGCTGCGGGGTGCGGTCCGGCCAGATGCAGCCGTAGGTGCGCGCGCCCAGGCCGTAGGAGAAGAAGTCCCCGCCGTCGGACTCGCCCTCGAAATCCAGGAGAAGGGCAGGCTGCGCGCTTTCAGAAGGGCGCACCGCCGCAGCGTAGACAGCGACATTGTCGATCATAGCGTCGCAGATGGTCTCCACCGTTTCCTGGCCGTGGCGCTGCTCGTCGCGGCCGATGCAGACGGCCGGAGGAAGGTTACGGATCTTGCCCGAGGTCTGCAGCGAGCCGGTCTTAGCGCCATCGATGTACAATTCCATCGCGCTGCCGTCATAGACCGCGCTGATGCTGTGCCAATGTCCGAGCCAGTCCGCAGGCACCGGCACTTTCAGAGAGCGGACTGCGCCGTTGTCAAGGTAGAATTCAAGCTCGCCCGAAGCGCGATGGACCAGGCCGTACTGGCGGCTGCCCTTAGTCAGGAGCCAGTTGTCCTCTCCAAGGTTCCAGCGCGGAAAGACATCCATCGAAATGGTGAGGCTGTCGCCTGAAATCTCAAGGGCGTCAGCCCTGTAGACCTGCACCCACTGGTCCTGCTTGTTCAGGTCAATGGCCAGGCCGCTCCTGCCCTTGACCAACTTTGCCTTGCCGAAGATGACTGACTGGATATCATTGCCCGACTTGTCTTCAAGCAGACGGACCGGCTCGCGCAGTCCGGGACTGACAAAGTCCCAGACCGCACCTCCGAGATGGGAGTCGTGCAGGTATATCTCGCGCCAGTAGTCCTCGAACGCCCCTCCGCCGTTGCCGGCGACGGACAGGTATTCGTCCATGAAGGAAGGACGTTCTTCTGCAGGGTTGAGTCCATATTCCACTTCGTGGGTCAGAGGGATCGGATATCGTGGTCCGACTATGTCCTCGGCCGGATTCTTGGGGGCGCTGCCACCATACATCCAGTATCTGGTAGGGTCATATTTCTTGCCTTCGTCGATGACGGCAGCTATGTTCGGGCCTTCTCCGCTCTCGTTTCCCGCACTCCAGAACAGTACGCTGGCGTGGTTGCGGTCGCGCAGCACCATCTGGCGTGCCCTTTCCCTGTACATTGCCTCCCACTCGGGGAGGGAGCTGACATACATAGTGGAATGGGATTCGTCGCCCGTCTCGTCCACTATGTAGATCCCATACTCGTCGGCAAGCTCGAGATAGAGGTTGGTCGGAGGATAGTGGGAAGTGCGGACGGTATTGAAATTGAACTGCTTGAGTATCTCGAAATCGCGGCGTATAGTGGCTTCGTCCATAGCGTGGCCCAGCTCCGGGTGCTGCATATGCGAGCAGATGCCGTTGAGCTTGACCGCCTTGCCGTTAAGATAGAACACTCCGTTGCGGATCTCGGTCTTCTTGAATCCTATCCTGCGGGTGATGCTTTCGGTCACTGCGCCCGCCTCATCGAGAAGTTCCATTGTCAGGTCGTACAGTTCAGGGGTCTCCGCTGTCCAGAGCAACGGATTCTGAACCGTCGCTGCGAGCTGGACGGTTGTCTCCCCTCCCGCGGGAACATTGACCTTGGTGCCATTCATTTCAGTGACGACGGCGCCGTTCTTCGAGAGCGTCGCTCTGACGCTGCGGCCGGCGTCGGAATCTCCGTACGAGCGGACAGCCACGTTCACGCTGAGTGCCGATTCCTTGAAGTCGGACGGTTCGATATTGACTTGCTTTCTCGGGAAGTCGGTAATCACCTGCCAGTCGCGCATCCGGACTTTCCCGGTTGAATACAGGGTCACGTCATCGAATATTCCGGCCAGGCGCCAGTAGTCCTGGCCTTCAAGATAATAGCCGTCGGAGTATTTGAGCACCAGCACGGCAAGAGTGTTCCTGCCGGGCTTCACATATTTGGTGATATCATATTCGGAAGGTTCCTGGGCCCCTTCGTTGTAGCCCACCTGCTGTCCGTTCACCCACACGAAGCTTGCGGATGCGACCTTCTCGAAGCGAAGGAAGACCTCACGGTCCTTCCACGATGAAGGCACGGTGAAAGCGGTCCTGTAGGCACCTGCAGGGTTGAGCTCGTCCGGTACACGGGGAGGGTCGGTATGGAAAGGGGAAACCGTATTCCTGAATACCGCCTGGCCGAAGCCCTGCATCTCCCAGTTTGAAGGCACTTCTATCGTCGACCATTTCCTGTCGTTGAAGGCCGGCTTGAAGAAATCGGAAGGGATTCCGGCAGGATTCTCCGCATAGAGGAACTTCCAACTGCCGTTCAGGCTGACGCTTGTTTCAGGAATATACCAGGCCCTGCCTTCCTCCTGGCCGAGGCCGAAGACCTCAGTGTTCTCAATGTAATAGTTCAGGTCTTCCACGAACGGCTTCTCCTGCGCTGCCGCTTGAAGCCAGGTGAAAGCCAGGACGGTCATTGCGATCAGATTCCTTTTCATATAATGTGGTTATCGGTTATTCTATTCCATCAGGCTTTCCATCATTGCCTTGGCCACGGAGCGGGACGCTCCGGCGCCGCCCAGCGCGGCCCGGATGTCCGCGTAGTCGGCCAGCATGCGGGCACGGTAGTCATTGTCCCCGGTGAGCCTGTCGAGTTCGGCGGTGACGGCGTCAGGGTTGAAATCCTCCTGGATGAGCTCGCGGAAGGCCAGCCGGTCAATGATGAGATTGCCCAGGCTGATGTATTTGATGTGGTCAGCGACTTTGAGGACGTGGCGGGCGGCGAAGATAGTGAGTTTCGATGCGCTCCAGCAGACAACCTGCGGAGTACCGATGAGGGCGGCTTCGAGCGATGCCGTGCCGGAGTTGATCACCGCAGCATCGGCATATTTGAGGACGTCATAGGTCCGGCCGAAAACCAGCTCGACGTTCTTTCTTCCGGCGATGAACGGCTCATAGTCCCCGGCTGTCCTGGATGGAGCGCCGGCGACGATGAACTTGCATCCCACGCGGTCCGCAACCTCCATGCAGACAGGCATCATACGCGAGATCTCCCCCTTTCTGGAGCCGGCGAGGACAGCGATGTAGTTTTCGTCGCAAGGACGGCTGAACTCGTGGGAGTCCACTGCATCGATGAGAGGATTGCCCTTGTAGATGAACGGGATGTGCCTCTGCTCGAAGTACGGAATCTCAAACGGGAACACGATGAAGAGCCTGTCCACCCACTCCTTGAGCTTGCGGTTCCTGCGTTCGCGGGAGGCCCAGGTCTTCGGGGCTATGTAATAGAACACTTTGAATCCGTGGTCGTGCGCGAAATGCGCAATCTTGAAGTTGAATCCGGGGTAGTCTATCAGGATGACCACGTCGGGTCCCCAGGCAAGGATGTCGCTTTTGCAAAGCTTGAGATTCGCGGACAGCTTGCCAGCCTTCGCCAGCACGTCGCTCACCCCCATCACGGCCCCTTCCTTGTAGTGTTTTACCAATGAAGAAGGGCGCTCCGCGGAAGCTCCGGTTTTCTCCGCTGAAAACGCTCCGAAAATCGGACTTC
>JAKSKC010000084.1 GCA_024401945.1 Bacteroidales bacterium
TGATCGGGCCGTTCATCGTGAACGACATCTCGGCTGGGGAGGACGACCCGGCGATGCTGGAGACGGTCTCGTCGCTGAAACTTCCCTACATAGCTATGCACAAGAGAGGCAATCCGCGTACGATGGACTCGTTGTGCGACTATCCGGATGGGATAATGGCGGAACTGCTGGACTATTTCGGGAGCTTCGGCAGGCGGGCGGATGAACTCGGCATAGATGACTGGATACTGGACCCGGGACTCGGCTTCGCCAAGACGGAGGCGCAGTGCTACGAGATACTTGAGAACCTGGAACAGCTCAAGCGCTTCGGCCGTCCGATCCTGATCGGTGCGTCAAACAAAAGATTCACGCACGGGGACAACCTGCGCGTGGAAGAGCTTGCTATCCGCCACGGGGCGGATATATTGAGGGTTCATCAGATTGAAGGCTGACTCACGAAGACCTCGAACTTCTTGTCGTAGCCGATGAGCTGGACCTTGACGATGGTTGACCTTTCGCTGCCGGTGGTGTTGGCCTCCGCTCCCACCGAGAATGAAATGGTCCCTGCAGGACCGGTGATTACAGGGCAGTCAAGCCATTCCGCCTCATATTCGACAAACCAGTTGCTGCCGCTTTCGAACGAGATGCTCTTGTAACCTCCGTCACGCGGGATTGAGAGAGAGCTTTCCGATGTGAGGACAAGTTTCTCGGGATCTGTAGGCTTTACGCATGCTACTGCGAGAACAGCAAGGATGAGGATAGCTATGTACTTCTTCATAATGTCAGATTTTTGCAAATGTAATCAATTATTCGTTGTCTTGTTCGCAGGTTGAGCGCGATATCCTGCGCCGATGCTCCTTTTGCAAGAGTTATGCCCCCGCATATGTCCACTGCGATGATCCTGTGCGAGCGTGCGAGCGCCCCGATGTTTTCCAGCAGGCAGTCCGGTGTCATATCCCCCTGATCCCAGTTTGTACGCGCGTATTCAGTGGAGAGAACGTCCAGGTCTATCGAGATATAGACAGGCAGCCCTTCGGACAGGGGCTTCAGGAACGGATTGTGTCCCTGCGCATAATATACCCAGCTGCCGCAGCTCAGAATATCGTCCCCGAACGCCGTTCTCTGATTGTCCGGGTGATTGTCGAACAGGACCAGGGCGAAAGGTTCCCTGACCATTCTCATGAAAAGTTCGCTGGCATAGTGGTAGTCACCGCTGTCGATCCAGTGTATCCCTTCAGGGCCGAAAGGCCTGATGGCCGCCAGGATGCCGGTGCAGGCCACGTCGTCACAGTAGCCGTTAGTACCTTCGAGATGACGCAGGTCAAGCACGGTTCCACGTTCCCATCCCTCGTCGTCGTAGAGGTCACTGAATTTCAGCAGAAGCTCCGTCATTTCTCGGAAACAAGTCTTGTCTCCTTAGTTCCCGGAGGGCCCTCCACGGAGGTGTAGACAACGAAATCGCTGCTCTTGGAGTCATAGTAATAGTTGCAGCTCCACATTCCGGCGAATGCTCCCGTGAGGTTCACTTTCACGTGCTTTGCGTTGAAGCCCTCTATGCTTTCGTTGCCCAGGTCAGTCGCCTCCATGACGTAGAATGTGGTTTCATAGGGGCGGAAACATTCGAATTTCTTCCTGCTGCCTTCCTGCGTGCTGCTGAACTGACGTCCGTTGAATTCAAGATTCTGGTACCAGGGGTATCCTTTGCTCTTTACGGTCTTCTGAACCTTCTTTCCCTTCAGTGTGCCGCTGATCACATAGCTGCCGTTTTCCGACTTGAACGTAAGGTCAGTTGAATTGTCAGGGTTGACGAGCCTCCACGAAAGGGTGAGGAACTTGTCGGTCACGGTGAAATATTGTTTCTCGCTGCCGGTATTTATCACGTAGCAGGTGTTTTTCCCTTCGTGCGTGATCTGCCAGGTTACATTGTACGTCTTCTTCGGGCAATACCTTGTGAATCTTCTCTGCTGGGCTTCCAGGTTGGTGCCGAGCAGGAGCAGAAGAGCAATAAGAATGAATCTTGCCGTTTTCATAACTTGATCTGCTTGTGGTTGGATTTTGATACCAATAGGAACTCCATTCCTGCACCGGCCGCGGCCTGTCCGTCATTGTCCTTGCGGTCACCGACGACGAGAATGTCCTGCGGCTGCTCACCCAGCATCGAGGCCAGATGCAGCAGGGCCTCAGGGCAGGGCTTGCAACCTCCTGCGGAAGGAGAATCTATGATGATGTCGAATAATTCAGGATTTATCTTAAGTGCCTCCAGTTTCTCCCTGATTCCGCCGTAGTCGGAGCAGCAGGCCAGTTTGACGCCTTCCGACTTAAGCTTCCCGAGAGTTCTGACTATTCCTTTCTTCGTGCGGAAACCTTTGCCCAGGAGTTCAGCCTGAAGCGGAAGATAAGTACCGTTGTACCATTTTTCCACATCCTCCACTGCGTATCCGCTTTTATCCGCGGTCAGTTTCATCAGTTCGGCAAGCGTCTCCCCGTTCTGTCCGAAGTACCTTCCGGCAAGCTCCCTGCGGCTGATCCTTTCCGCCTTCAGCAGGGCAAGACGTCCTCTGCTGTGCAGAATCACCAGCAGGGGCAGGGCCCTGTTGTCGTACAGGGTACCGTCAAGGTCGAATATGACTGCTTTATATTTCATCGATCGATGCCGGCCACGGATTCTCGACTATGCCTACAAGTTCGCATATCGCCGAGTGGGATTCTCTGAGAAGACGTTCAACCTCAACCTTGCGCGCATTGTTCCGGTCAGGGAATACGGGTTCTCCGAAATTGATGGTGATAAGTGGTATCTCCTTTTTTGCGAAGAGCCTGTAGATCCCCTTGCGTTCACGGAATGAGATTCCTATCGGGAGGATGGGGCAGTCGTATTTGTAAGCCATTGTGAAGGCTCCTTTCATAAAAGGCCTCAAAGGCTTGTAGAAATGCCAGTTTCGGGCTTCAGGGAAGATGTGTATCCATCCTTTCCTGCGGTGTATCTCGTCGAAGGCCTCATTGAATTTCTTCTGTCCCCCGAATGAGCCGTCCGAAAGCGGGATGCCTCCGAAATGTTTGAGATGCCATCTGTTGTGACTGTTCAGATGATCCCCGAGCATAGGCATCCAGACGGTGTGATGCATTCCTTCCGCTATGGCCATCCCATCCCATACGTAGCAGTGGTTGGCAATGCTGACGATGCCGTTGGAGAACTCCTTGCGGTAGCGCCTGAAAACGCTCCGGTTCCTGAATCTGAGACCGAATTTGATGCTGTGCACCAGGTAGTACGGGCAGAATACAAGGAAATAGAGCACTATCCTCTGGATCCTGAAGGAAAGGCTGTCATCCAGGAAAGTGTATGTCTCGTCGAACTTATAGTCAAATTTCCTGTCGGCAGGGACCAGTCTGGCCATGGGGTCGTCAGGATAGGTCATTCCGGTCTGCGGAAGATATTCACCTTTTCTTAACTTGAGATCCGCCATTATTTGAAATACATTTTAGAGAATTGCCTGAAAAACTCGCTCCAGTTGGTCCAGTTGTGCCCTCCTCCGGTTTCCAGATAGTTGTAGGCATATCCGTTGCGGTCGAGGTACCTGCGGTAATTGCGCATATGCCCGTGGAATATGTCGCTTCTGCCTATGGCTATGAAATACAGTTGCGGAGGGTCGCTGAACTGAATCTTCTGTTTTCTTACCAGTTCCTTGTAGTTGTACAGGAAGGAATAGTCGCTGTGCTTGACGGGTGACCTGAACATAGGGGAGAAGAGTCCTACGTAATCGAACATTTCCGGATTGTCAGCGGAAATGTAGATGCTCTGCAGGGCACCTATGGAAAGTCCCGCGATTGCCCGCCCCTCCTTGGAGCGCAAGGTGCGGAGATGGCCGTCTATATAGCCTACGACGTCGTCCGGGAACGCGTATTCCACCGTGCCGTCAGTCTCGAAGAACGATTCTATCGGTTTCTTGAAGCGTGAGTCCGCATAGTCGGCGTCATCGTCGTACTGGTTCATATTCGGCAGCACGACAATAACCTTGCGTCCGGAACCGGAACGGTTGAGACTGTCCACGGTCCCGAAGAGGTCTCCGTCCTTGATCCAGGACGTCTCATTCCCCCTCGCGCCGTGGAAGAGATATACGACAGGATATTCGTCATTGTTGTCATAATATCCGGAAGGAAGGTACACGAGCACTTTCCTGGCGCTCGGACCCGGGACGGATGATTCACAAAGGACCTGTTTGAGTGTACCCTCCGGGTGAAATTTCTCAGAGATCTCCTCTACCGATGAGAAATGCGTCCTGTCTGTGCTGAGAACCTTCTGGACTGCGCAGGAACTCAGTAACAGAACAGCCAACAGCGGTCCCCATCGCAGCGCTTTCATTTCCCGAGAGCCTGGTTATACATCCCGATGAGCGCCTTGACAGAATTGTGGATGTCATATTTGCGCGATTCGTCGGCATACTTCTGGGCCATTCTGTTGCGCTCTTCCGGGTGCTCGATCCACCAGTCGATCCTCTCCGCAAGGGCTTTCGCGTCCTTTGAAGGATAGGTGCTCCTGTCGTCAAGGGCGAAATCGGATGTGGCTATGTATTCGCCCTTTGCGATAACAGGGACGGTTCCCTCGCGTATCGCCTCCAGACATCCGAGTCCTTCCACTTCCATACGTGCATTGTGAACATACAGATACGAGTTCCTTGCAAGTTCCTTCAATTCCGCGTGGGTGTGGAACTCGAAGGCCGGCTCATATTCGAGCACACCCTTCCTTACCAGTTCCCTTCCGTATTTCTGCAGTTTCTCCTTCAGTACGCCCTTGCCGGCGATATGAAGTTTGATCTCCTTTGAATGGCGGGAATATTCCATAGCCTCGAGCAGGGTCCTGTGCCCCTTTATCTTCGTCAGTCTCCCGACGCTGAGAATCATGTATGGGGCTCCCTCCAGCCTGTTGGCGATGACGGGCTCCTTCTGAATCCTCGTTCCGTTGGAGAAGAAGTGAAGCCTTGCCTTGAACTTGTTTTCCTCAAGTAGCTGCTTCACGTAGAGGCTCGGGCACTGTATATCGGTGCAATGGTCGAAATAGACCCGTTTCCAGAATTTCATATACAGCTTGTTGGTCCAGCCCCAGGAAGCCATCGGAATCTCGTTCAGGATGTTCTGGGTGAAGAGATGGAAGGTGCCCACTACAGGCTTTCCGGCCTCTTCGGCATACTTTATGGTCTCCCTCTGAAGCCTGAACGGCTCCTCGATATGTATTACGTCAGCCCACGCCACAGCCTCTTTCATAATTTTGGCGTCGCGTACTGCAAATGTGAAGCAGTTGGCCTCGAGCAGGGGCTGGAATATAGGGAAATGCATTCTTTTGAGACGGAACTCAGGCTGGGGACCGTCAGGAGAGAAATTCTCTGCCGTCAGGAAACGTACGTCCACGCCAGCCTCCCGCAGATATTTCGCGGTAACCTGTGCTGATGTGCAGATGCCATTGCCCTTTACATATATATTGTTGCTGACGAACAGAACTTTCATATAGGTGGTTTCGGTCTTAGGTTTTACAAAGATAGGATATTTTTGGTCTCTTTCCAAAGCCACGCCCTTTCCGGGTGGTCAGTGTACCTTGAAGCTATGCTGTTGTTCCTCTCCCCGACATAATACAGCAGATCCCTTTCACTTCCGAGGGCCCTCATAGCGGCTTCCACCCCTTTCTGCGGGGAACTGCAGAATGGCCTGAAAAAGACGTCCGCAAGCGGGTCGAACCACTTTCCCATCGAGATCATATTGCTGTCGACTATCCCCGGGTCGGCAACGTTTATCCTTATTCCGGGATAATCCGCCAGGGTTTCCTCCCTGAGGCTTATTGTGTTGAGAAGCAGCGCCAGCTTGCTGTCGGAATATGTGCCGAGGCGGTGGAAATCCTCTTCACGGCGTGAAAAGATGTCCTGCCCCAGGCGGCCGAATCTGCAGGTGAGGGACACCATATTAACGATGTGCGCACCTTC
>JAKSKC010000085.1 GCA_024401945.1 Bacteroidales bacterium
CACCGTCAGATGTCACGGTATCTACGGTAGCCAGGATCATTTCAGAACTTCCGCTCGGACACGAACATCTGGACGAAGTCTATGAGGCGGTGAATTCCTCTTCCGGAAACGGTTTCGACGAGGAATATATGATGGACAACCTTTTCCGGGCTCCCGGAAGCGGCGTGGGGTCATCCGGGGAGACCAAGGCGACATCATATGAAACCCCTCTCAGGGATCTGTTCTCAGAGTATCTGCGGGAAAACATGTCCACGAAGGGCGGTGAATCAGATGTGGAAGCCTATATCAACGCTATGATAGAATCAGGCATGCAGATATACTGGCCTTACAGTGAGGACTGGGACGGAGAGTCATTCCCCGTAGTGACGTTTGACCCGGGATATGGGGCCGAAACCAATCTGGGGTACGAGATAAGCATGACAGCAGATGGAGCCAGGGTGGTCAAAACTGTCCTTGTCGATGAAGCCCTGGCCATGCAGAGACCCGTGTGGGTCATAAACACCAATGATGACAGCGCATATACGCCCCTTGATTTCTACATCAAGGAAAGCAAGGGCGGGGAGGAGGCTGCACCGTCTTCCGAAACAGGGGCAAGATTGATCATCAGGAACTTCACGGCATTACGGAACTATGATACATGGTTCGGCGGGGCATCCGAGTTCTTCGTGAAGTGTGGGGCCGTGGACGGTTTCAAGGCCGAAACGGACGCAGACCTCAAACTATATACACCGAAGGTTACGGATTTCATGCTGGTGGTGAAACGCAAGCAGATAGGACGCAGCATACCTCTGGATGCAATAATCCTCACCGACCTCACCGATCAGATGGAGACACTTGCATTCCTTATAGTTGAAGATGACGGAGGTACTTCAACAAGTTGGAAATGTGAAGCAACCGTCAAATACAATTCGAAGGCTTACGGTTTCGATGTCGATATTCCGTATAAGGACAAGGACGACATTGTATGGCGCGGTCAGCTGGGGACCTCTTTCTTCAGCAAGACCTCGCCTACTGAAGGACGTTTCGGAGACGTCAAAGTCACTTTTCAACTGCGCTGACGGTCATTTCGCACTTGGCGCAGTCAAATCCCAGGGCGAACTTCCTGCCGTTGTTGGTGAGGAATAGCGGTCCTGACGCCCCGGCTCCCTGGAGTTTCGGGCACATGCCAAGTTCGTAGCGTATGCAATACCTGCTGCGCATCAGTTCTTTTCCCGGAAGTGTCTCATCCTTGCCTGCATCCTGTACGGTTCTGTTACCTGCAGGCATGATGTTCCTGTTGCATGGCAGGCAGTCCAGATCGTCGGCTACAAGACGGCGTATGCTGTTGATGGTGGACGTACTCAGCAGAGGCAGGCAGTTTCCGGCCGTATCCACGGTGAGTTCCTCCAGGTGGAAGTTGTAGTGACCGCTGCGTTTTGACAGCTGCTCATGCAGCATTGCCTCGGCCCTTTCCCTGTTCTCGGCTACTTCGAGGTCTGTTTTGAAAGGAGAGACGATAGTCCTGCCATCTTCGGATATCGCCTTGATGTCAATGTTGAATCTGCCATGGATATGCACCGAGAGGCTGACTGCGATTTCTCGTCTGCAGGTCTGGGTCTCAAGGGCTTTTTCGAATGCCTGGTTGATGTTCCGGTACAAGGTGGTGCCTTCGTGCAAGTCACTGACTTCCTTGCATTCGATTTTCAATCCGTTGCAGACATCACCACGGAATCCGGTCACACCGTCCCTGGTGGCGAAAGCGAATCCGTCTCCGTTGCGGAGAATCAGTCCCGGCTTTGAAGGCTTGACGGTGAGTTCGAGCGCATGGGTGTCCTTGCGTCGGATACGGCAGACGGTCCCTATGGCTTCCCCCATGGATTTGGGAGCATCCATTGATGACCATTTCCCCCGTTTTCCGTCAAGGAACAGTTCTGTGTATCCGCGGTTGAAAGTCTTGTCGGTATCAGGGGTGAAACCCGCAGTCACATGCCCGAAGGATGCCCTGCGGTATTTGTCGGGATATCTGCTGACAAGTGCGTTCAAGGCCAGGTCGTAGTCCCTGACCACGTTCTTGACATAGGATGCGTTCTTCAGACGTCCTTCAATCTTGAAGGAGGAGACACCGGCTTCCGCGAGGTCTTCAAGGCGGTTCTTCAGATTGTAATCCTTCAGGGACAGCAGGGCCTTGTTGCGTACCAGCACCTTCCCTGATGCATCTGTGAGGTCATAGAGTGACCGGCATGCCTGGATGCATTCCCCCCTGTCCGCGCTTCTTCCGTCCACGAATTCGGACATACGGCAGTCTCCGCTGTAGCAAACGCACAGAGCACCGTGAACGAAGAATTCCACTTCGCAGTTCACTGCGCAGCATATCTCCCTGACCGTTTCCAATGGGAGTTCCCTTTCGAGAATTATCCGGGAGCATCCGAGGGATTCGTACAGACGTGCCCTTTCCACATCCCGTATGGCACATTGAGTTGAGGCATGCAGGGGAACCTTGATATCCTCCCATCCTGCGATCCGCCTGTCCCTGATGATAAAGGCATCTGCACCTGCTTCCTGCGCAGCGAGCATCTGCCTGTGGGCTTCTTCCAGTTCATCATCCCTGATGACTGTGTTGAAGGTTACGAATATCCTGGCCCCGAACTTGTGCGCGTATGCGCATAATCCGGCGATGTCTTCAAAGCCGTTGCCTGCAGCCTTCCTTGCCCCGAAGTCCGGACCGGCGATATATACGGCATCGGCACCGCAGTCGATGGCTGCGATGCCGATTTCCATATTTCTGGCCGGGGCCAGAAGTTCAAGCGTTGTCATTAAAGGGTGTCGAGGACTTTCTTGGCCTCAGGTCCGAACTTAGGATCCTTGAGAGCCTTGGTGTAGAACTCCTTTGCCTTTCCGTTGTTCTTGGCCTGCTGGTAGAGAGCGCCGAGGGTATAGGCAATCTGGCCTGCATTCTTTGCATCCGGAGCAACCTCGAGGTATTTCTCGAAATACTTGATTGCATCGTTGTTCTTGCCTGAAAGCTGAGAAGCCTGGGCTGCGATCTGGTATGCCTGGGCATTGTCACCGTATTCGCAGGTCTTGAGGGCTGAAGCGACTGCATCAGCGTACTTCTTCTCCTTGAGTGCGGCGGCGGCAGCCTTGAGGTTGATATTGGAAAGCTGCTTCTTTGCATTCTCCTCCTGTCCGTTGGCAGCGGCCTGCTCGTAAGCGGCTATTGCACCTGCGGTGTCACCGGTCCCGGCAAGAGCCTGTCCGAGACGGAGGGCTGCCATGCCGTTGGTGGCGTCAGCATCGAGGATCTGCTTGTAGAAACCTGCGGCGCCTGCGAAATCCTTTGCCTGAAGGAGATTGTTGCCCTGTGAAAGGAGAACCTGTGGGATCAGGCCGTTTATTTCTTCAAGGTCGTCTGCCGCTTCGAATTTCTCAGCGGAAGCCTTGGCGTCGTTAAGTTTGTCAAGGGCGCCTGCGAAATCCTTATCCTTGATGAGGTCCTTTGCGATTGCAAGCTTGATTGTAGGGATGTATTTCTTGCAATTACCGAGGACTTCCTGTCCTTCCTCTCCGAGAGCTTCCGCTACGGTGAGAGCCTGCTCGAATGAAGCGAGGGCGGCCTCTTTCTCACCATTGTTGAGGGCTTCAGCGGCTGCGTTGTAAAGCTCTGTCGCCTGGTTGAGGTCCTGGGCGAATACCATTGAAGATGCAAGCACGGCGGCTGCGAGTGTCACAAATAATCTTTTCATATCAATGTGCTTTAAATTGTTCGTGTACCTATAGGATGCAAAAATAATAAAAAATGTTGTTAAATTTGTGCTAAATAAAAATATGTTATGACAATATCCCTTAAGCATATTCCGTGCCTGATTGCACTTTTGCTCCTTCCCTTTGCTCTTGGAGGGCAGCAATTGTCATCTTTCGGTAAGGCGGGCGAGATTACGGACGGCGTGCTTCCGAACGGGATATCCTATTATCTTGTCCAGAACAAATCATTCAAAGGGACTGCTGATTTCTCCCTTGTACAGCAGGGGGAGCCGGATGTCCGGGCAGCACGCGGAGCATTGAAGTCAGCCACTCATTTCGGTGACCGCAGTCCTCTCCGTTTCCTTGCCGACCATGGCGTGGCCTATTCGGAAAAAGGCCTTGTCTCATATCTCCCCGCTTCGACGAGATTCGATTTCCGCAATGTCCCTGTATATGATGAGGCTGTCGCCGACTCCACTCTCATGCTGCTGTTCGACATTGCCGGTTCAAATCCATATTCGCAGGCGGTGGTGGTCAGCGGAGACATCAATCCGGCTTCCACACTGGAGCGTATGAAGATGTTCTCCATGATGGTCCCGCGCCGGGAAGCGGCTCCTGCCGTAGCATACCAATGGGGGCCGCGTGACAGCATCCGCTGGTGCGTCACCAGGAATCTGTCCGATAATGTCGCGGTCATAAACCTGATTTACAGTACGGAGCGGATCGCCAAAGAGAACCTTGGCACTGCCGTGCCTGCAGTCATGAAGGCGTATTCTTCGGAACTCGGCATTGTCCTGAGGAAAAGGCTGTCCTCGGCTTTCAGGAGCGCCGGAGTCCCTCTGGCGGATTTCCGTTACAGTTATTATGACAGTTCGTATGGCCCTGATGACGAAAGGTACAGGATTTCGGTCTATACGGCCGCATCCCGCCTGGAGGAGGCTACGGAGATTGTCGCATCGGTGCTGGGAGGATTGGACAGATCAGGAGCCACCCTTGAGGAACTGCAGTCGGCCCGGATCGAACTTTTGCCGGAGCTGCGCGGCGTCAGGAAGAAATATCGTACTCCGAATCCGGTTTTCGTTGACAAGTGCATATCTTCATATCTATATGGGACCAGCCTTGCATCCGACGATGCGATCAGGGATTTCCTTTCGCAGAAGAAACTTTCAGATGACAAGGAACTCCTGTGCGCAACCTTACTTTGAGGATTGATGTGCCTATGGATGCGGCAGATCCGGAAGGACTCGTTCCTGTCTTCGCCGCATCATGGGAGAAGGACGCTCCGCAGTCCTGGAGCCCGGCTGCCCTGCCTGACGCTGACAAACTGCCTCTCTATACGGCTTTGGAGAAAATCAAATTGCGCGGAGAGTCTCCGGATCCTATTTCGGGAGGGAAGATATGGACATTCTCCAACGGAGTGAAGGTGGTGTTCAAGAAGACCCCTGGCACAGGCACGTTCGATTATGGCCTGATGTTGCGCGGAGGTTATGCCGATGTCCCCGATCTCATCCCGGGAGAAGCTGTGTTCGTGTCCGATATGCTTGCCAACAGCAGGATCGCAGGACTGCCAGGAAGGGATTTCCGTGAGTCAGTGTCCACCAGCGGAATCAGTATGGATATGTCGGTCGGCCTTTCTGATCTCAGGATTACCGGTTCGGCTCCCAAGGATAAGATTCAGACCCTCGTTTCCGTCCTGCTCTCCGTGGCTCGCGACCGCCAGCCGGACAATGATGGGTTCGACTATTGGCTGCGTACAGAAAAACTCCGCCACGATATGATATCCCTGTCGCCACGTGACATGAATTCCCTCATGGATGGATTCATGTATCCGGATTACAAGTTCTCCGGTCTCAGGGATGCCTCTGTGGTGGGGAATGATTTTGCCGACAGGTGTGAAAGATATTTTGCCCGTCAGTTCTCAAAGGTGAATGACGGTGTGTTCGTGATTGTGGGCGATCTTGAAGAGGAGACCTTGAAGAAACTGCTCTGCCGTACGTTCGGAGATTTCCGTACGCAGCAGAAGATTGCGCACCGCCCGGGAGTAAGCAAACCTGTGATTTCAGGTAATTCGAACCATATCGCCGAGGCTGTTCCCGGAACGGTGGGCGGCAGTGAACTTGGAGCCAGCCTGGCTCTGTCTTCCGATATTCCGTTCACACTTCCGAACTTCATGTCCTTCAAGGTGGCTT
>JAKSKC010000086.1 GCA_024401945.1 Bacteroidales bacterium
ATCCCGGCCCTGCGGAAAAGCTTGTATTCCGGGAAATACGCATCTCCGGAGGCATTCAGCGCATTTCCTCCGAGGAACTGGATGCCGAGACGCTTCATATCGGCGGAGAACCGGTCATAGACACGGTGACCTGTCTCTATGTCGTGATTGCCGACGGCTACTGCGTCATAACGCATATACTTGAGGATCCGGGCCATCGGATGCACGCAGGCAGTATCCACGAAATTGTAGTAGTAGGTGCAGTTGTCACCCTGGAGGATGTCTCCGGCATCAAGCAGGAGCACGTTCTCCTCGCCTGCGGCATTCCTTACGCTGTCGACGTACCAGCTTACGTTCTGGAGGGAGTTGCGGACACCGGGTTCCACATAACAGGAATCGAACCAGCGTCCGTGCACATCACCGGTGGTGAGGACGTGTAGCACGCGCCTGGAGGACGGAGACGCACTCCAGGTGATGAGAATCAGCCCGGCGGTTATCAGCGCCGCAAGGACAATCTGGGCAGCAGCCCTCAGACAGGTGGTATACTTTCTCTTCATTACTTTCTCATTCCTTTGAATCTCTGCATCAGGGAGCCTGTCACAGCGGACTTCATCATCTTCCTGGTACCCTCGAACTGTTTCAGGAGGCGGTTCACATCGGATATCTCGGTTCCGGACCCGGAAGCGATGCGCTTCCTGCGGGAACCGTTGATCTGTTCCGGATGTTCCTTCTCCCAGGGAGTCATGCTGAGGATTATCGCTTCCGTTGACTTGAAGGCCTTTTCATTGTCGATGTCGACGTCCTTGAGCGCCTTGTCCATACCCGGAAGCATGGATGCGAGGTCCTTTATGTCGCCCATTTTCTTTATCTGCTGGATCTGCTCGTAGAAGTCGTTCAGAGTGAACTGGTCGCGGGCGATCTTCTTCTTGAGTTCACGGGCCTGCTTCTCATCGAACTGCTCCTGGGCCTTCTCGACAAGGGAGACTACATCTCCCATTCCGAGAATTCTGTCCGCCACGCGGGCCGGATAGAAAATATCGAGCGCTTCAAGCTTCTCGCCCGTAGAGACGAACTTGATCGGTTTCCCGGCGACAGCCTTTATCGAAAGCGCGGCACCGCCTCTCGTATCACCGTCCATCTTCGTGAGCACGACGCCGTCATAGTCTATGGCCTCGTTGAATGCCTTTGCCGATTCAACGGCATCCTGACCCGTCATTGCATCCACGACAAACAGGGTCTCCTGAGGAGCTACCGCCTTGTGGAGGGTGGATATCTCATCCATCAGCTCCTTGTCGAGGACCAGGCGTCCCGCAGTATCTATGATGACTATGCCATAGCCTTCCTTCCTGGCAAGGGCCACAGCCTCCTTCGCAACCGTGACAGGGTTCTTTTCGTCCTCGATCGCGAATACCGGAACCGATATCTGTTCACCGAGGGCACGCAGCTGGTCGATTGCAGCGGGACGGAACGTGTCACAGGCTGCGAGCAGGACCCTGGCACCCTTATGGCTCTTGAGATTGAGGGCAAGCTTGCCGCAGAAAGTGGTTTTTCCGGAACCGTTCAGACCGGCGACCATAATCACGGCCGGACTGCCCTTGAGGTTGATCTCCGAATGCTCGGAGCCCATGAAGTCGGCCAGCTCGTCGTGGACGATCTTCACCATCATCTGCTGAGGCTTCACAGCCGTGAGGACATCCGCCCCCATAGCCTTCTGCTTTACCCTGTCACAAAAGTCCTTGGCCACCTTGTAGCTGACATCGGCATCAAGAAGGGCCCTGCGGATATCCTTGATGGTCTCCGCAACGTTGATATCAGTTATCTTACCCTGTCCTTTCAGGATCTGAAAGGATTTCTCAAGTCTTTCGGAAAGATTTTCAAACATACAGTGAATCTGCTAAATCCTTTAAATTGTATCTGCTTGCCATAACGCTTCCATACGCTCCGGCAGATCTTATCACAACAAGGTCACCTCTCCTGCTTTCCGGGAGGGCGACGTCAGTTCCGAACACGTCGGAAGATTCGCACACGGGGCCGACGACATCGTAGCGCCGCACGGGAGCATCCCCGCGGTCAGCGGCGCTCCAGTTCTCGATACGGTGGGAGGCTGAATACAGGGCCGGGCGGATGAAGTCGTTCATACCGGCATCAAGGATCAGGAAAGTGCGTCCTTTTCCCTCCTTCACGTAAAGCACCCTCGAGCACAGGCTGCCGCATTGCCCCACCAGGGAACGGCCCGGTTCGATCTGGATTCCCCTTCCTTCCCTTGACGGAAGGTTCCCGGCTATGGTCCCGCGCCAGCTGTCGAAATCTGGCACCGCATTGGAATCAGGGTCGTTGTAGTCTATTCCAAGCCCGCCGCCCAGGCTGATGCTCCTCACCGGAATCCCTGCGGATTCTATGGAATCGGCGAGTTCCGACATCACACGGCACTGAATCCCGAATACGGAACAATCCGTTATCTGGGAGCCGATATGCGACTGTATACCCTTGAATTCGAGGTTGCCGAGTGAGATGACCTTCCTTGCAGCCTCCAGGGCATCGGACATAGGGATGCCGAACTTGTTTTCCTCCAGACCCGTCGTTATGTATCTGTGCGTGTGCGCATCGATCCCGGGATTGATCCTGAGCATCACCGGGGCCTTCAGGGACCTTGATGCGGCGATTGAATCAATCACCTCCATTTCCTGGAAGCTCTCCACGACGAAAGCACCGATACCGGCATCCAGGGCAGTCTCTATCTCCTCATCGGTTTTCCCCACCCCCGCGAAAGTGATGGATCCGGGGACGAATCCCGCCTTGACGGCAGCCTTCACCTCGTTCCCGCTCACACAGTCCGCACCGAAACCCATCGAGGATATGGTCTTCAGCACAGGTTCGTCATTATTCGCCTTCATGGCATAGCGCGCACTGATCCCGTACTTCCCGCAAGCCTCCGCGAGGGAGAGTGCCGTACGCCTCAGAAGACCCATATCATAAAGATAGAACGGGGTTTTACGGGAAAGCAGATTGCGCAATTCAGATCCTGTATCCATAGTTTACAAATGTAGTAAAAATTAACCTTAATTTAGTAGAACACATTAAAACAAATTAAAATGAAAACAGCATTCTATTTTTTGACGAAAGCAAGGCTATTCGTCAAAAAAGGGGGGACTGCGACCCCAACCAGAAAGTGGTGGACATACGGATGTCCCAGAAACTCGAAAAATGGATAGAAAGGAAGAGATTCCTCCTCAACCTCAGTTACGGGGAAGTGGCTGAGGACCTCGACGTGTCGACGGAACAGCTGTTTTATTTCTTCAGGATGTACGTCGGGAAGGAATTCAGGGTCTGGAGGAAGGAGATGAGGATCCTGGAGGCCCAGAGGCTGATGGCCGGCAACCCGGGGATGTCGCTTTCCACCATCGGCAGCTATGTGGGGATATCGGACAAGGGCAACTTCCGCAGGGCCTTCATCGAGGCAACCGGGATGACACCGAAGGAATGGGAGGCACGCTACGTCAGGAAGTCCCGCAAATAAGGGCTGCGGAACATAAAGAAAGAGGATGCCTGCTTAGGTCATCCTCTTTCCCTGTATGCTCCGGCCAAACCGGAAACTGTCAATTTACTCCTCGGCAGGTTTCAATGTCGTGTAGACGTTGGTCACGTCCTCATCATCTTCAAGGAGACCGATGAGCTTGTCAAGGGTGCTGCGCTGCTCCGGTGTCACATCCTTGAGGTCCACGTTAGGAATCTGCTCGAAACCTCCGGAGATCATCTCATAACCGTTCTCCTCGATAAACTTCTGGAGAGTTCCGTATGAAGTGTAATCACCGTAAATCACAACGACCTTGGTCTCGTTGTCATCCTTGTCGACTTCGATCTGCTCGAAAACCTCCTCTCCACCGTAGTCGATGAGTTCGAGTTCGAGGTCTTCAATGTCCACGCCCTCCTTGGCTTTGATGCGGAAGGTGCACTTGCGGTCGAACATGAATGAAACTGAACCGCTGGTTCCCAATGAGCCGCCGCACTTTGTGAAATAGCTGCGGACGTTGGCAACGGTACGGGTGGTGTTGTCAGTGGCAGTCTCGACAAGATAGGCGATTCCGAAAGGACCGTATCCCTCGTAGATTACCTCCTTGAAGTCTCCCTGCTTGCTCTCGGTAGCCTTCTTGATGGCACGCTCGACATTCTCCTTAGGCATTGATTCCGCACGTGCTTCGGCCATAAGGGCACGGAGACGCGGGTTTCCCGTAACATCGGCTCCTCCCTGCTTTACAGCAATGGTTATTTCCTTTCCAAGTTTGGTGAAAGTACGGGCCATATGACCCCATCTCTTCATTTTTCTTTCCTTGCGGAATTCAAACGCTCTTCCCATAACTATTCCTCCTGAGCTTCAATCGCTGCAATATATTTCTCGATTTCCAGGGCCTCGATGCTCTGTGCGTAGTTGTCTCTGATGTTCTTGTAGCACTCAAGGGCCTTGTCATTCTTTCCGAGCTCCTCGTATGCGAGACCGGCCTTGAGAAGATAGGCGGCTGCGAAGACGTTCTCAGCCTGCGCTGCTGCGGCCTCGAATGCGGCTGCAGCTGCAGTGTAGTCCTCAAGTCCTACATATGCGTCTCCCTCGCAGGCTTTTGCACGTGCGGCGAGGATCGGCTCATCACCCTTGTACTTCTTGAGGAAGTTCAATGCATCCCCGTACTGTCCGAGCTGGAGGGCTGAGACACCTGCATACATATAGACGGCCTTTCCAGCCTTCTTGCCATAATCGTCGATGATCTGTGAGAAACCGAGGATATTCCCGTCCCCGTTGAGGGCGATCTCATAGTTTCCGGCAGCGAATGCCTGCTCTGCAGGGAACATCTGCTCCTGTGCCTCAGCGCACTTAGGGAGGTACACGAACCTGATGAACGCAAAGATGCAGAGTCCTGCGACGAGTGCTCCGATGAGAGTTCCAAGGATAGGCTTCCTGTATTCGCTGAAGAATTTGTCGGTCTTTGAAGCAGCAGTTTCATTCACCTGTGTCTGCTGTTCCTGATTTTTAACATTTGCCATATTGAATCTGATTTTATTTCATTTAGTCAAAGTCTGCAAATGTACTAATTATTGCAAAGAATTGCAAGATGATGCGACTATATTTGCTACTGTCGCCCTTGTGCGGCCGAGTCCTCCCTTATCCTCCGGATGAACCCTGTTCGTAAGGATGATGACGGCTACTTTCGCATCCAGGTCCATGATCATCGATGTTCCGGTGTAACCTGTATGACAGAGGGTATGCTCCCTTGAGAACAGGTCCCCGCGCAGTCCTGCGCTTCCGCTCCTGCAGTCCCATCCGAGCGCCCTGCCCACTTCCGGGTTGTTCTCTTCAGGTACGGTGGCCATTGTCTTGACTGTCAGCGGAGAAAGTATCCTGCGTCCTCCGACGGCTCCCCCGTTCATGATTGCGGCGGCCATTATCTCCAGGTCATGGACATTGGAGAATACTCCCGCGTTGCCGGAATTTCCGAGGTTGAGCCTCCTGGCGATAGGGTCGTGCACCTGTCCGCGGAGAGGCATTCCGTCCTCCTGGACCTCGGTCGGCGCTATATTGGAGAGCTGCTCCGCAGTGAACTCCGTTCCTATAGGGAAATATGAGGTGCTGTTCATCCCGAGAGCCTCGAAGACGTTCCTGCGGGCATAGTCGCAGAGGCGCTGGCCGGTTATCTTCTCGAGGACATTCTGCAGGGTGATGAAGTTGAGACAGCTGTAGATGTAGTCCGTACCGGGACGGAAATGGCGTTTGGACTTCGTGCAGATATAATCGATCAGGGCTTTTGGGTCCCCCTCCGGGT
>JAKSKC010000087.1 GCA_024401945.1 Bacteroidales bacterium
CCGGACTTGCGGGTGTCGAGCTCGACTTCGTAATACAGGAACTCGTTGATATGCTCAAGACGTCCGAGACGCGAAAGGCGGAGCCTGAGGTCGTAAAGACCTGCATACTCATATTCCTCATCCATTCCGGAAGCAGCCTCCTTCAGGGCGGATGTACGCACAAGAAGGACGGAACCGAAATCGAAATCGTCCCTCAGGGAGCCCTCCTGGTAATCTATGACGGGAGCCTGGACGACTTTCCCCTCCATCTCGAAGAAATGGTCCGCATATGTCAGGACCGCACCGGTATCCTCTGCAATCTGCACCATACGGTCCTGCGCAAAATTAACCCATCTGAGGCCGGTTTCCTTCGTACAGATAAAAGCATAATCCCCACCGGCCTTCGCGGCCATCTCCTTCACCGCCTTTGAGGAGCATCTCGGCGGAATCCTGAAAAAATCAAGCTCTTTCATATATTTCATTTCTTAATCTTCATTTTCATCTCACACCCTCCGTCCTTTCCATAGGCCTCCACAGTGTCGCACACACCCTTCAGGATTGCATCTTCCAGCTCATATTTCCCACCTGACAGTATTTCAGAGTCGAAAGGATGCGGCGAACTGATATACAGATCCGTCGAGGCCGTCTTCTCCGAATACGTCAGCCGCACCTGTGTCCCCTGCCCTGTTCCGAGGATAGTGAGCGCTTCTTCGACGGCATGTATTGCCCGGTCACGTATTGCATCAGAGAGGTAGTACCGCTTGCAGAAATTGTCCATACGACCTATCATCTCATAGTAGTCATAGCGGGATGAACTGATTTCATAGACGCATTCGCGGAGCTTATTGATGAACATACGGGTCCTCTCCTTCTGGGGATTTTCAAAGATACGCTCCGGAGAGCCTTCCTCATATATCACGCCCTGGTCCATATAAATGACCCTGTTGCTGACCTGTCGGGCGAAATCCATCTCGTGAGTCACCACAATCATTGTCATCCCCTGACGGGCAAGGGTGCGCATAACGCCGAGCACCTCGCTGACCATTGTAGGGTCCAGCGCGGAGGTCGGTTCGTCGAACAGAAGTATTTCAGGATGCATAGCAAGGGCCCTTGCTATCGCCGCACGCTGCTTCTGGCCGCCGGAAAGCTGGTTCGGCATAGCGTATGCCTTTTCCGCAAGTCCCACCATCCCGAGATATTCCATCGCTTCCGCCTCGGCCCCGCTTTTGGACTTGCCGAGCAGATCCATGGGAGCCATCGTTATGTTGTCAAGTACATTCTTGTTGTTGAACAGATTGAATGACTGGAACACCATTCCCATCTTCCTTCTCAGGGAAGGGATATCGGCATCAGGGTCCGTCATATCATACCCGTCGATGACAATCTGTCCGGATGTTGGCTTCTCCAGCAGGTTGAGACATCTCAGGAAGGTGCTCTTCCCTGTTCCGGAAGGACCTATTACAGAGATCACGTCACCCTTTTTGATATCGATGTTCACATCCTTCAGGACCTCAAGGTTGCCGTCGAAAACCTTCTTCAAATGACGCACGCTGATGATGGCGTCATTCTCCTGCCTGCAGACAAGGAACCTGCGCCTTCTGCGTGACGAGGATATGGCCCTGCATCCTGCAACGGCGGCGGCAAGGGCCACAGCAGAGCCGAGGACGATCAGAGCCAGGAGCCCGTGGCCGCGTCCACCTTCATCAGTCTCTTCCTTTGTGACATAGACCGCATTGGAATAGTAATATGGATTGGAGAACAGGACATTCCTCTCCCTGCTCGGATATCTCAGAATAAGAGAAGCAACACAATCAATCTTCCCGGAATTCAGCGAAAGGGCGGAAACAGGATTGTCCATCAGGATAATCTCAACCGGTCTGCCGAGGCTTGCCGCCAGATGGTTGACAAGCTCGACCTCGAATCCGACGACTTTCCCTCCGGCGACATAATTGAACGGGAAATGGGATCCCTGCATCCCCACTTTCAACGGAGTTCCTTCAGTATATGGATCGTGGAAGCAACCTGTAGTGTCAGGATTCGCCGTACCGGAAAGCCACCTGGCCTGCATCTCATTCCAGGCAGGACTGTCAATCATCCCTTCCAGGAAATCATTGACCCGGTCACAGAGCCCGGTGTTCCATTTCTCGAACACGAAGCCTATTTCCTTACTGCCCAGGAACGACTCGTGCCCGACGATATCAGGATGGGTGAGCCTGACGGACTGCAGGGTGACACTCTCTATGTAGGCAGCATCCAGCTTTCCCTGTTCCAGCGCAACCAGCATCGCCGATATGTCATTGAAACGGCTGACGTTCAATGGCTGCAGGGAATCTGTGACGGCCATGTCATGATGGCTGCCTGCTATTACGCCCAGATGGGCATATCTCAAGTCGGACTCGTTCTCGATCTTCACCTGTTCCTTGCCGCTGCAGGAGCCGAGGAAAAGCACCAGCAGGATAACGGCCTGCAACGCACCCGGATGTCCGGAGCGTTTCCTTTCCCTGAAGAGGAACTTCAGGAGCAGACCTATCAGCCACGCAAGGAAGAAATAGACAAGCGCCGCCGCGAGCAAGGGCAGGAACGCATCGAAAGTCCTCGCCCTGATAAGGTCTGTAGCCTTCGTCACGTCCACGACAGCGACATAGCCGACGATGGCGGTACCCTTGAGGATATTGATAATCTCTCCCTGATAGACCGGGAGGACTGTCTTCACGGCCTGGGGCAGGACAATCTTCAGAAAAGTCCTGGTCTTAGTATAGCCCAGGGAAAGACCGGCCTCGGTTTGTCCCCTGTCGATACTGGTGATTGCGGAACGCAGCATCTCGCAGAAATATGCCGAACCGTTGATAGCAAATGTCAGGATAGCCACAATGACACTGTTCACATCGACCCTTGCGAGAATGACATAGAACATAATCAGGAGGAGGAGCAGTGTCGGAGTGCCGCGGATGATGTCGATATATGCCTTAGCAATGCTTGAGAGCCATTTTTTATTGCTCATACGCATCCAGCAGACCAGTCCGCCGAGGACTGTGCCAAGGAGTACTGCGAAAACAGTTACGATGACGGTGACTTTGAGTCCGTCAATTATCATCAGATATCTGTCGTCTTCGATAAAGTTAATCTCTATCGACTGAGCTAATCCGTGCAAAAAATCAGTCAGAATCATAAAACAAATTTCACCATAAGGAACAAATGTAAAATTAAAGTATATTGTCGCAAATAACAAAAATTGTTATGTTTGCATATAACATTCTTGATATGGAGAAAAAACTAGTAATCATCCCTACCTACAATGAGATCGACAACATCGAAGCGATCATCCGCAAGGTGATGTCCCTCGACGGCGAATATAACATCCTCATAATAGATGACGGCTCGCCGGACGGCACAGCAGACGTCGTGAAAAGGCTTCAGGAAGAGGTCGTCGGAGGGCTGGACATGATAGAAAGAAGCGGGAAACTCGGACTCGGGACCGCCTACCTCACAGGATTCAAGTGGGCGCTCGACCATGGTTTCGACTACATCTTCGAAATGGATGCAGACTTCTCGCACAGCCCGGACGACCTCCCGAGGCTCCTGGAGGCGTGCAAGGACAGAGGCGCAGACCTCTCCATCGGTTCGAGATACTGCAACGGCGTAAGCGTCGTCAACTGGCCAATAGGCAGGATACTTATCTCCTACTTTGCCTCCCAGTATGTACGCACCGCGCTCGGCGTCAATATCTATGACACCACAGCGGGATTCAAGTGCTACACCAGGAAGGTCCTTGAGACAATAGACTTGGATGCCGTGAAGATGAAGGGATACGGCTTCCAGATCGAGATGAAATACTCGGCCTACAAACTCGGTTTCAAGATCGAGGAAGTGCCTGTGATATTCATCAACCGCCAGCTCGGCGCATCGAAGATGTCCAGCGGAATATTCGGCGAGGCCTTCTGGGGCGTCATCAACCTCAGGTTCCGCAAAATCAAGCCGAAAGCTACTGTATAAGTCTGAGAGAAATACGCGACCTCTCGAGGTCGGTTTGAAGTACTGAAACTTTCACCTGCTGGTGCAGTTTCAGTATTTTTGTCGGGTCGGCAAGTCCCCGTACGCCCATCTGGGACACGTGGATGAGGCCGTTTTCATGGAGACCGATATCCACGAAAGCGCCGAAATTGGTGATATTCGTGACAATGCCCGGAAGTTCCATCCCCGGATAGAGGTCCTCGATGGAGTGGACGTCGGAAGAGAACTCGAAAGCCTGGGCCTGCTCACGCGGGTCCCTTCCCGGCTTCACAAGTTCCTTGAGAATGTCGTTGATGGTAGGCAGTCCGAAATCGCCCTCCACGAAATCCTCGGCCTTGATCTTCGAACAGAGTTCCGCGTTCCCGACAAGGTCCTTCGTGCTGACTCCGAGGCTCCCGGCCATCCTGTCCACGACCTTATATGCCTCGGGATGCACTGCCGAATTGTCAAGAGGGTTTGCGGCTCCGGAGATGCGCAGGAATCCCGCACACTGCTCGAACGCCTTGTCGCCGAGGCGCGGGACCTTCTTCAGTTCGGCCCTTGAAGAGAAGGCTCCGTTGGCATTCCGGTACACGATGATATTCTCGGCCAGTGAAGGTCCTATACCGGAAACATAGCTGAGAAGATAAGGACTGGCAGTATTGAGATTGACTCCGACACTGTTCACGCAGTATTCCACCGTATTCTCCAGTTTCTCCTTCAGGAGATTCTGGTCCACATCGTGCTGGTACTGGCCCACTCCGAGGTTCTTAGGGTCTATCTTCACGAGTTCCGCAAGCGGGTCCATCAGACGCCGGCCGATAGAAACGGCGCCGCGCACCGTGACGTCCTCATCGGGGAATTCCTTACGCGCCACCTCGGATGCAGAGTAGATGGAAGCACCGTCCTCTGACACTGTCCACACCTTGCAGTCCTGCGGGAGAGGGACCTTCTTCATCAGTTCCTCGGTTTCACGCGATGCCGTGCCGTTGCCGATTGCAATGGCCTGTATGCCGTATTTCTCAATTATCGAAGAAAGGGTCATTATGGATTTCACCTTGTCGCTCTGCGGAGGATGCGGGAAAATAATCTCGTGGTGCAGCAGATTGCCCTGCTCATCAAGGCAGGCGAGCTTGCAGCCATTTCGGAAACCCGGGTCTATCGCAAGGGTGCGCTTCTGACCGACAGGAGAGGACAGGAGGAGCTGGCGGAGATTCTCTCCGAACACATTGATGGCCTCCACATCCGCCTTTTCCTTGGCCTCCTTCAGGATTTCATTCGAGATGGAAGGCTCGAGGAGACGCTTGTAGGAATCCTCGACGGCAAGGTTGATCTGCTCCGCAAGGGCCTTGGAGGGGTATGAATGTTCCTGGCAGAAATCATAATATATCTTTTTGGCGCAGCGCTCCGGATCTGCATCTATGCTGACAGAGAGGAATCCCTCCCCGGCGGCACGCAAAATGGCAAGGACATTGTGCGACGGGATGCGCTGCAAAGGCATCGAGAAATCGAAGTATGTCCTGTACTTGGAAGCGTCCTGGGATGCCTGTGCGGCCTTGGTGGCCTTTGCGACAATCCTCCTGCTCCGGAATATGCTCCTCATCGCCTCGCGGATTCCGGCAATCTCGCTGAGACGTTCGGCTATGATGTCCCTCGCCCCGGCAAGCGCATCATCGACGGTAGGAACCTTGGCATTGATGAACCGTCGTGCATCAGCGGCCGGATCCACCACTCCCCTGACATTCCACATCCTGTCGGCGAGAGGTTCGAGACCCGCTTCCTTGGCTATTGTGGCACG
>JAKSKC010000088.1 GCA_024401945.1 Bacteroidales bacterium
TCCAGTATCCGATCATATCGGAAACCTTGAAGTTTGCGCCGAACATCTCGCGGATCCTGTCGGTTCCGCACACCTGGTCGTGCATCCTGTTGGCCTTGCCGGCATACGGGTTATGCTCGGGATAAAGCTCGTGGACCGCCTGCATCACATAGAAGTTGATGAGGGTGAGAGGAGCCTTGGAATAATCCGTAAAGAAATACTGAACCCCGTGCAGGAGCTTGCCCTGGCAGTTGCCGAAGAAAGGCTTGTAATGGATTGCCCTCCAGGCCACACCCGGTATCTCATAGCTGTCAAGCGTCTCTTTCAGCTTGTTTGCGTCCACCCACTCGGCACCGAATACCTGGAAAGGAAGGGTGTAGCCCACGCCGATATTAAGGAATTCAGCAGAGAAGTCCCCGACGATCCCGGCGCAAGGATAACCTATGGAATTGACCTCCTGAGGCACCTGAGGTGAAGGCAGGATCCAAGGAAGGTTGGTCTCCTTGT
This sequence comes from Bacteroidales bacterium, assembly GCA_024401945.1. Next base: position 487 of record JAKSKC010000088.1, read on the forward strand.
ATGTCATCGACCTCTTCCATCCCTTCATAGGAATGACGGTGAGCTTGCAGCGGCGCGCTTCCAGATTTCCCTTCTCACCGCAGTTGATACCTTCTCCGTTGATGAGAAGCGCCACCTCGCCCGGTGTCAGACCGTATACGTAAGGAATCTTGAATTCGCTGACATAGGAATAGAATCCCGGTTCGACATAATTGCCCTCGACCTTGAGTCCTCCCAGAGGGTTCGGACGGTCGAGAACCATTACCTCGACATTGTTCTCGGCGCAGGCCCTCATCATGAGGCCCATTGCGCTGATGAAGGTGTATGAACGCGTACCGACATCCTGGATATCGTAAACGACCACGTCGAGGCCGGCGAGCATCTCAGGTGTAGGAGTACGGAATTTGCCGAAGATTGAGAGTACAGGAAGCCCTGTAGCCTCGTCAACGGTGTCATCTGCGTGCGCACCGGCGTAGATGTCGCCGCGCACACCGTGCTCCGGAGCGAAAAGCTTGACGAGCTGCACTCCCGGTGCGTTGAAGAGGATGTCAATGGTGGAACGCAGTTCACGGTCCACACCTGAAGGATTGGTCAAAAGACCCACCTTCTTTCCCTGAAGTTCCTTGAAACCGTTGTCTCTGAGGACTTCGATGCCAGGTTTGACCTGGGCGAATGCAGTTGCTCCCGCCAACAGCAGCGCAAGTGCGATAATCTTACTTCTTACCATATTCCGGATCAATGTTTTTCTTAGCGATGAATGTAATCAGAAGAGGGGCTATGCAGCATACGATAACCATCCAGAAGAAGCCCTTGTAGCCGAGCCACTCCTGCAGATATCCGGCGAACATTCCCGGAATCATCATGCTGAGCGCCATGAAGCAGGTGCAGAAGGCATAGTGCGAAGTCTTGAACTCGCCTTCGGAGAAGTACATCATATAAAGCATATAGGCCGTGAATCCGAATCCGTAGCCGAACTGCTCGATGGCGATGGCTATGCTGATGAGCACGAAATTGACAGGCTGGCATACGGCCAGATAAACGAAGCTGAGGCAAGGCAGGGTCATACAGGCGGCCATCAGCCAGAGAGAGTTCCTGAGTCCCTTGCGGGATGCCCAGATGCCTCCGAGAATGCCTCCGAGGGTCAGGAAGATGACACCTATGGTTCCATAGGCTATACCAACCTCGGCTGTCTGCATCCCAAGTCCGCCGACCTCACGGGCGGCAACGAGGAACGGGGTGCACATCTTGATGAGGAAGGCCTCGGGAAGACGGAACATAAGCATGAATGCAATGGCGAGCAGAACGCCCGGCTTGCCGAAATAGGTGGTTACGGTACGTCCGAACTCCTTGAAGATGGCCTTTACCTTGTCATTCCTGGCACTGTCCAGATGGGAAACGTCCCCGGCAGCCTTCGGAACGGCGAATGCGTGATAGATGGTAAGGGCGCTGAGGAGTATCGAAGAACCGGCAAGGGTCAGCTGCCAGGCCAGAGGTATGTTGTTCGTCGAATTCTCGAGGATTCCGGCCACAGCCACTATGACACCGTTTCCGAACACGTTGGCAAGGCGGTAGAAGGTGCTTCTGATCCCGACGAATATGGACTGGTTCTTCTGACTGAGGGCCAGCATATAGAATCCGTCGGCCGAGATATCGTGCGTCGCCGATGCGAATGCGGCGAACACGAACATTATCAGAGTGAAAGTGAACATTCTCATAGGCGTCGTTCCCGCCGCTATCTGTTCGGCGGAAGGATGCGGCAGGGTGAGGGTCAGGATGATGAAGGCTATTGACATTATAGCCTGCATCGCGATGATCCACCATCTCTTTGTCCTGATGATGTCAACGAACGGGCTCCAGAGGAACTTGAACGTCCACGGAAGGTAGAGAAGCGAAGTGAACAGTGCCATCTGACCGTTCGGAACGCCCATCTTTGCAAACATCAGCACAGAGATGTTGTTCACAAGGAAATAAGGGATTCCCTCCACAAAGTAAAGGGTAGGCACCCACAGCCACGGGGTGCGTTTTGGAAATTGATCAGTCATATTGTTTCAGTGTGGATCCCGGATAGTAATGCTCCAGTATCTGTTTATAATTGTAGTTCCTGTATGCCATCACAGCGGCACCGATCTGGCAGAAGCCCACTCCGTGTCCCCATCCGCGGCCTGTCAGGACAACGGTATCGCCCTCCCAGTTCACGTCGAATGCAGAACTGTACAGATGACTTTCGGAGAGCCATCTCCTTATCACCAGTTCCTTGCCTATGATGAGTGTTTTCTTATCTCCCACCACCTTCAGGAGTTTGAGACGGTAGGACGGCCCCCTTTCGATAGGGATCAGGTCGGTTATCGTGCCGAAGGCGATCCCCGAGCGACGTCGTACGAGTTCGCTGAGTTCATCCCTCGAGTACCTCTTCTCCCAGCGGTAGAAATGCTGGGTCTCGAGGTCGTAGTCGTTCAGGACCTGGGCGAGGACGGCCTTGTCCGAAGTGTTGCAGAAATCCGTTCCTCCGTCCTGTGGAGCGTCCGGAAGGGCGCGCAGATAAGGATAGTCCCTGTCCTCCCAGCAGGTGGAGAAGAGCTCCATCGTACCTCCGCAGCATTTGCTGAAACGGGCATCGCAGATGTCGTCCCCGCTCATAAGCACCTGTCCCCAGGTCTCGTCGATCGCCCTGCGGACATTGGCCCCGACAGCCATCGTAAGTCCCTGGTAGCGCTGGCAGTGGTCATCCGCGCACACATCGAAATTGCTGTGGTCATCGTGGTCCCACCACTTGATGTATACGGGCGTGCCGTCAGCGGCCGTGCGGTGTATCTCGTTCTCCGCATTCGTCTCTCCGCAGGCACGGTGCCCGATGTGCGACATCACCCACGAACGTGAGATCACCGAATGTGCCTTGAGATATTCTATCGTGGCGGAAGCCTTCATCTCGGAAGAAATCACGCTGAGAAGATAGTTCTCCACGCCTATCCTGTTGATTGCTGTCACCTTGCCGTTCTCGACTATGAACCGCAGCGAGCCCGCGAATTTCTGTGTAACCTTGCGCTGCCAGTGGAAATCCACGCCTATCACCACGTCGTGCAGGATGAACGACGGGCGGTCGAACATCGTGGACCTGGTGACGGCGTCGAAAGTAAGTTCGTCGTACAGGGCCCCGTTGTAATTGACCTTCCCGTTTTCACAACTTACCTTCTGAGGACCGGCGCCGTCGGAGATTATCTCGAACACGATCTCCTCCGCGCTCATTATCCCGACCTCCAGCTGGGGTTCCGTCCTGGTGAGCCTCCAGCATATCTTCTTTTCAGCCTCCGCACTTATCGACACCTCGTCGAGGATCTCAGCCAGCATCTCCGGGGTGACCTTTTCCATATCCCGGGCATCAGGGGTGATGAAGACTCCCGCCATTTCAGCCGCACCCGGGCTGATGGTCATATGGTCCTCCCCCTTTGAGAAATAGTGATGCGACCTGAGTTCCCTCCTTATTGTCACGAACACCCTGTATTCGCCGTCCTTCACATAGGCGTACAGGTTGAAACGCGGCTCGGTGGCGCCTTCTTCGATATCGCAGCAGTCCAGAAGCAGGTAGAACAGCTTGGTAAGGGATTTGGACGTGCTTGCCTTCAGGCAGTAGACGCCTCTCGTGAATTGAGGGAAATGATACAGGGTGGCGTCTTCGACGGAATTCAGAGGGCTTCCCGGATTGTCGAGGAATGCGTCCACGGCGTTCTCCAGCGGGAGAAGATGTCTCGGGCAGGCCTGGAAATGAAGATGGTCAGGCGCCGATGCCCCTGCAACCGGACCGTTGTAATAAACGGTATAATCCCTGTAAGTGCCGGCGAAGTCCAGCATGTCGGGAAGATGATGCCAGATGGCCTGCGGGATGTGCTCTTCGCGGGCGATCACCAGATGGCCGGGAAAAATCGGATACGGATTGATCTGAATGTTGTACTTGCGGTCCTTGCGTCCTTCGAATTTCAGATGGAACTGTTCCGCCGGTCTGTTTGCCACACACAGGAAGCAGGGACGTGACGCAAGCGTCTCAGGATCGATCTCAGCGGTGCTGGAAGCCCTCCGTGCCGGATTGTGCTGGAGGCGCACCTGCAGTCCACCGACATTCATCTCCCTGGTTTCCACGTTCTTGAGGGCGCGGAAATTAGCCGCTGCCATAGGCCACACCGACAACTGGTCGTTTATGAATTTCTCTATGTCGTTCATCATTATAATAGTGCCGTCAATTTGGTTTCAAACAACTTGAGATCGTATTCAAGCTCAGGGGCCAGTCTGCCGCTCCCGAGCCCGGAACCGAGCTCCTCCAGGCTGCGGTAGGCATATTCCCCTGCCTCTTCCGAGGTACGGGACGGAGTCAGGCTGCCTATCGCCGCATACACTCCCACCAGCATCTTCTCCGTCGGGACAGTGTACATATACGTACCGAAATACTGCGGGTTGAGATCCACCGGACCCAACTGCAGGGCCGCCCTGCGGAAGATGGTTTCCTCGAAACACTCCCCGAAAAGCACGTGCCCGTACACCGGACAGTCCCATACCGCCTCCCCTTCCTTCTCTTCCGGATCCCGCTTCCTGAGTAGCAGCTCCCCGCCGCGATTTATCACATACATTCTCAGGTATGGGTGGACAAGCCTCCTGGCGTGACATACGTTCAGCCCCGCGCGCCCCACGACGTTGCCGCTGGACTCGACTACGGGCAGATGCAGAGTTTCATCAAGCGTCTCCGCACCCCCTATGAGCGTATTGGAATCAGGTGAGTATATCAGTTCAAGCATACTCTACAAAGATAGCCAAAAAAAAGTTAAAAATTTTTGACATTTTCAGTTTTTGTAGTACCTTTGCCATCCCATTCCACGGAATGAGTGAAATATTCCTCTTTAGCTCAGTTGGTTAGAGCACCTGACTGTTAATCAGGGGGTCCTAGGTTCAAGTCCTAGAAGGGGAGCTCCAAAAGCGGACGACATTTGTCGCCCGCTTTTTTCGTCCCCTTCAAGGACTTCGTCTTCTTAACCCCCGACCTTCGGTCGACCCCTGTCAGGGGTATACGCCCTACGCTGCGCTTCGGGCGGCGACTCCGTCGGTCGCATCGCTCCCTTCCTGCGTCGCGGCGGCTGATGCCGCCTTCGCTCCGCTCAACAGCACAATCCGATAACTGAGAATTTAACGAAGGATATATCCGTTGTG
>JAKSKC010000089.1 GCA_024401945.1 Bacteroidales bacterium
GTCCAATCTGCAGTCGAATAAGATTACTCTAAACAAAGAAGTTTTCAATATTGTAGACGTTGCACAGGAGGTTTTCGAGACTTTCGAAATCCTAAATTCAAGCGAAGACTACGACATCAGCTTCTCCGGTTGCAAGGATGCTTATGTTCAAGCAGCCGGAGCGCGCCACCGTAGACAGTATGACCATCGAGGGGATACTCAAGGACGGAAGTCTGGAGATATTCCCGTTCCTGATGAAGATGGACAGATGGACCGTAGCCTTCGCCGGTGTCCAGAACATAGACCAGTCGTTCCACTATCACGTGTCACTGGCCAGAACGCCGCTCCTGCTCAAACTGGGCGCAAACATCTTCGGGGATGATTTCGACCATATGAATTTCAAGCTGGGCAAGGCGCAGTACCGTGATGTCAGGAAGATACCTTCTTTCTCACAGATGATAGACACCACGCGCGTCAACCTTGTAAGCTCCATAAAGAGCATCTTCGTCAAGGGTGTGAAGCAGGCTGTCAACGAGAACAGGGCCCGTCAGGCCGAATTCGCAAAGGAGCGTGTCAAGGCAGGCTACACCAGATCGATCGCATTCGAGAACCTGGAGGCTCTGTCCTCCGGCGAGCAGAGCCGCCTCGATTCCCTGACTTATTCCCAGCACATCTCTGTGGAAGAGTAGCCGCCCGATCAGACGCGGTGATCTACTTGAGAGTTCCGAAAAGCTTGGTGAGGACTGAAGCTGCCGAACTGGCGGCTCCGCTTGAAGCTGCAGTTGAAGCCGCTTTTCCGGTCACCTTTGAAAGAAGGCCTGTGGCAGCAGCGCTGGCAGCTTCCTTTCCGAGTGATGAAAGATCAAGGCCGGCAACCTGCTTGAGTGCACTGAGCACCTTGCTTGAATTTGCCTAGGATGCTTTTTTCATAATACCAAGATATAAGTTAAACAATTAATATTTCCTCACCCAATCCGGGTACTTTATCATTGTAATGCGTTTCACCACTGTGGAGCGCATCTTCGTCAGGAACTTGCCTGAAACGGAAGGGTTGCGCTTCGCGGGATTAGGAAGCGAACAGGCAAGGGCCGCCGCCTCGCTGCGCGAGAGCCCGGAAGCCGGTTTCCCGAAATACTTCTGCGACGCCCTGGAGGCGCCGAAAATGTCCGGTCCCATCTCCGCCACGTTTAGATACACCTCGAGTATCCTCTTCTTCCCCCATATCTTCTCTATCAGGAAGGTGTAATAGGCCTCGAAGGCCTTCCGGACCCAGGTCCTGGTGCCGAAAGTGAAGCAGTTCTTCGCAGTCTGCTGGGAAATGGTGCTGCAGCCGCGCACCGGCTTGCCGGTCCTGGCGTGCTCTTCCGCCATCTTCCTTATCTCCTCAAAGGCGAACCCGTTGTGCTCGAAATACTTTGTGTCCTCGGCGGCTACCACGGCCTTCATCAGCTCAGGGGAGACCTTCTCCAGAGGGATCCATCCGTACTCGACGCGTACCTTGTCGTCGGACTTCTGCAGGATGCGCCCGAGCATAACCGGCGTCCCGATGACAGGCATCCATTTCAATAGGACAACCAGCAGCACACTGCAGAGGATGTATGCCGCCGGAATATAAAGGAAGATGATTTTCCCCAGCCTGCGCACTACAGATTATTTCAGACGGGATATCCTGATACCGTTCTTCGCGTAATCGGCAAGGGTGGTCTTCTCGAAAGCCACCTTCTTGAGCTTTGAGCTGGCGTGGATGAAATGCATCTGACCGTCCTCTCCCATACAGGCCATCGCCACGTGCGCGAGGTCCAGTCCCGGAGCTGTATCCTGGAATGTGATGATATCCCCGTCCTTGATCCTGGATATGATCTCAGGCTTGCGCAGGTCCTCCTGGCTGATATTGTAATAAGGCACCTGGCAGTTGAGCCTGGACTCGGCCTCCTTGACTACGGCAACCTGGTCCGGACTGTTCCGGAGCTGCTTGTAGATATTCGGATGCGTGGTCATATAGTAGAAGCTCTGGTTGATAGGACGTCCAAGCTCCGAAGTGAACTCGTGCAGCAGACCGTTCGTCTCGTTCTGGAGAATCCACTCGGAAGTGTAATGTACCCTGGAGCCATACCCGTCCACGATGCCGAGCCTGTAACGCATGTTACGGATATTGTGGCAGAGAAGCTCGTAGGACGGCTTTTCCGCAACCACGGACAGCGTCTCCCTGACGCAATAGTGAACTCCGTCACCGGCCTGGACTATCTTCTCGCCCTTGACGGTTATCGCGAAGCAGGAAATGAGCTCCACGAAAAGGATGCAGTCGGTCTTGTCAAGGAAGACCCTGAGCTGCTCCGGCTCCACCTCCAGGGTGAATCCGACATACTCGGTCCCCAGGAACTGTTTCCCGATCTCGAGGGCAAGCTGTCCGGTAGGAAGCTCCGCCTTGTCCTTGACTGCGTTGTATACGCGGTTGAAGATTTCCCGGTTGATGGATTCCTGGGTTTGAGCAGACATTGACTGCAAGGCACACAGGAGCACTGCGATGATGCAAAGAAACTTGCGCATATCTATCTATGTTTTTATTTCACTCTCAGTTTCTGGTCTATCTGGAGGATAGAGTTCTGGCTGATTCCGTTGAGTTTGCAGAGCTGACCCACAGTGGTGTGGTATTTTCTGGCTATTACGGACAGGTTCTCGGACTTCTTGACCCTGTGGTATACCTTCTGAGGCTTAGGAGCCTGTGCCTGCGCCGTGCTCCTGGCATTCTTGTCAACCTCGGTCACAACCGGGCCTGAAGCCGAATTCCCCAGGTCTATGTACTTGGAATTGGCGGCGAAGTATGATTTGTTGAGATCGAATTCCGTCGAGCGCAGGGTTCCGGAGGAGAAGTCTATGATCCTGTTCGGGTCAAACGGGAATCCCATATACCTGGTCTCGAAATGCAGGTGCGGACCGGTGCTCCTGCCCGTGTTTCCGCCGAGTCCGATCACATCCCCCGCCTTGACCCAGTCGCCCTCCTGGACTTTCCTCTCGGAAAGATGACCGTAATAGGTTTCCATTCCGTTGCTGTGACGTATTATCACTATGTTGCCGTATCCGGTGTTGTACATTGAAGAGCGCACCTTGCCCCCGAACGCAGCATAGACAGGCACCCCGTAGTTCAGCGGTACGTCCGTACCGGTATGCCTGCGTCCCTTTCTCATCCCGTAATGCGATGATATATCACCGGTAACAGGGCAGCAGAAGCCGCCCAGGGTGTCCAGGCGGAGGAAGGTGTCATCCGAAAGTTCATCCAGGGTGACGTGGAAGGCCGAGAGCGAGTTCTCCGTCCAATCCTTGGAGAATATCGACCCGTCCATATCCTGGTCCTGGAATGAGAGACTGTCGTCTATCATATACTGCCAGGTCATATCGTCGAAGAGGACCACCTTGAACATGGCGTCCTTCGAAAGGAGTGTATCTACGGGATTCCGCTGCTGTGCGAACGACAGGCAGCCTGCGAATATTACCGCGGCAAGCACGGTTGTCAGTTTTCTCATCATTTGAATTGTTCTATAATCCTTCTCACCTCTGCGACCTTCTCCTGAAGCAGACCGTCCGTGGTCGCCTCGCAGATGAATCTGAGATAGGGTTCTGTATTGGATGGTCTGATATTGAACCACCAGTCCTTGAATTCGACACGGTAACCGTCGAAATCCATAAATCTTACAACCGGCTCCCGAGCGGTGAAATAATCCTTCACGGCTTCCATCGCCCCGGCCTTGGCATCGAGCTGGAAATTGATCTCCCCGGAATTCCGGTATGAGCTGAGTCCGTCAATGAACCCGCCCAGGGTAAGCCCCCGTTTCTTGAGGCCGGCCACAATCCTGAGTACTATCATTGCGGCCAGGAGGCCGGAATCGGAATAGAAGAAATCACGGAAATAGTAATGCCCCGCGAGTTCTCCGCCCCACAGGCCGTCGGTCTCACGCAGCTTCGGCGCCGCATAGGCACGTCCTACACGCCAGGTATCCACTGTCGCGCCCAGCGATGTCAGGTATTCGGCCACGGCCTTGGAACTCCTTATCTCCTGAAGGACCCTCGGATTCTTCTCCCCTCTTTCCCCGATGAAATATTCGCTCATGAGCGCAACCACCAGGTCCGGGGCCACGAAGCGGGCCTTCTCGTCGACGAACATCACCCTGTCGGCATCCCCGTCGAATATTACGCCGACATCCGAGCGGTTCTCCCGTACAAGCTCCCTCAGGGCCGCTACGTTTTCCGGAAGCAGAGGGTTCGGATCGTGATTCGGGAAAGTCCCGTCAAGTGTATCGAAAAGGTATGAATGTCCGTCACCGAAGACCTTCCTGGCCAGAAGGCAGGCCATTCCGTTGGAAAGGTCGAAGGAAATCTTCAGGGAGGAATAATCGGATTTGAACCTGCCGAGATATTCCAGATAATCGGCGCTGATATCCTTGTGCCTCACGGTTCCCCGCCTGGCGGCCACCGGTGTGGGACGGTTCTGTTCAATCCACTCCCGGATCTTTCCCAACCCGGCGTCATAACCTACCGGAAGGGCATTCTCCCTGCTGATCTTCAAGCCGTTGCAGTTGGCCGGATTATGGGAGGCAGTTATCTGGACAGAGGCTCCGAAACCGTAGAAGGCCGTACCGAAATATACCATAGGGGTACTTGCAAGCCCTATGTCACAGACATCGGCCCCCGCATCGGTGATGCCGCGGACCAGCGCTTCGTGTATTTCGTCCGATGATACCCTGCAGTCGCGTCCTACAAGAACCTCGGAGGCTCCGAGGAGCCCGGGGAGGAAATATCCTGTCCTGTATACGGTGTCCCTGTCGAAATCGACACCATAGACGCCCCTTATGTCATAAGCGTGAAAAGCTCCCATTCCTATTTGATTTTGGCATTGTAAGCTGTCCTCACTTTGCCGAGCGAGATGTTCTGCAATTTTTTTGCCAGCATTTTACGGCGGATAGGACTGACCAGGTCCGTGAACATGCCGCCGTCAAGATGGGAGAGTTCGTGCTGGACTATCCTGCAGCCGAATCCTTCGAAATCCTCCACCACCTTCTCAAGGTCTTCATTGTAATACTCCACCTTGATCCTGGAAGGACGGACGACGTCCGCATAGATTCCGGGCACGCTCAGACAGCCCTCTGAATATTCGCATTTCTCATCTCCCTCCTCGAGGACCACCGGATTTACCATGACCCTGAAGAAATCCTTGAGATAAGGATAGACGTCAGCCAGTTCCCTTCCGTCAACCACCACGACCCTGCTGCTCACCCCGATCTGAGGGGCCGCGAGTCCGCATCCGTCCGCCTTCTGGAGAGTGTCCTTGAGGTCCGTCACCAGCGCGCCAATCCCATCCCTGTCAGTCAGGTCCGCTTCTGAAGCCTTTCTGCGCAGGACTTCGGAACCGTAAAGATATATCGGTCGTATCATTTTTCCCTGTTTTTTCTGTCAAGATATCCCTGCAGGATAATAGCTGCGCTGATTCTGTCCACCGAGGTCTTCTTCATCCTGTCGGACTTCTTCATCCCCCCGTCTATCATCGCCCTGTGCGCCAGTACGGAA
>JAKSKC010000009.1 GCA_024401945.1 Bacteroidales bacterium
TGTATCCTACCTCTTCGGCAACCATCCTTTCATCCGCAGGAACTATGTCCGAGCGGATAGGGTTCCCCGTTTTGACTATCTTCTCCTCCGGGAAGAAGCGTTCCATCCCGTCGTAGGCCACGCAGATGCGTCCCACGTGCCTGCCGAGAAGCTTGTTGGTCAGCCCTGCGAATCCGTTCTGCTCCTGGATGAGGGTCGGTATCTTCTTCCTTGTCGCGCTCCACAGCAGGGGTGCGCTGGCATATCCGCCCACTCCTATCACTATGTCGGGCTTGAATCCGTCAATCACCTTTCCTGCCCTGTATACGCTCTCAATGACCTTGAACGGCACCTTGGCATCGTTCACCAGGTTCTTGAGGGTAAGCTGCCTCTGGAGTCCCACTATCGGCAACCCCACTATCCTGTAGCCGGCTGCAGGCACTTTCTCCATTTCCATTTTTCCCTCGGCCCCGACGAACAGTATTTCGGTGTCAGGATTAAGTTCCTTGAGTTTGTTCGCGATGGAAACGGCCGGGAAGATATGTCCTCCTGTACCGCCTCCGCTTATTATCGCCCTGATTGCCCTGTACTCTTTCATAAATCGTAACTATCCAGTTCGTTGATACTGCTGCTGATATTGTCCTCCCCATCCTGGTCCACCAGCGATGCCGCCGCCTTCTCCTCCCTCTCTATCTTCTCCTGGGCGCTTCTGCTGAAGCTCAGCAGGATGCCGAAGGCGAAACAGAAACACAGGAAAGCGGACTTTCCGTGGCTTATGAGCGGAAGGGTCTGTCCGGTGACGGGACCCACGTTCAGGTTCACGCAGATATGCAGGAATGCCTGGAGAACTATCAGCAGGGTAAGTCCCGCAACCGCCGTCTTCTGGAACAGGTCATTGCAATTCTTCACTATAAGCGTGCCCCTCGCCAGAAGGGAGAGGTAAAGCGCTATGACGAAAAGTCCCCCGAAGAATCCGTATTCCTCCACGATGAATGAATACATATAGTCTTCCGACATATCCGGCACGACATATCTCTGTGTGCTCTGTCCCGGACCCTTTCCAATCACGCCGCCTTCCTTTATGGCCATCAGGGCGCTGTAAGGCTGCCTTATCCTGTCGATTATCTTGTCCTTCTCCTTTTTTGTCCCCGCCAGATGGTATTCCTTGATACTCTCTTCCAGAGAGCTGTTCGCACGGGAGAAGATGGTCTCGTATCTGCTGAACAGCTTGTGGTCGCTGATCTCGAAGACCCCGTAGCTCAGGCCGAAGCCCATGATGCCCAGAAGCACCATCACCGCCACGTCCCTTATGTCCGACAGGCCTATGAGTATGGTGAGGATCATTATCCCTCCCACGAAAAGTGCCGCCGATCCGCTGCCGTCCACCATCAGGACGGTAATTACAAGGAACGGAAGATAGATGAAGATGAATTTCTGCAGGACCTCCCGTCCCGGAACAAACCTTTCGAATTTCTTCTTCTTGAACGCATCCACGGCCCAGGACAGGTACATCACCATCGCCACCTTGACAATCTCGTAGACGAAGATCTGCTTCCCCAGTACGCTGACCGCACGCCGGGCACCGTTCAGGGTGATGCTCCTGACGGGACCGGAGGTGGGACCGAAGATCATGAACATTATCAGGAGGAAACTGAAGATGAACCCGAGCCTGGCCACGAACTTGAACACCGCCTCGCTGCGGATCTCATAGCAGACGAATATTACCAGCAGGCCCGCAAGGACGGTCTTCACCTGGCTCCAGACTATGTCCAGACGGGTCTGGTCACCCTTGAGGAGTCTTGAAGAGGAGGAGAATATGCACACGATGGAGATGAGGATCAGCATCAATGCGACGATCCACACCACCTTGTCTCCTTTCAGACGGTCCATCAGACCGGCATATTTCTTCCTTCCCTTTGACATTTACAGATTCCTTACGGCCTCCTTGAATTTCTCACCCCTGTCCTCATAGCTCTTGAACAGGTCGAAGCTTGCGCAGCACGGACTCAGCAGCACCACATCCCCCTTTTCGGCGAATCTGCTTGCCGCCTTGACAGCCTCTGCCGCACTCATCGTGTCGGTAATGTTATCTTTCCCGACTATCCCTTCGAAAGCTGCGTGTATCTTGCTGTTGTCCACTCCCAGACATACTATGGCCTTGACTTTATTCTTCACCAGTTCGTTCAGGACGCTGTAGTCGTTGCCCTTGTCCTTTCCTCCGACTATCCATACCACAGGTTTCTGCTGGCACTCCAGGGCATACCAGGCCGAATCCACGTTGGTCGCCTTGGAGTCATTGATATAGAGGACCTCCCCTATGCTCAGGACAGGTTCCAGCCTGTGCTCGATAGGGGAGAAGGTCCTGAGGGACTCCCTGATGACCCTGTCCGAGATGCCGCTGGCCATCGCCGCCAGGGCGGCTGCCATGGAATTGTAGATGTTGTGCCTTCCGCCGAGTGACAGTTCCTTGAGATAAATCTCGCTTTCGTTCTGCTCGTAGCGCACAACCATCTTGTCGTCGCGCACGAACGCCCCCTGCCTGTGCTCCTGTTCCTGTGAGAACGGCAGCATCTTGGCCTTTATGACAATCTTGCTCAGATGCTCTATAGTGATGGCATCGTCAGAATCGAATATGAAGCAGTCGTCCGGGCTGAGGTTCCTCGTGATGCGGAACTTGGCCTTCACGTAATTCTCCATATTGTGGTCGTAGCGGTCCAGATGGTCGGGGGTGATGTTTGTGATGATTGCGATGTCAGGGTGGAAATCGTATGCGTCATCAAGCTGGAAGCTGCTGATTTCCAGCACATAGTAATCGTGCTGCTCGGTAGCTACCTGAAGGGCGTAGCTCTTGCCTATGTTTCCCCCGAGCCCGACGTTCAGCCCTGCATTCTTGAGCAGGTAGTGAATCAGGCTCGTCGTGGTGGTCTTGCCGTTCGACCCGGTCACGCAGATCTTCTTCGCCTTGTCATAGCGCGCGGCGAACTCTATCTCGGAGATAATATGGGTTCCCTGTTCCTTCAGTTTCCTGACCATAGGTGCGGTTGAAGGGATCCCTGGACTCTTCACCACCTCGTCGGCGTTGAGGATCAGTCCTTCCGTATGACCGCCCTCCTCGTATGCGATATCCCATTTCTTCAGTGTCTGCAGGTATTCTTCCTTGATTTTCCCGCAGTCTGAGAGGAATACGTCGAAACCCTTTACTTTGGCGAGCACTGCGGCACCCACTCCGCTCTCAGCTCCGCCCAATACGACCATTCGTGACATAGCTATCTGATTTTTAACAATGCTAAGGTTGATACGGCCAGGAGAATGCCTATGATCCAGAACCTTCCCACTATCCTCGGTTCAGGAACGCCTTTCTTCTGGTAATGATGATGGAGGGGAGCCATCAGGAAAACCCTGCGGCCCTCACCGTATTTCTTGCGAGTGTACTTGAACCAGTACCTCTGGATGAGCACGGATGCGCTTTCCGCTACGAAAATCCCGCAGAGCAGAGGCAGCAGGAGTTCCTTGCGGATGAGGACGGCGCTGACTCCGATGATGCCTCCGATGGTGAGGCTTCCGGTGTCACCCATGAATACCTCGGCCGGGAAGGTGTTGTACCAGAGGAATCCCATCAGGGCCCCGGCGAAGGCTGACATATAGACAGCGACCTCTCCCGATCCGCTTATGTACATTATGTTGAGGTAGCCGGCATTGTTGATGTTTCCTCCGAGGTATGCGAGCACTCCGATGACGATTCCCACTATCATGCTTGTGCCGGCGCTCAGTCCGTCCATGCCGTCTGTGAGATTAGTCCCGTTGGAGCAGGCCGTGATGACCAGGATGATCACGATGACGTAGATGGTCCAGGTCATATACACCCCCGCCTGACCCTTCAGGAAGGAGAGCCAGGAATAATCGAATTCGTGCGCCTTGACGAACGGGATGGTGGTCACCACCTTGGTGGTCTCAATATCCTTGCTGAAGCATACGGCCGCCGCGATCAGGAGCCCGAGCCCGAACTGTGACAGGAGTTTGGCCTTTTCAGAGAGACCCTCCTTGTTGTGCTTGAACACCTTGATGTAGTCGTCGGTGAATCCCGTGGCTCCGCACCAGAGGGTGGTCACAAGGAGGAGTATGGTGTATATGCTGGTGAGGTTGCATACCAGCAATGCGCTGACAACGATTGAAAGGATGATTATCACCCCGCCCATCGTCGGGGTTCCCTTCTTCTCCATCTGCCCCTGGAGCCCGAGGTCGCGGATGGTCTCGCCGATCTGCTTCTTCTGCAGCCAGCGTATGATTCCGCGCCCCGCCACCATGGCGGTGACGAAACTTATGACAAATGCCAGGATGGCCCTGAATGAGAGATATCCCATCAGTCCGTGTCCCGGGAAGTCGGCCCCCAGGCCGTTCAACCATTGAAACAGGTGGTACAGCATATTTCCTTGACTATTTCCCTTTCGTCAAAATGACGTTTTTCAGTTCCTATTATCTGGTAAGTCTCGTGGCCTTTGCCGGCGAGAAGTATCGTCGAATTGTCAGGACTGGTTATTATCGCGGTCCTGATAGCCTCCTTGCGGTCTTCTATCATTATCGTCCTGGCCAGCCCTTCCGGGGTGAATCCCTTGCGGATGTCATCCATTATGTCCCCGGTGTCTTCCGTGCGGGAGTTGTCCGAGGTGACGAAGATCCTGTCCGAGAATTTTTCGGCGACAGCCGCCATTTCGGGCCTCTTGGTCCTGTCACGGTCCCCTCCGCAGCCGAACAGGCACACGAGCTGCCTGCCGGGAGCGACTTCCCGGAGCGTCTTGAGCACATTCTCGAGAGCGTCCGGAGTATGCGCATAGTCTATTATGATGCTCAGTCCTCTCGGCCCGTTTATGTTCTCCAGCCTGCCTCTGGCGCTTTCCAGCCTGCTTATCGCCAGCAGGGCTTCATCGGAGGGGCATCCGAGCTCCACGGCGGCACAGTAGACCGCCAGGATGTTGTATGCGTTGTGACGTCCGATAAGTCTGGTCCAGACCTCGGTGCCGTCAATCTTGAGCAGCATCCCCTCGAATCCTTCCTCTATGATTCTGCAGCTGTGGTCCGCAGGTCCCTGGCAGGAATAGGTCACAACCCTTGCAGCGGTGTTCTGCGTCATCACCATTCCGTTCCTGTCGTCGGTGTTGGTGATTGCCACCGCCGATGACGGCAGTCTGTCGAAGAACAGTTTCTTGCACCTGAGATATTCCGCGAAGGTCTTGTGATAGTCCAGGTGGTCGTGGGTGAGATTGGAGAAGATGGCTTCGCTGAATTCAAGGCCGGTCACCCTGTCCTGTTCCATCCCTATGGAACTCACTTCCATGAAGCAGTACCCGCATCCCTCGTCCACCATCCTGCGCATAAGCGCGTTCGTCGTTATCGGGTCCGAGGTGGTGTTTGCGGTCTCCTCCATCCTGCTCCCTATATAGTTAGCTATGGTTGAGAGCAGTCCGCACTCGTATCCGAGGTTCCTGAACATATTGTACAGCAGGGTCACCGTCGTCGTCTTTCCGTTGGTCCCGGTGATTCCGACCAGCTTGAGCTGCCCGGAAGGATGGCCGTAGAAATTGTCCGCGCACAGGGCGAGCGCCCTTCTGTCGGCATCGATTATGGCGGCTGCGCCTGCCTCTTTCGCACTGTCTATGAAATCGTGGCCGTCGACGGCGCTTCCCTTGACGGCGATGAACGCGCTTCCCCCGGTCACCTTGCGTGAGTCGCAGGTGATTGAAGTGATCTCGCATTCCGGCGCTCCGCTCAGCACGGAGGCCCCGGTTCCCTTTATTATATCGGATAATTTCATTTCATATGAGGTATTTCGCCGCCTTTGGCCAGTTCCGGCTGCCAGTACGGGTCTATGTCGTAAATCCTGTCGATAATCTTCCTTACCGTGGCCGCCGGTATGGTGCCGCCGTAGAAATCCCGGGAACTCAGGTATGAATAGATCACGCAGATGATGCTGTACTGCGGATCCTCCGTCGGGAAAAATCCCACGAATGTTCCCTGGTTCTTCTTTTTCCCGTCTTTTTCGTATCCTCCCTCCGGCAGGGCCACCCTGGACGTGCCGGTCTTGCCGGCCACGCTGCACCTGGCTCCCCGCAGCCTTGTCGCGGTCCCTTCCTCCACAACGTATGAAAGCGCCCTCGTGAGCGTGTCCGCGGTAGCTTTCGAGCAGATGCTGGAGTTGAGCACGCTCGGTCCGCGCCTTGTCTCCACTATCCCGTCCTTCTCTATATCCTCCACCAGATAGGGCTTCATCATCCTTCCCTTGCCCGCGATGGCGTTGTAGAAGGTAATGATATGCAGCGGAGTCTCGTTCACAGCATAGCCGGTCGCGATGGAGGTGAGGTCGTATTTGCTCCAGCCTTCGTCCTTCGGAGTTCTGATCCTAGGTGTCACCAGCCCCTCGAGGTCGAAGTCGAAGGCCTCCCCGAGCTTGTATGAATAGATGCGGTCGATGTATTTCTGCGGATTCTTGCCGTAGTTGGTGACGGCGAGGTACTGGAACATATAGTTGGATGACACCTTGAAGCCCTCGTAGATAGGAATCTCCCTGGCGTTGTGGGCTCTTTCGTAATCCAGGATATGCCTGTCCGGGCTGTACCTGTAACCGCTCAGTACTCCTCCGTTCGTCGGGATCCTGTCGTTCAGGCTGCGGAGCTTGCCGCTCTCGAACATTATCATCAGGTTGGTCGTCTTGAAGACGGACCCCGG
This sequence comes from Bacteroidales bacterium, assembly GCA_024401945.1. Next base: position 6,700 of record JAKSKC010000009.1, read on the forward strand.
TTCTCCGGCACGTCCTATCGCCAGGTTGGATATCTCCTCCATCGCCCCCTCGCGCTTCGGGTCCCTCATCAGGTTGACCATTGCCCGGATGGCTCCGGTCCTGACCTCCATCAGAATCACGCATCCTCCCTCCACATCGGGATCCTCGGCTATGCCTTCTCTGAGTGCTTTGTCTGCAATACTCTGATAATCAATATTTAGAGTGGTTCTGATGTCCATCCCATCCACTGCCCTCACCGCTACGCTGTCGAAGCTCTGCACATTCCCGAAATCACTCTTCTTGGTCCAGAATTTACCTTCCGACCCCCTTAGTGCATAGTCGAACTTCCCCTCGAGCCCCACGTAGTTGTTGGTCACCCCTTCGGTGGCGTTCCTGACGAAACCTATGGTCCTGCGTCCCAGTTTGCCGTACGGGTAGTGGCGCTTGTTCACGGTCTCAACTTTCATTCCTCCCTTGTACTGGCTCCTGTTCAGGATAGGCAGGGTCTTGAGTTCCTTGAGGGTGGCTATGTTTATCTCGGAAGCTATGTGCAGATTGCCGTTCCTGCGGATCCTTCCGTTGTTGAGGAGTTTCAGATAATCGGCTGCGCTCCTGTCCCTGAGTATCCTTGACAGACCCGCGGAAAGTTCCCCGGTCGATTTCTTCCACACACTGTCGTGCACTACCCGGCAGTCGAGGGTGACGTTGTAGACAGGGTAGGTGACTGCCAGCATCCGGCCGTCGCAGGCCAGGATATTGCCCCTTTCCGCCTTTTCCACATGCGGTGTGCTCTTGGCGGTGAGCCTTGCCGATATCTCCGGATCCGGTTTCATGAAAAGCTGTATATAGACAAGCCTGCCCACGAGCAGCAGTGTCGCCCCGAGCATAAGGACATATATGACGTACAGCAGCGAGCTTCTTCCGTCCCTCTGCCTGGTCATCTTCCTGTTTCCATCCTGTTCAGCCATCTACTTCAGTCTTGTCGCGGGTTTCTCCGGTTCCTTTACCTCCGACCCCAGTTCCTCAAGGGTCCTTGTGACAGTTTCCCTGTCGTTCCTTCTCTCCAGTTCGTACTTGTACATAGTGTGCTCCGTGGCCAGTTCCCTGATGCGGTCCCTGTTCTTCTCGACCTTGTTCATGCTGTTGTCGATGAGCAGGCTCACCCAGATGACTCCGGCTATGAGCACGAAAACGAAAACGATATGGCTGAAATACCTCGTCACGCCCAGCCTGAGCAGGAATTCTCCCTTGAGAATCGCCCTCAGGCTGTTGCCTATCGTTGAGAATATTCTTTTTACAGCCATAAGCTAAATCTTTTCCGCCACCCTCAGCTTCGCGCTGCGGGCGCGCGTGTTGACAGCAATCTCACTTTCCGCGGGAAGCACCGGCTTCCTTGTGATGACCCTGAGGGAAGGATCGTCGCGGAAGTAGTTCTTCACCATCCTGTCCTCCAGCGAATGATAGGTGATTATCGCCATCCTGCCTCCGCTCTTCAGCGATGCCGTGGCACCTTCCAGGAATTTTTCAAGGGAACGCAGCTCATCGTTCACCTCTATCCTGAGTGCCTGGTAGACTTTCGCCAGCACCTTGTGCGCGGCGGTGACAGGCAGGGCTGCTGCAATCGCATTGTCCAGGTCCAGTGTTGTCCGGATGGGGGCGCTCTCGCGGGCTGTCGCTATCAGCGCGGCCATCCTCCGGGCATTGTCCACTTCACCGTAGATTTTCAGAATCCTTTCCAATTCTTCTTGCGTATAAGAATTGACAATGTCGATTGCAGTTTTTTCACCCTGTATGTTCATTCTCATATCCAGCGGAGCGCTCTGCCTGAACGAGAACCCGCGCTCGGCCGTATCGAACTGATGCGAGGACACTCCGAGGTCTGCAAGCACACCGTCCAGTCCTTCCGGCTGCTCCAGGAGGACGTAGTTGTGTATGAATCTGTAATTGTTGTGTATCAGCAGGAAACGCTCATCGTCGGGAGCGTTCGCAAGCGCATCGGCATCCCTGTCGAAGGCTATCAGACGGCCGTCGGATGCGAGCCTGCGGAGTATTTCCGCGCTGTGTCCGCCTCCGCCGAAAGTGGCGTCGGCGTAGGCTCCGGATGCGTTGATTACGAGGGAGTCGACGCTTTCCTTCAGGAGAACGGGATTATGGTATTCGCTCATCTGCCTTTCTCCTATCTGTTGATTTCAGACAGTTTTTCGGCAATGGCAAGGAATTCCTGATTTGAAACGGCTGATTCCGCGAATTTCTCCTTGGCCCAGATCTCGATCTTGTAGTCGTTGCCGGCAAAAACCACCTCTTTGTCCACTCCTATGGAGTTCAGCAGACGCCTGTTGATCGATATGCGGCCGAGCTTGATGTCTGGCTCGACCACATCGCGGTCACGCATATACTCCCTCCAGAAGATTGCGTGTTCCCTGTTGAAGAAATTCAGACTTGATTTGACTTTGGCTGACTGCTTTTCCCACTCTTCGAAAGTGTACATTTCCAGACAGTCGGCGAAAATGTCCTTTTTAATGACAAAACGCATGTCACTTCCCAGGGGCAGAATGCCCTTGAAGGCGGCAGGGAGCACCAGCCGCCCCTTGTCATCCACCTTCGCAATGTATTCCCCGATGAAGGTGTCCATAAGTTCCACTAAAATTTCTTATACGCAATCGAACGCAAATTTAACAAAAATTTCCACTTTTTTCCAAAATTTTACATTTCTTTCCACTAACTTTTTTAAATAGCCATTCCACGGGCAAAAAAAGGATAATAAATGTTGCACAATAAAAAAAAACTAAATACCTTTGCTTGTTAAGAATTTGAAAACAACAATTATTCAACTTTTATTATTTTAATTTTATGAAAAAATTCTTTAAAATCGTTGCAGTGATTGCCCTGCTTGGTGGGGTTTCACTTGGATGTACAAAGGATTACACAAAGGAGATCGAGGGTCTTCAGAAGACTGACACAACTCTTCAGGAGAAGATCACCGCTGTGGAGAGCGCTCTCAACAGCAAGATCGACGGTGTTTCCTCAACTGTAGCATCTCTCAAGACAGCTCTCGACGCTACCAACGCGGCTGTTGAGGCTCTCAAGAAGAGTGATGCAAAGAACGCAGAGGACATTAAGGCCCTCCAGGCTGCTGCCAGCGAACTCGAAGGCCGCATCGCTGACCTCGAGAAGCTTCTTGAGAACTACAAGGAACTCGAAGCCAAGGTTGCTGAGCTCGACGGTAGGGTAGAGACTCTCGAAGGAGATGTTGATACCATCAACGGTGATATCGATGACATCAACGCTGAGATTGTTCTTATCAACACTGCTATTGATGACCTTCAGGACCAGATCGACGCCCTTGACCTCAAGCTTGACAACGAGATTGCAAGAATCGACGATGCTATCATCGCTCTCGACTCTGCTATCGACGCTCTCGAAATCAGAGTAGCTGATCTCGAGGATGATATGGCTCAGGCCCAGGGCGACATCATCGCTCTCCAGGATGCAGTTGCAGCCAACAAGACGGCTATCGACCTTATCAACGATGCTCTCGTTAAGGTTAAGTCAGATATCGCCGCTCTCCAGGGACAGGTTTCAGCTCTTGCTGCCCGTATCCAGGACATCATCCCTGTAGCTCCTACCACAGACGAGGTATTCCGCGTTAGAATAGGTGAGATCGATACCACTATTATTACTATGGGATTCGACATCTTCCCTGAGACTTGCGCTGCCGGTATCACCGTTGATAACACCGAGCTCATCGTTTCTGAAGGAGACAACGTTACCCGCGCAGAGTCTGCTTACAAGCCGACAACTGCCTTCAAGCCTTTCAAGGTCGTCAAGCAGGGCAACCGCGTATATGTATCAGCCCATGTTTACAACAAGACTGCGCCTTATACCAAGTACTGGGTATCCCTCAAGGCTTACGGTGAGGACGAGGCCGGTGTTATCGCCAAGACAAGTGCTCCTGTAGCAGCTTACGATAACGGCAATTGGTGGTTTGAGGATAACCTCGCTTGGTTCTGCTATGACGAGCAGGTAACAAGGGAACCTAGTCACTGGTGCGTTCCTGATTCAATGAGTGTGTACGGTATGAATCTTTATGATGCAACCAGCACTCTGAAGTGGCCTATGCTCTATATTGCAGGTTCCACCAGCACAACCGCATTCAACGGTGCCAACATCAGGGTTAAGCTCCAGAACGACAAGTATTACACTCTTCCTGAGGCTGAGCAGGTTCTCGGACTTCCTGAAGGAACATTCGCAGTTGCAATTGATACCAGAGAGGGATCACATAGCGTTGATGTTTATGCCGTAGATGATTATAAGAATGTTTATCTCGTTGATCTTGAGGATTGGGAGAAGGACGTCATTAGCTATAAGCCAGTTGCCGGTGACGCCTGGGGACTCAAGTACGCTATGCCTTCAGACAAGAGGGATGAACTTACAGCCGCTAACCTTACCGGTCTTACCAAGCGTGAGAGGGTTCAGCTTACTATCGCAGGACAGTGGGTTGGTTCAATGCAGGCTGCAGCCAGAATCAGCAAGAAGACTTACGATATCGTAGAGCCATTCGCAAAGAACGACATCAAGTTCGCTTGGGGTCTTGAGCAGCCTTCACTCGTAGACCAGCAGAAGGATAATCTTAAACTTACTGTCGACGAAAGCGCTCTTGCCGGTCTGGTTTCAGAGACAAGCTATTGGTACTGCGATATTTATGAGGCTCCTTACACAGGTGAGTCAACTGATAAGAAAGTTGATGGAAAAGCATATTTCGGCGTTACCGGACTTGATCGTGGCTTCTTTAGTGTTGATGGCGTTAAGTTCCAGCGCACAGAAAAGGAATACGATGCAGTTATCCTCAAGAAGGATTATAACGATTGGGGTATTGTTTACCAGGAGCAGGGCGCCAAGGTTAACTTCAAGGTTGCTCCATTCCACGCTGACGTTACCAAGACCTTCGATCTTGGCACAGTTAAGCCTTATATCAAGGACGGTTTCAGGCAGGAGACAAATCCTCTCGTTTGGGCTGCTACCATCGAGAACGCAGCTGAGTGGACAATCTTCCCAGAGAAGAAGGCTGCTGACCTTTATGGATATATCCAGAACCTCGGACAGAAGACAGCTGACAAGGCTACCGTTAACGGTGAAGCTGCTAACAAGGCTCTCTTCGGATTCAACCCTGAGAACAGCAAGCTCTGGACTCTTCCGAACGCTTCTACTTTCGGAGCTGAATATGTTACCGAGTTCAACTACGCTATCGACTCTGTCAAGTTCAACTACATTGTTAAGTACAACACTGTAGCCAACCCATTCGATATCCACACAACTCCATACGTTGTTGACGGAAAGGTACAGGTTCGCGGTTCAAGCGAGGTTGGTGCTTCCGGAGTCTTCTCCACTTTCTACAACTACCAGCTTGAGGATATCCACTTCGACAAGTACTTCCGCGTAGGCAACCCTGCAGCTGCAGAGGAATTCAGCGAGGATCTTGCCGTTACCATCAAGGTTGAGAAGGAAGACATCTCCCTCTTCAACGGTGGCGCTCAGGGATCTATCTCACAGCAGAACTGCACAAGCGTTCCTGTTTCAGCTATCGCTGGAACCGATGAGGGTGAACTTCTTACCGACCCTATGCTCCGCTGGTACGAATTCGGCTTCTCAGATCCTTACAAGGGACGCGAGCTCTTCGCTACCGCATATCTCGAGGTAAGTGGACAGGTTCTCGATTCAGCTAAGGTTAATCTCTGGACCGTTGATCCTATCAAGGCTTCTTCAAGTGACTTCACAATTAAGATGATCCCAGGTGAGGACGCTCTTGTTTGTGTTCTTGACAACCTCAAGGTTACCGGTGTATACGATAACTTCACCGCTCCTCTTTGGTTCAAGAGAACAGGTATTCCTTCAGCTGTTACACGCTATCGCTGGGCTTCCTGGAACATTGCAGACCAGGGTAAGAATACTCCTTGGTACGGTCAGGGCGAAGGATACTTCCACTACTATCCGACAATCAACTGGAAGGCTATGACCTGGAAGGTTAACGGACAGGGTTATGTACCAGTTGAGGGTCACGACTACTATCTCGTTGCAGATCCATCAGCTTGGCTCCAGCCATCCGATAACTTCTACACGATCAGGATCGTAGAGGACAACCTTGTTGGAAACGCTGTAATCACTATCCCTGTTGAGATTCCTCACTACTTCGATTACAACTCTCCTGCAACTTGCGATGTTGTTATCAACGTAACGCGCTAATCAATAAAGAATAAATTGGGGCGCCCCTGAGCGCCCCTTTTTAAACTAATCCAATTACTTTAAATATGAAGAAATTTATCGTTGTCCTTTCAACCCTTTTCGTTCTTGCTTTCAGTGCAAGTGCGCAGGACAAGTTCTATCCGGACTGGTTCTGGGGCATCAAGGGAGGCGCTACCTACACTTCAGGCGAGGCTTCACAGTGGACTGACCTTATCTCAGCCCCGGCTCTTGCTGTCAACGTAGGTTACCAGTTCGTTCCTTGTTTCGGCTTGAGGGCTGAACTTGGCGGATACCAGGCTAAGGGTGCTGCTATTTCAGCAGGTGCTGAGAACCTTTATAAGTTCAATTTCGCACAGTTGAATGTTGATGCAGTCCTCGACATCTGCAACATCTTCAAGTTCAAGGCGGCAAGAGTTGTCAACCCATACATTTTCCTCGGTATCGGCGGAAACCTCCGTTTCAACAACGGTGCGGTTGAGTCTCAGCTTCCTACCCCTAACTACTATTGGACAAAGGCTACACCGTCATTCACCGGCCGTTATGGTGGTGGTATTGACTTCCGTGTATCACCTTCAGTTGCCATCACTCTTGAGGCCGCTGAGAATTTCCTTACCGACCACTTCAACTCAAAGATCGGTGACGCTTTCTCTATCGGCAATGCAAAGATGGATACTGACCAGAATATCACAGCACTCATTGGTCTCAAGTTCACCTTCGGTGCAGCAAAGCAGGCTCGTCTTGCAGCTGAGGCAGCAGCCGCTGCTGCAGCCGCTGAGGAAGCAGCACGCTTAGCAGCCGAGAAGGCAGCCGCTGAGAAGGCAGCAGCCGAGAAGGCAGCAGCCGAGAAGGCAGCACGTGAGGCTGAGGCAGCCCGTATCGCAGCCGAGAAGGCAGCCGCTGAGAAAGCAGCAGCCGAGAAGGCAGCCGCTGAGAAGGCAGCTCACGAGAAGGCTATCGCTGATGCTATTGCTGATCCTACCAAGAACGTTTACTTCACAATCGGTAGCTACTACATCCGTAAGTCTGAGTACAAGAAGGTACAGGACATCGCCAAGCTCCTCAAGGAGACCGGCGAGAAGATCACTCTCCGCGGCTATGCTGACAAGGAGACAGGTCGTCCTGAGACCAATATGCCACTCTCACAGCACCGTGTTGAGGCCGTTCAGGCAGCCCTCATCAAGCTTGGTGGCGACCCTTCAGTCATTTCTACTGAATACTATGGAGATACAGAGCGCGTATCCGAGGTTCCAGCTAAGAACCGCGTCGCTATCTGCATCTGCGAATAATTGTTCGTTTCTTTATATTTTGAGGATGACCTTCGGGCCATCCTCTTTTTTGTGCCCTTCCCGGGGGCAGAAACGAAGAGAGCGACTCAAAAAGCCGCTCTCAAACCCATTTGGGGTGAGATGTGGGGCTCGAACCCACGACACCCAGAACCACAATCTGGTGCTCTACCAACTGAACTAATCTCACCGTGTTCGGTGTGCAAAGGTACAAAAATTTGTTATCTTTGCAAAACTGTGTTCAATATTTGCAATTATGTCAAAGGAGATAGGATTTTCATTGGTTTATAGGGATATGTGGCAGTCTTCAGGACGCTATGTCCCAAGGGTGGACCAGCTTGTGAGAGTTGCGCCTGCTATTATTGATATGGGTTGTTTTGACCGCGTCGAGACCAATGGCGGAGCTTTCGAGCAGGTAAATCTTCTTTTCGGCGAGAACCCTAACAAGGCTGTTCGCGCCTGGACCGCTCCGTTCCAGAAGGCCGGTATCAGGACACATATGCTGGAGCGCGGTCTCAACGCTCTCAGAATGAATCCTGTACCGCGCGATGTGCGCGAACTTATGTACAAGGTCAAGAAGGCTCAGGGAGTTGACATAGCAAGGAGTTTCTGCGGTCTCAATGATCATCGCAACCTTCAGCTTTCGGTAACTGCGGCCAAGGCAGCCGGTATGATTTCCCAGGCGGCGCTCTCTATAACCCATTCTCCGGTCCATACCGTTGACTATTATCTCTCGGTTGTTGACCATCTTGTCGAATATGGTGCCGATGAGATATGCCTCAAGGATATGGCCGGCATAGGCCGTCCGACCGATCTGGCGCAGCTCACCGCTTCAATCAAGAAGAAATATCCGCATATCAAGGTGCAGTACCACGGACATTGCGGTCCGGGTATGTCACCGGCTTCGATGCTCGAGGTCGCGCGTGCGGGCGCGGATTATCTGGATGTAGCAGTTGAACCGCTTTCCTGGGGTAAGGTCCATCCGGATGTGATAACCATCCGCGAGATGCTCAAATCAGACGGATTCACCGTCAAGGACATCAATATGGATGCCTATATGGAGGTCAGACGTCTCACCCAGGAGTTCATAGACGATTTCCTCGGTTTTTGGATCAATCCGTCCAACTCGCAGATGACCTCCCTTCTTGTGGGCTGCGGCCTTCCGGGAGGGATGATGGGCTCTATGATGGCGGATATAGAACCTCTCAAAATCAATGTCACCGATCTTTTCCGTGAAGTGGAGTACGTATGGCCAAGGCTCGGATACCCACCTCTGGTAACTCCTTTCAGCCAGTACGTCAAGAATACCTCTCTTATGAATCTTCTGGCTATGAAGCAGGGGAAACCGCGTTTCAGCTTCATTGACAAGGATACGATGGGAATGATTCTCGGACGTATGGGCAAACTCCCGGGTGAACTTGCTCCCGAGATTGTTGAAATCGTCAGGAGCAAGGGCTTGGAATTCTTCACCGGCAACCCTCAGGACGAGTATCCGGACGAGCTTCCTAAGTTCCGCAGCATTATGCAGCAGGAAGGATGGGATCCGGGAGAGGACGATGAGGAGCTCTTCGAGCTGGCGATGCATGAGCGTCAGTATCGTGATTATCGTTCCGGAGTCGCCAAGGCCCGCTTCGAGTCCGAACTGGAGCAGCAGCGCGCCAAGGCCCTGGCAGCTCAGTCAGCAGCGGCGGAACAACCGGCAGCGGGACAACCAGCGGCAGGGCAGCCCGAATCAGATATCGACAAGCTCCGTGCGAAGCATCCGGAGGCAGTGGTACTGCAGGCCCCGGTCAAGGGAAAGATGCTGTGGGAGATTGATGTGCAGGATGTGAGCAGGGAACCTGTGGCAGGTACGGAGGTAAAGGCAGGCAAGGCCTTCGCCTATGTGCAGGCATACTACGGTATCGAAGAGGTGGTCCCTCCGGTCTCAGGCAGGGTTCTGGGCGTTGCGGCGCATCAGGGTGACGAAGTGGCCAAGGGACAGGTCATTGCCCTGATTGTCTGAACTACAGTTGCTTCCGCCATCTGGCGAGAGGAATGTCCAGCTGACTGCGGTATTTCGCGATGGTGCGGCGCGCTACTTTGTATCCGCGTTTCTCCATCTCGGCTACCAGCTGTTCGTCGGTAAGCGGCTTGCGCTTGTCCTCGGCATCGATGCACTCCTGCAGGGCCTTCTTCAGCTCGCGGGTGCTGACCTCATCCCCTTCCTTGTTCTCCAGCCCTTCGGAGAAGAAATACTTGAGGGGGAATATCCCGAAATGGGTCTCGATGTATTTGCTGTTCACCACCCTGGAGATGGTGCTTATGTCAAATCCGGTCTTTTCCGCAATGTTCTTGAGAACCATCGGTTTGAGGCTGCTCTCGTCCCCGTCGACGAAGAAATCGTACTGGTAGTCCAGAATTGCCTGCATCGTCTTCTCAAGCGTGTTATGGCGCTGTTTCAGGGCTTCCACGAACCACTTTGCGGAATCGAGTTTCTGACGCACGAAGGTGGCGGCCTCCTTTCTGGCCTTGTCGGATGAATTCCCGGCATTTATGAGCAGGTCCGCGTATTTGCTGTTGACCCTCAGTTCGGGGATGGAGAACCTCGGCATAGTGAACGTGAGCCTGTCCCCGTTTTCCTGAAGAATGAAATCCGGAACTATCTGCTGGGCCTGGTCCGTATAGCTGTCATCGACCTGTCCCCCCGGAGAAGGGTTCAGCTTCACTATCCTGGCTATGGCCGCCTTGAGCTGTTCCTCACTTATGGAAAGCCGCGACGTTATCTTCTTGAAATGCCTGTTCGAGAACTCCTCGAACTCATTTTCCAGAATCCTTTCAGCCGTGACCACATCCTCTGTCTGTCTGCAGGCCCTGAGCTGGAGCAGCAGACATTCCCTCAGGTCCCTGGCCCCGACTCCCGACGGATCGAATTCCTGAATCACCCTGAGCATCCTGAGCACCTCCCCGCTGTCGGTCTCGATACCGGCCCTGAAGGCAAGGTCGTCCACGAGCGATTCGATGTCCCTGCGCAGGTATCCGTCCTCGTTGAGACTGCCTATGATGAAGGCCGCGATGTTGTGCTCCTTCTCGCTGAGATTCCTGAATCCCAGCTGGTTCATAAGACTCTGGGTGAAACTTTCCTTCACAGAGAAGGTGTTGTACTCCGGGCGCTCGTCCTTCCCCCAGTTGTTGACCCTCATCCTGTAGGCAGGGATGTAATCGTCATCCTTGAGCTCGTCTATGGAGATATCCTTATCCTCCTCGTCCTTCTCCGGGTCCGGAGTGTCGTCGAGCACGGGATTCTCCTCCAGTTCGGCCCGGACCCTCTGCTCAAGTTCCTGAACCGGAAGTTCTATGAGCTTGATGGTCTGTATCTGAAGCGGACTCAGCTTCTGCTGCTGCTTTATTTCCAGGCCGGTCTTGAGCATCTTACTTCCTGACTATGTAAGCGCGCGGGAATGCGTTCCTGATGGATTTGAGGGCCTCTTCTGCCTCGGCCCGGCTGCTGTAGTGACCCACAGTAACCATAAAGTAGGGACTTGAGAAGGTCCTGGACGCCTCCTCCTCAGGGAAGAGGGCGTTGAAGCGGGCGAGTGTCTGTGATGAGATGTTGCGGGCGTTCTGGCTGTTGTCGGAATAGATCCTGATGCCGAAGGTGCCCTTTACGCTTTCCCCTCCGCGGTAGCTGCTGTGAGTGTTCTCGGAAGGGTGTTTCCCCACCTGTTCCGGGAAAGCCTCCCTGACTGTGCCGGGCTGGTCGACGCTGACCGTTGCGGGCAGGTTCTCAAAGATGTCGACCCTGGCTGCGGTTGTGTCCGCCTGCTGCGCGCAAAGTTGCAGGACTGCGGCGAAAACCGCGACGAGAACTGATATAATGCGTTTTTTCATACACTTGTTTATCCTTACAAAGATAAGAAAATTATCTATCTTTGCAGCCTATGCGCAAAGTTTATATCGAGACATACGGGTGCCAGATGAATGTCAGCGACACCGAAGTGATATTTGCAATACTTGCCGGCAAAGGCTACGAAAGGACAGAGGACATAAATCGTGCCGATGTCATTATGGCGAACACCTGTTCCGTCAGGGACAATGCCGAGCAGCGTATCAGGGGCAGGGTGGAGCAGTTCAGCCTCCAGCGCCGCAACCGCAGGGTAGTCATAGGAATCCTGGGCTGTATGGCGGAAAGGCTGAAGGACAGGCTCCTCGAATCCGGGCAGGTCGACCTGGTGGCGGGGCCCGATTCGTACAGGAGGCTTCCGGAACTTCTGGAGGAGGCTTTCTCAGGTCATCCGGCCATCGACGTCGGTCTGTCGCGCACCGAAACCTACGATGACATACGTCCGGTCAGGCTGGACACGAACGGGGTGTCGGCCTTCATCTCGATAATGCGCGGGTGCAACAATGTATGCTCCTACTGCGTGGTGCCGTATACCAGGGGCGCCGAGCGCAGCAGGGATGCCCGCACGATAGTGAGGGAGGCCTGTGAATGCTTCGAGGACGGATACAGGGAGGTGACCCTGCTCGGTCAGAACGTCGATTCCTATCTGTGGAACGCTCCTGACGGGTCGTCCGTGGACTTCGCTTCTCTGGTTGCCATGGTCGCCGGCATATCCCCGCAGCTGAGGGTTCGTTTCTCGACCTCCAACCCGCAGGACATTTCTGACGCGCTTCTGGAGGTGATGGCTTCGCACGACAATGTCTGCAGGCATATCCATCTGCCGGTGCAGAGCGGAAGCAACAGGATACTCGAGAAGATGAGGCGCCGCTACACCAGGGAATGGTATCTGGACAGGGTGGCTGCAATCAGGAGGATGGTTCCGGGATGCGGACTCACGACGGATGTCATAGCGGGTTTCTGCTCGGAGACGGAGGAGGACCACAGGCAGACCCTGGACCTGTTCGAACAGGTCGGGTTCGACACGGCCTTCATGTTCTATTATTCGGAACGCCCCGGCACCCTGGCGGCCAGGAAGTATCCGGATGACGTACCTCAGGACGTGAAGACGCGACGTCTCGAGGAAATTATCTCGCTGCAGTGCAGGAAAAGTCTGGAGAGCTACCGTGCCGATATCGGAAAGACTTTCAGGGTGCTCGTTGAGGGACCTTCGAAGAAGTCCGGATCGGACGGGCGCATACAGCTCTGCGGCAGGGCCTCCAACAACAAGATGTGCGTGTGGGAGGACTCCGTGCACAAGGCGGGGGATTATGTGGATGTCAGGGTCGTGGACTGCACTTCCGCGACGCTGATATGTGAATTGTAGATTCAGGCCCTGCGGGCCGCTTGAACTTGAACTATGAAAATTATGGAAATCTGCGCGGGGGAACGCCCGCGTGAAAGGATGATGTCCGGAGGCCCTTCCGGTCTCTCCGACTCTGAACTGCTGGCCATCCTGCTGCGCTGCGGAAGCAGGGACTGCAATGCCCTTGAACTGGCGCACAGGCTTCTTTCCGCCTCGGGCGGGAAACTTTCCTCCCTCTTTGCAATGACCCCTTCCCGGATGTGTTCGATCCCGGGCATCGGCCCTGCCAAATCTTCGCTGATATATGCAGCCTTCGAGCTGGGGAGACGCTTTGTAGCCGAGGATTCCGGCGTGAAGCATTCCCCTGTGCTGGGCTCCGGAATGGTATGTGACCTTATGCTGCCTTTCCTGAAGGCCCTTGACCGGGAGCAGTGCTGGGCCCTCTTCCTGAACAGTTCGAATTTCGTAGTCGGACGTGAATGCATCTGCCAGGGATCGCTGGATTCAACCCCCGTGGACATACGCAGGATAGTGAAGACCGCCCTTGACAGGAATGCCGCCTCGGTGATTCTGGTGCATAACCATCCTTCCGGGAACCCGTCACCGAGCGAAGCCGACCAGCGGAGCACGGCGAGACTCAGGGCCGCCCTCTCGAATTTCGGGATGCTGCTGCTCGATCACGTGATAATAGGGGACAGGTCCTTCTTCTCCTTCGCCGACAACGAACTTACCGATCTTTGCGCCTGCGGGTCGGGTGACAGATCAGAGTGAGGTCCGCCTGCTCGAACTTGTAGCCCCTGAACCTGCGGCCGCGGAAATATTTCTCGATGGTCTGGAGGATCTCCTCTTCCTGGAGATCGCGGTATTCGCCGTACACGCGGTCATACAGATGCACGTGCCTGTCAGTGTTCACGTCGAAATACATCTTGTTGTCGGAACTGAGACGGTTGCGGTAGATGCCCATAAGGGTGAACTGGCTCAGGATGTTGTAGACTGATGTCGTTGTGACCTTGACCTTGCTGTGGGTGGCGATGTGGTCAGCCACCTGGTCCGCACTTGCGTGGACGAGCTTCAGCATAGCCTCGTGGACTGCGATCCGCTGTGACGTCGCCCGCATTCCACGGTTCTTGAGAACATCTTTTAACTTCTTGACTTCCAGCATCAATGCAAAGATAGGGAAAAATGATTATATTTGCATTTTGTTATGGAAAAAGTGCATCTTCTCATAGTAGGCGCCGGACCTGCCGGTTATACTGCCGCGATATATGCCGCGAGGGCTGCCCTGCAGCCTGTGCTGCTTGAAGGAAGGCAGCCCGGAGGACAGCTTACAACCACTACGGTTATAGAGAACTATCCGGGCTTTCCACAGGGTGTCGATGCCAACGTGCTCATGGCCGATATGCGCAGCCAGGCCTCGAGGCTCGGCGCCGACATACGTCCGGGGAGCGTCGTGGAGACGGACTTCTCGTCCAGGCCTTTCAGACTGAAGACGGACGGGGGACAGGAGTTTGAGGCGGATGCAGTTATCGTGGCCACAGGTGCCTCGGCCAAGTACCTCGGACTTCCTTCGGAACAGAAGTTCCTGGGAATGGGTGTGTCGGCCTGCGCCACTTGCGACGGCTTCTTCTACCGGAAGAAGGATGTGGCTGTGGTAGGAGGCGGGGACACTGCCATCGAAGAGGCCCTGTATCTTTCCGGATTGTGCCGCAAGGTCTATATGATAGTCCGCAGGGACGTTTTCAGGGCTGCCGATGCGATGCAGCGCAAGCTTGCCGGAGCGTCAAACGTGGAGGTTCTGTGGAACTGTACGACCCAGGAGGTCCTCGGGGATGCCTCCGGTGTCACCGGGGCGCGGATACTCCGCAGGAATGGCGAGGTTTTTGATATTGCGGTGGACGGATTCTTCCTCGCGATAGGACATCACCCCAACTCAGAGGTTTTCTCCCGCTGGTTGGAAACCGACGAGAACGGATATATCGTCACGAAGGCTCCGGGAACGGAAACTTCCGTGGAAGGTGTCTTCGCCGCCGGGGACGTTCAGGATCCGCGTTACAGACAGGCCATCAATGCGGCCGCATCAGGCTGCAGGGCTGCCCTGGACGCAGAAAAGTATTTGAAGAGATAAGAAAACCGATATGAACAAGACATCCCTCTTTATTCTCGTGCTGTCAGTGCTTGCGCTGTCCGTTTCCTGCAAGTCCAAGTACCAGCTCCTGCTGGAAGGGAACGACGTTGAGACCAAGTATTCAACTGCATTCGAACTCTTCAATGCGGGAAAGTACGAGAAGGCCGCCAAACTGTTCGAATCTCTCGCGGTCGTTACTCCGGGTACTTCCAGGGATGACACTGTCCAGTACTACTGGGCCCTGAGCAATTACCGCTTCCAGGACTACTTTACGGCAGAGGCCAACTTCCGCTCGTTCTGCGAACATTTCCCGAGAAGCCCTTTCACTTCGGATGCCCAGTTCCTCAGAATCGACTGCCTCTTCCGCGACACCAACCGATATGAACTGGACCAGACGCCTACCTACAAGGCTGTCACCGAGATCAGCGAATATATGATAGAGAATCCTACCAGCACCCACTTCAGCACCTGCGAGCAGATGCTTGTTACTCTGGGCGAACGCCTTGACAAGAAGGCGTTCGAGGCTGCCAGGCTCTACTACAATATGGAGGATTATCAGGCGGCCACCGTGGCGTTCAGGAATATCCTCAAGGACGACCCTGAAAATGTCTACAGGGAGGATGTGCTCTATTACACGGCCATGTCCTCGTACAAGTTCGCCCTGTTGAGCGTCGCCGCAAAGCAGAAGGAACGTTACCTGGTGTTCCAGGATGACTACTACAACTTCATATCCGAGTATCCGGATTCCAGGTACAGGCAGACGCTCGACCCTCTTTTCAACCGAGTTAAAAAATTGGAAAACAAATAGATATATGGAAAAGAAAGTTCCTACAAACACCATTACCCGCGACGTGAAATACCTCGCGGAACCAACGGGAAACATTTACGAATCAGTTGTAGTCCTCTACAAGAGGGCCAACCAGATCGCCGCCGCCGAGAAGAAGGAGCTCTCCAAGAAGCTTGAGGACTTCCGCAGCGAGCGTGACACTATGGACGAGGTATTCGAGAACAAGGAGCAGATCGAGATATCAAAGTACTACGAGCGTCAGCCGAAACCTGACCTGGTTGCCATCTCCGAGTTCGAGAACGACGAACTTTTCTACAGGGTTGCCGAAGAGGATTCAACTCTTGTAAAATAACTTATGCTCAGGTCCCTGCACATAGGGCACTACGTTTTGATAGACTCTCTGGACATTGATTTTCCGGAGGGTCTTCTTATCATTACGGGGCAGACCGGTGCGGGAAAATCAATAATCCTGGGGGCCCTTTCCCTTGTGACGGGTGCGAAGGCCGACCCTTCGGTGATCTCCCCGGGTGCGGACAACTGCGTGGTCGAGGCGGAATTCGACGTGCCGGCCGAGGTGCGCGGACTTATGGACGATGAGGATATCGAGTGGGACGGAAACATCCTGACGCTGCGCAGGGTCATCTATTCCTCAGGCCGTTCGCGCTGTTTCATCAACGATTCGCCGGTCACCGCCCAAATATTGTCTGAAACAGGCTCGAGGCTCCTGGACATCCATTCCCAGAATCAGAGCCTTATCCTGAAGGACCGGCGCTGGCAGATGTCTGTGCTGGACCATTATGCCGGTAACGGCAATCTGCTTGCGGGATGCGCATCCGTGTGGAAACGTCTTCAGGAGTGCCGGTCCGCAATAGCATCAAAACAGGCTGAACTCGAGAGGCTTTCGTCCGAGTATGAATATAATTCCGGAAGATATGCAAGGCTCGAGTCCGCCGGTCTGAGGGACGGTGAGCTCGAGGAACTGGAAGAGGAGCACCGCAGCCTTTCCCACGCGGAAGAGATCAAAACGGCCTTCTCGTCAGTCCTGACCCTTGTCAATTCCGATGAGAACGACCTGTGCGGCCACCTGCAGCAGGCCTCGAGGCAGCTGGACAGGAGATCGTCCTACATCCCTTCCCTTGCTTCCCTTTCCGGCCGTATGGATTCGGCGAGGATAGAACTTGAGGATATCGTCGACGATATCCGCAGGGCTGACGACAGGATCACCCTGAGCGAGGACCGTCTGAATGAGGTGGAGCAGAGGCTTTCCACCCTGTATTCACTTTTGAAGAATTATCATTGCGATGACATCGCCTCGCTGATAGCCTGCCGTGATGAACTGGCTGCAGCCGTCGGGAGCACTTCATCCCTGAAGGAGGAGATAGAGTCGCTCCGTACCGCTGAAAAGGAACTTGCCGCTGCGCATTCATCCGTCTGTGAGCAGCTCCGCTCTGCGAGGACAGCTGCCGCCGCAAAGCTGGCCGGAGACATCCAGAAGGATCTCCGCTTCCTTGAACTTGACAGGGCCGTGTTCGATGTGGGATTGTCCGTGGCGTCTCCTTCGGCAACGGGGGCCGACGAGGTCACTTTCCTGTTCTCGTCAAACGGTACGAAGGCGGAAGACGTGGCGAAGTGCGCTTCGGGCGGAGAGGTTTCGAGGATAATGCTCTGCTTGAAGGCTGTTCTGGCGAGATTCGCCAAGATGCCTACGATGATATTCGACGAAATAGATACCGGTGTCTCCGGCAGCGCCGCTGACAGGATGGGAACTATGATTTGCAGGATGGGGGAGAGCATGCAGCTCCTGGCCATCACCCATCTGCCTCAGGTTGCCGCCAAGGGCCGTGCCCATTACGTGGTGAGCAAGTCGGAGGACGGCTCCGGCACCCTCAAGTCAACGATATGCCCGGTAAGCGGCGAGGAGAGGGTAAAAGAAATCGCCCGGCTTCTCAGCGGGGCGAATATCTCTGAAGCAGCCCTTGCCAACGCAAGGGAACTTATGTCCGAATAGATTTTATCTGACTCTTCCGGAAGTACCGTCAGGGTTGTATTCAATCCTTCTTATTCCGCAGTTCTCATATCCGATTCCGGAAACATCGAACGCGAAATCCGTCTGCAGTCCTTCCATCGCGAACTCGGTTATGTAGCGCTGCCAGTCTTTCCCGTAGGCCTTGTACGCGCTTATGAAATAGTTGGTCAGGTCGTATCCCTGATATGCGAACGAATTCGGTCTTGAACCGAATTTTTCGGTATATTCCCGTTCGAATGTCCTGACCGCAGGATCGGAATCATCCACGAAATAGGCTGCAGTAATCTTCAGTTTCGCTTTACCGCGGTCAGTCGCAGGCATCGAGTAGGTCCTGGCCTTGGTGGTGCAGAAGGTGCTTACCTCCTTCCCTTTCTCAGCAAGCGAGCCTATCACGCTTATTATCCTGCGCGAGAACTCAGCTTCCTCGGAAGCAATGATGAACCTTGTTCCCATTCCTTCTGCGGCGGCGTTGCCTATGATTTCCTGCAGGTTCTCGTAGCTGGCGCAGCTTATTTCCTCATATTTAGTTTCGGAGCATCCGAGCTGGTAAAGGACTTCCTCCCGGCAGGCCTCGTCCTTCTCGCTGTTGCTCACCACCACGAGATTCTCCTTTTCCGGATTGTATTCCCCGGCCCAGCGGACAAGTTCCCTGACCTGTTCCTTCCACGGTGTAGGGGCCTGGATGACAGGGCTTGCGGATGTAAGCGTGGAGCCCGACGGCTCAAGCGGTGAGATGACGAACTTGCCGTACCTGTCAGCCAGTTTCCTGATATCGTCGGCGGCGAAAGGCCCCATCACGATGTCTGAGGACAGGATTGTCTGCTTGCTTACGGAGTTGACCCCGTTGGCGGAATCGAACACCTTGAGGCTCACGCTGTCCGCGTCGTTCCCCGCGTTCATCACGGCCATAAGCACGCCGCTGTAGAAGTCGAACGCCCTGTAGTTGGGTTCCCCGGCCGCGTTGAACGGCAGAAGCAGGCACAGGTTGATCTTCGGGGTGACGACTGCCGTGTCGGCTGCCGGTGCCGGTCCGGCCTCATCGGCTTCGACGGCTGCAACAAGCCCGGCGGCCGCTGGAACTGCAGGAGCTGCGGGTGCCACCGGAGCTGCAGGAGTCACGGCAGGCCCGGCCCCGGTCTTCTTCGAGGTGCTGTCGGCCTTTGCCTCGCTCGCGGCCCTGGCTTCGTTCAGTATGCTCTGCCACCAGCCGCCT
>JAKSKC010000090.1 GCA_024401945.1 Bacteroidales bacterium
CATCCCAGGCATATCTTATACGCCTGTCTTCAAACAACTTGATTTTATTCTCCATGACGTCATTATTTAGCTTGGTAAAGATAGTCTTTTCCCATCAAAGCATCAAGCCGATCTCCATTATTATCAATGAATTTGACCACGTCCTTAAACCCCTCCAGATGTTCAATATTTCGAGCATCAGGGGACGCAGGACGGACTACCTGACAATGAGGCGGAATTCCGCTTCGGCAGGATAATGGTCGGAAATCTGATTTCCACCGTCATCGACGAAATCGGTGACGTTGTTCATGGAAACCGCCGACAGCGCGACAGGGGACGCATCCCTGTTCAGGAACAGTATCTTGTCAAGTTCCTCACGACTGGCTATGGCGAACGGAATCCTGCCCTCGGAACCGTATTCAGGATAAACGCCTCCGTTGCAGCACTCAACCCAGGCATCAGCCACGCTGATTCCGCTCATGGCATTGAGCTTGTCAATGAACAGGGCCTTGAAATCGTCACGGTAATACAGGGTATTCCAATCCCCCATCATGATCAGGGGTGCTGTGGAATCCAGACCCTTTATGAAATTCAGAAGCTGGGCGTAACCGTTTGCGCGGGCATTGATATCCTCGGCGGCATCTCCGGCATCGGCGTGAAGGATGATGAAATCCACCTGCGCGGAGACACCGTCCCTGTCAACATCGACCTTGTAGTAACGGAATCCTTTCTTTGTCAGCTCGTCACTGTCATTGGAGAAATAGCCGTACACCGCATCCGAGTTCCAGGACACGATTTTCTCTCCGCTTATGGAGAAGCAATCGCTTCTTACGCCGAACTCCAATCCATCAATGGAGAACAGAGGCTTCTGGGCCAGGACCTTCCACATCAGGCTCAGATATTCCAGGCCACTCGCCCCGAAACTTCCCTGATACGTTCCCATAGAATATTCATCCAGGCAGGACCATACCTCGTTGTGATAGTTGAAGTCCTCATTGAATCCGAACACATCCCATTTCTTGCCGTCGATTGCGGCGCTGAGGAGCTTGGAGCCCTCTGCACCCGGACCTCCCTCATTGATATAGATATTGTTGTCGTCGTCGATCCTGATTCCGGATATATCGAATCCCTTCACGATTCGCCCGAGCACCGCGCCCAGGGCAATGGATACAGGCAGTCCGTCCACGTTGAAGGTGGCCACCCTGAGGCTCACGCTCCTGTGAATATCGAACGAAGCCCTGGTGATGATACTGCGTCTGATTACAAGCTTGCCGCCCTTCATCGACTTGCTGTCGATCAGCCTGCCTTCACTGTCCTTGAAACTGATGCTGACACCGGAGTAGCCTGCAGTGTTCTCAGGCAGTGCGATGTGGAACTGCACACCCGACCCGGCATTGAGTTCCACCGGGGTGCCGCAGGTCAGCGTTATGGCTCCGGAGAGTTCATTTGCGGTGACTACCACCGACTTGACCTTGATGTCAGACGAACCCTTGACTGTGAGACGGAGTATGCCTCCCACGTTTGTGAAATGAAGGTCACCGATATTCGGACCCGCCACGACGGCCTCCGCCTTCATCGGCGAGCCGATGACGTTGTCCCTGACATAGACCTGCTCGTTCACCCAGCCGCTGCCGTTGTATGATACCGGATAGTATACGTCGTAGCTGCCGTCCGCAGGAGCCGCTCCGGACACCAGCTGGAACATCCCGTCCCCGGTCCCTTCCCCGGAGCAGAGCCGGAAATTCTTTCCACCTATGGAAATCTCATCGCCAGCCTGCCACAGAACAGCATATCCGGAAGCGTCATCGCCGGAAATCATTGCCTTGGTTCCTGGTTCAGTGGTTGCGCGGACAAGAAGTTTGCCGTCAGATATCCTTTCCGGAACAATATCCGAAGTACAGGATGAGAGGATTGCCACGGCAATGCCCTCAAGAAGGATTGTAAATAAAGTTCTCCTCATAATCCGCCCTCCTAATCCCAAAAGCCATCCGGGTAATCAAGATCGTCGTCCGTACCGAACGGCTCGGTACCGCCGGACTGGCATAATGCCGTCATCCATACAATTCCCACCTCTGCAATGTGTGGTTCAAGATACTTTTCCTTATTCATAATACATTACTAACTTTTTGACTGCTGCCGGTATGCGAACGGGCAACGGAAAAGTAAAAGTACTCGTTTTTTACAGTTTTTCAAAACATTAGGGCGGAATGTCACCCTTTGTGCGACACAGCTTCTTATCTTTTGTGTATATTTACGCCCCGGGACACAGAACGGTCAAACGAACTTTTCATTGATAGCAATCCAGATAATAGCGGTGGTGCTGGCGGTAATAGGAATCGTCGGGAGCATCGTGCCGGGACTTCCGGGGCCTCCGGTGGGATGGTTCGGAATGCTCTGTGCCTTCTTCTGCAGAGGGACCGGTGCGGACGGAGAGCCTATGACTCTGACCTGCCTGCTCGTAGGGCTGGCCGTCAGCGGGGTGGTTCGCGTGCTCGATTATCTGGTACCGGCATATATGACCAAGGCTACTGGAGGACACAGGGCAGCCTCGACCGGAGCCCTGCTGGGACTGATTGCAGGGATATTCCTTACACCTGTGGGAATGATACTGGGAAGCCTGCTCGGAGCTTTCCTCGGGGAGTTCCTGATGGAGGATTCCGGAGTATGGAAATCGTTCAAGGCATCCCTCGGAGCCTTTCTGGGCTTCGTTTCAGGAACGCTTATGAAATTTGTCGTGTCGGCCGCAATGACCTGGTACACTATAATCTATATCGCGTAGGAGCTACTTCAGGCAGAAGTCCAGGGCTTCGCGGATGGCATCCCTGTCCATATTTCTCCCGATGAAAACCAGTTTCTGCATCCTGTCGCCGTAAAGCGGGTCCCAGTCGCGGCGCAGGCTCGGGTCATTCTCGAACTGCGCACGGAGTTCCTCCTCCGGCATTGTGGCGTACCACTGACCGACATTCTTGAGGGACACCTGCGAGCCCGCCTGCTCGAAAAGATAGCACAGGTCAGTGTCGCTCGAGAAGTAGCACATTCCCTTCACCCTTATGACGCCTGCCGGCCAATGTCTGGCCACAAAATCATCGAACTTATTGATATCGAAAGGCTTGCGGTTGTAATAAACGAAAGTGCCTATGCCATATTCCAGAGCCTCTCCCTCATCAACGTCGGCGCCTTTCTCCACCTCGGTTATCCCGGATGCGGAGGCTGCGACAGAATCATAGTCGAACAGGCCAGTATCGAGGATCCTGGCGAAATCCACATCCCCGAAATCGCATTCGATGATCTCCGCCTTCGGCTGAAGCGCGCGGACAATCTCCCTGACCTTGCACAGGTCTTCCGCACTTACCTCCGACGCCTTGTTCAGCAGCACAATGTGGCAGAATTCCACCTGCTGAATCACCAGATTCTCGATGTCATCCTCGTCCAGGTTGCCCTTGAGCAGGTCCTTCGCGCAGGAGAATTCATCCCTCATCCTGAGGGCGTCCACCACTGTCACTATGCAGTCCAGACGCGCGGTCCCGTCCTTCGTCAGCTCCTCCCCCATATAAGGTATCGAACAGATCGTCCTTGCGATGGGCTCCGGCTCGCAGATGCCGCTGGCTTCGATCACTATGTAGTCGAACCTGCCGGTCTTCACGATGTCGTGTATCTGGTCCACCAGATCCATCTTCAGGGTGCAGCAGATGCATCCGTTCTGGAGGGATACCAGACTTTCGTCCTTCATTCCTACCACCCCGTCCTTCGCGATCAGCGAAGCATCTATGTTCACCTCCCCTATATCATTGACTATCACCGCGAATTTCAATCCCCGGCCGTTTGTCAGTATCCTGTTTACGAGCGTTGTCTTGCCGCTTCCCAGATATCCGGTCAGCAGCAGGACCGGTGTTTCTTTCCTATTCATTTGCTATTTCCAGTATTTTGTCCATTACTTCCCTGTTCGCGAGCGACACCCCGTGCGAATTGACGGAGGATTCTATGCCGCCCGACTCGATGACATTGATGAATTCCTCGAATTCATAGAAATACTCGTCCTTTGGCAGGCCTTCGCTCAGGACGGTGACCGATGCAGCCGGCCCGCGACCTGAATTCGGCGCCTGATGGGCGGAGTATTCCGTTTTCCTGCAGATATGCACCGCATCCAGGAGGATGTTCCCTCCCTCCCCGCAGATTTCCGTCGGGAGATGGCTGTCCACGACCTTCGAGTAGGTGAGCGTTGCCGTCATCCCCGGATAGCTCAGTTCTATGGCCCCGTGGACATCCGTGTCCCCGAATCCGGTAGGGAATCTGAGCACGTCCGCCCTGACTCCGGCAGGCCGTCCGAAGAGGGCAACCGCCGGGTAGGTGGTGTAGATGCCGATGTCCGCAAGCGCGCCTCCCCCGCTGAGAGGGTTGAACGAGTTGGAGACTATCCCCTTCTTCAGGGCATCGTATTTTGAGGAGTACTGGCAGAACGATGCGCTGAAATGCCATACCCGGCCTATCTCCCCCATTTTTTCGCGCGCTGCGCGGAAATTCGGGTTGAGCGTGGATATCATCGCCTCCATCAGGCACCTGCCGTTCCTGCGGGACGCTTCCACCATCGCCTCCGCCTCGGCGCTGCTGCAGGCGAGGGGTTTCTCGCACAGCACGTGCTTCCCGGCATTCAGGGCCGTCAGTGTATAGTTGCAGTGCGTCATGTTAGGGGTACCTATGTATACCGCGTCGACCATCGGGGAAGCGCACATTTCCTCGAGCGAGGTGAACACAAGAGCATCTCCGCCGAAAGCCTCCGGGTGCTCCTCCACGAACTTCCGGCCCGTCTCCTCCTTTCTGGAACAGACTGCCACCGCCCTGAACCTGGGGTCCTGCACGGCGCCTTTCAGCACCCAGTCGCTGATCCTCCCCGTTCCCACTATTCCGAATCTCACCATAAGCATAGAATTGAACCCTCAAAATTACCAAATCTTTTTATCTTTGTATCAAATAAAACAGGATATGGATACAGGTTCAAAGGTAAAACGGCCGGTCAGGTGGATACTCGGTACCGCGGCGGGGCTCGCCGCCCTGGCCGTAACGGCGCTCGTCGTACTTCAGATTGTCCTGAGCCCGTCCGTATGCACCTCAATCATAAAGAAATACGCTCCAAGGTTCATTGAAGGGCAGTTTGAGGCCAAACGGATATACGTGTCCGTATTCAGCCATTTCCCGGCGATCACCGCCAATATGGAGGATCTTCTGGTCACCTATCCGGCGGAAAGGTTCGACTCCTCCGAGATATCGGGGGTACGCAACAGGACCGTATATGCCGGGACCTTCAGGGGGCGGCCCGGAGAGGTCCCTATGGATACGCTGGCGTCCTTCGACCGCTTCAGCGCAGCTCTGAACCTGCTTTCGCTGATGCGCGGCACCATCAACATCAAGGAAATAGAGCTCGTCCATCCCAGGGCCTTCCTGCATTTCTACGCTGACGGCAAGTCCAATCTGGACATAATCAAACTCGCCGGAGAGCATCGTGATAACGTCCTTCAGATAGGCGTT
>JAKSKC010000091.1 GCA_024401945.1 Bacteroidales bacterium
TCCCGACTCGAAGGTGAAGGTAGCCCTCATCCCCACGGACGAGGAACTCGTCATCGCACGTGACACGATGAGAATTGTATCAGCAACAGAAGAATAAGAAATATGACACTCATTGAAAGCATCATCGAGCGCGCCAAGTCCAACAGGCAGCGCATAGTCCTTCCGGAATCAACGGAAGAACGCACAATCAAGGCGGCTGACAAGGCGCTTGCCGACGGGATAGCTGACATCATCCTCATCGGCAACCGCGAGGCCATCTTCGCCAAGGCAGACGAATACGGACTGAAAAACATAGACAAGGCCACGATAATCGACCCTGAGACAAGTGAAAAGACCGCAGAATACCAGAATCTGCTCTACGAACTCCGCAAATCCAAGGGGATGACTCCCGAGGAGGCTGCGAAACTCGTGAAGAACCCTCTGTATTTCGGATGTCTCATAATAAAGAACGGAGATGCCGACGGCCAGATCAGCGGAGCTCTCTCCACGACCGGAGAGACCCTGCGTCCCGCACTCCAGATAATCAAATGCGCCCCCGGGATCAGTTGTGTCAGCGGAGCTATGCTTATGGCCACCAAGACCCCTGAATATGGAGCGAACGGTGCCCCCGCGATCGGTGACGTCGCCGTCACACCAGCCCCTGACGCATCCCAGCTCGCCCAGATCGCAGTATGCACGGCACGCACGGCAAAGAGCGTGGCCGGGTTCAAGGACCCTGCAGTGGCAATGCTTTCATTCTCGACAAAGGGATCGGCCAAGCACGAAGTAGTTGACAAGGTCATTGCGGCAACAGCCCTTGCCAGGGAGCTTGACCCTCAACTCAAGATTGACGGGGAACTCCAGGCGGATGCGGCTCTCGTGCCGGCAGTGGGTATGAAGAAGGCTCCGGGCTCGGAGATCGCGGGCAAGGCAAACGTCCTCGTCTTCCCTAATCTGGAAGTCGGGAACATCTGCTACAAGATGGTTCAGAGACTCGGTGGGGCCGAGGCGATAGGTCCTATCCTCCAGGGTATCGCAAAACCTGTGAACGACCTCAGCAGAGGATGTTCAGTTGACGATATCTACAAGCTGATAGCCATCACCGCCTGTCAGGCGATGTAACCGGATCATTCATCCACGGATGACACTATGCGCATAGTGTCACGGGCGATCACAAGTTCCTCGTTTGTAGGAATCATTACAACCTTTACCGCAGAATCAGGGGTCGAAATTATAGTTTCCCCTGTTTTTGCGGCGTTGAGGTTGGCCTCCTCGTCTATCCTGACGCCGAGATAGGCAAGATTCTCGCAGACCCTTCTGCGCAGACGGGCATTGTTCTCCCCGATTCCCGCGGTGAATACGATAAGGTCCACTCCGTTGAGTTCGGCGACGAAGCCGCCGACGTTCTTTATTGTGTCGTAGGTGAGTTTCTTGAGGACGACCTTGGCCTTCCTGTCACCTTCGAGGGCGGCGGCATTCATGTCGCGAAGATCGGAGCTCTTGCCTGAAAGGCCCAGGAAACCGCTCTTCTTGTTCATTATCTCGGTCATCTGGTCAGGTGTGAGATTCTCCTTCTTCATGATGTAAGGGACGATGTTAGGATCGATGTTGCCGCATCTGGTTCCCATTATCATACCCTCCAGAGGAGTGAAGCCCATAGTGGTATCCAC
The DNA here is from genome assembly GCA_024401945.1 of Bacteroidales bacterium. The sequence continues at coordinate 1,650 of JAKSKC010000091.1, forward strand.
ACACTTGCCGTCCTTGATGGCTGTGATGGAACTGCCGTTGCCAAGGTGGCAGGTGATTATCCTGGAATTGTTGATATCGATGCCGGCCAGTCTGGCTCCCCTCCTGGAAACATATTCGTGTGAGGTTCCGTGGGCGCCGTACCTGCGGATACGGTATTTCTCGTAGTACTCCCAAGGCAGTGCGTACATATAGGCGTATGGAAGCATCGTCTGGTGGAATGCAGTGTCGAACGTGACGACCTGGGGAACTTCGGGAAGCACGTGGGAAACCGCGTGGATACCGAGCAGGTTTGCAGGATTGTGCAACGGAGCGAAATCGCAGCAGGCCTCAATCTTCTTTATCACGTCATCATCGACAAGGGCGCTTTCAGAGAAGAAATCCGCCCCCTGAACTATCCTGTGGCCTACGGCCTCGATATCCTCGAAACTGCTGAGCACGCCGTGCTCCTTGTCCACGAGGGCGTCAAGGACAAGCTTGATTCCGACCTTGTGGTCCGGAATGGCGGTATGGAGTTCGAATTTTTCCTTTCCTTTTGCAGTATGCGCCAGATTGGCGTCAGGAAGACCTATTTTCTCTACAAGGCCCTTGGCCATCAGTTCATAGACCTCTTCGCTCTTCATATCGAGCAACTGATACTTGATTGAAGAACTTCCGCAATTGATTACCAGAATTATCATGATCAGAGATTAAAATGTCCCGCAAAATTAAGAAATAATATGTATTTTGCGAAAAATCGGAAGGGAATGATCGAGGCGGGGGGAATCGCGGGGATTTCCATATCATTTACAGCGGGCATTGCAGCGGCATCGGTTTGCGGGGAAGCGGACTGGGCTCCGTTCCTTATGCCGGTGTGTGCCGTCGCCCTGCTGTTCACGGCAGGATGCGGCGACAGCCGCCACTTCGCCTGTCCGGTACTTTTCTTCATACTGGGAGCATTCTGCCGCTGCAACGGATTTCTCTGCGGAAGTTTTCCGCCGCAGGCATTTCCATCCCGCTTCAGGGATGGTCTGTGCAGCCTCATAGACAGCATCCCCTTCGGAAGGGAGGGGACGGCAGCTCTTGTGAAAGCTCTCCTGGTGGGTGTCAAGGACGGTCTGAGCCCCGAAACGACGGCTGAGTTCCGGAAAAGCGGAGCGGCACACCTGCTGGCTCTGAGCGGCCTGCATCTGGGAATAATCTACAGCATCCTGCATTATGCGATGTCGGTTGCAGGGAACGGCAGGAGGACCTCAGTTTTCAAAGCCGTGGCAGTGATTGCGCTGTGCGGATTCTACACCCTTGTGACCGGTGCCGGACCATCCATAGTCAGAGCCTTCCTTTTCATCAGCCTCAACGAGGTGGCGGGCCTTCACAGGGAAAGGAAGCGCTCCCCCGCCTCAGTCATGTTCACGGCGCTCATAATCCAGCTGAACTGCAATCCCGCCGCCATCGGATCCCCCGGCTTCCAGCTCTCCTATCTGGCTGTATGCGGTATCGTCTTCGTCTATCCACGGCTTGAAACACTGTTTCCGGAATCAGGGGACAGGATACTGGACAGAATCAACCCTTTCAGGAAAATATGGAGGATGATGGCACTGAGCCTCAGCTGCCAGCTTTTCACCGGGGCGCTTGTCCTGTACCGGTTCGGGACCTTTCCGGTCTACTTCCTTCTGACAAACCTGACAACCCTTCCCCTGTGCGAGGCTATGATTGTATCGGCCGTTTTCTGCACTGCAACCACAGCGATGGGGATATGTCCGGAATGGGGTCCCGCAGTCACCGACACCCTGGCATCCCTGATGGAGTCCACACTGGAGATAATCAGTTCAATGTGAATCCGGGAGAAGTCCAGACGGAGTCGGAAGATATGAGACAGGCTTCGAGCTCATCTGCGGAAAGGATGAATTCACGCGCTTCCTCCGGTCCTATGACCATGCAGTAGGTCGCAATGGCATCAGCCTCTGCGGCCGTGGGGGCGACTATCGTGGCGCTCAGAAGACCGTGGGTTACGGGATAGCCCGTTCGCGGGTCGATGGTATGTGAATATTTCCTACCGTCCCTGATATAGAATTTACGGTAGTTCCCGGAAGTGACGATGCCGCAGGACTCTCCGGCTGAATTCCATATTCCGCGCATATCCTTTCCCGGTTCGTTGTTCCCGTCGACTGGATTGTCGATCCCTATGCTCCAGCCGCTGCCGTCGGGATTCAGTCCGCTGCAGTATATCTCCCCGATATCGACGAGCATATCCCTAACTCCGCAGGCACGGAGATAAGATGCTACGAGATCGCAAGTATAACCCTGGGCTATAGCGTTGAAATTCAACTTCTTCCATTTCTTGCTCTCGACGAGTGCCGAGTCCAGTCTCTCCGCGGATGGAAGACTGTCCGCAGTGAAGCCGAAGCCCCAAAGGTCGAACACCGGCGCGGAGCCCACGTCAAATGCACCTTCCGTCAGAGCGTAGTATTTCCTACAGAGGGAAAGGAGTTCCGAGAACATCCCCGAAGTGTCTGCGGGCTCCCCCGCATTGAACCTGCTCAGGACAGAACCCCTGTTGTATCCCGACAAAGTGGTGTCCACCTGCGTGAGTATGGAATCGACCCCCGCGCGTATCTCCCTCAGTGACAATGAGACACCGGATGAGTTGTATTTCACTCTGAACAAGCCCCCCTGGGCGTAACCCGAGAACTCCAGATACCGCCCGCGGTCAGTGCAGGACAGCAGCAGGAGCATTGTGACAAGTATTCCGAAAATTTTATACCCTCTCATCCCGAACGGCAAAGTATTTGTACAAAAGTAGCTGTTTTTTACACAAAAATATGCATATTTGTACGTTTATAGTCTATGAAGATGAAGTTTAGAAGCAGCCTGATTGTCATCGCGGCCATTCTAGCGGCACTGACAATATCTTGCAAGAAAGATGACGACCCAACATACAAAGTATTCACCGGAAGCCTCAACTTTACAATTCCGGTATATGCCAAGGTAGGTGACACAATGATTCTTAAACCGGGTCTCCTGTACAAGGAGGACGGCGTGTCCCTGACCGGAATCTGCTGGCAGGTGAAGGAGATTGAGGCAGCGGCCGACACGACCCGTCTTGAAACCGACCCGCAGAGCATATCGGGCAGCAAGACATTCATCGTACCGGATACTCTCGGAACATTCCAGGTGTGCTGCACGGGGTTCGCCGACGGATATTACCCTACCACGGCAAACCAGTCGTTCACATCACTCAAGGAAGGCCTCAACACAGGGTCCATCACGGACTTCGACCTTTACGACGACGATATCGAATACACCGACCCGAGGGACGGCAAAACCTATCTCTGCGCTGAAATAGGTCCGCTGGTCTGGATGAGGCTCAACCTGTCATACTCCGGTTCCGGCCATCCTTACGGAGGTTCAGAGACTCTCGAGAAGATATTCGGACGTTTCTATACCTGGAATGAGGCCGTCAACGCCTGTCCTGAGGGATGGAGGCTTCCGGACGAGGAGGACTGGGTATCCCTGGCAAAGGAGGCCGGCAATCCTGACTGTCTCGAATTCAACAACTTCAGCGGTGTTGCCGGGGCTACAATGGTCAATGCGAGATTCAACAGCGAGAAGATGTGGGAGTTCTGGCCAAAGGTCACGATAACCAACTCCACAAGGTTCTCTGCAATGCCTTTCGGATACGCCAACATCGACGACAATGGGAAATATGATGTCGAGGCAATATTCCAGTACGGCGCGTTCTGGAGCGCGGACAGCTGGGGCGTCAGGCCCGGCCA
>JAKSKC010000092.1 GCA_024401945.1 Bacteroidales bacterium
CTGAAGAGGAAGTTGAACTTGCACAGAGGATTCGTAAAGGCGACCAGGAAGCGTTGGAGAAGCTCACACGAGCCAACCTTCGCTTCGTGGTTTCTGTAGCGAAGCAGTATCAGAACCAGGGCCTCAGCCTGCCGGATCTCATCAATGAGGGTAACCTCGGCCTTATCAAGGCTGCGGAGAAGTTCGATGAGACACGAGGATTCAAATTCATATCCTATGCGGTATGGTGGATACGTCAGAGCATCCTTCAGGCCCTCGCCGAGCAGAGCCGAATCGTAAGGCTTCCGTTGAACCAGGTTGGATCGCTGAACAAGATTAACAAGGCCCTCGGCAAATTCGAGCAGGAGAACGAGCGTATGCCGTCCACTGACGAACTTGCAGAAATGATTGAGGTTCCTAAGGATAAGATAGCTGATACTCTGAGAGTTTCGGGACGTCACGTCAGCGTTGATGCACCGTTTGTCGAAGGTGAGGACAACTCACTGCTCGACGTGCTTCCGAACGACGACAGCCCTATGGCGGACAGAGGTCTCGTAAGCGAGTCCCTCAGCACGGAGATAGAGCGTGCGCTCCAGATCCTCACCGTGCGCGAGCGCGAGATAATAAAGAGTTTCTTCGGTATCGGATGTCAGGAGATGACCCTCGAGGAAATAGGAGAAAGACTCGACCTTACCCGCGAACGCGTCCGTCAGATCAAGGAAAAGGCCATCCGCAAACTCAAGAAACCGAGCGCATCCAAGCTCCTTAAAACCTATCTTGGATAATGACCACCGAGATGTTCATCGCCTCCAGGGCCTCAGAGGCCGTGAAGGCGCTTTTCTGCGCCGACGTCGAGCCCGCTTCAGTCCAGGTGCAGCCGACTCGAAAGGAATTCGAGGGGGATTTCACCATAGTCACCTTCCCGTTGCTCAAGGTCAGCCGCTGTGCTCCGGAGCAGACGGGCAAGCTCCTTGGTGACTGGCTTGTGGACAACTGTCCCCAGGTAAGTTCCTTCAATGTTGTCAAGGGTTTCCTCAACATTAGCCTTTCTCCCGTTTATTGGAAGAATGTGTTCACATCCGTCGCAACGGATGAATCATTCGGCACTCTTGCATCCACCGGGAAGAAGATTATGGTCGAGTTCTCATCCCCGAACACCAACAAGCCCCTCCACCTTGGGCACGTCAGGAACAATCTTCCCGGTCCGCCCGTGAGCGACCTGCTCAAAGCCGCCGGGAACGAGGTGATCAAGACCACCCTCGTCAATGACAGGGGAGTACATATCTGCAAGTCGATGTATGCCTGGGAACAGCGTTTCAACGGTGTCACCCCTGAATCCAGCGGCAAGAAGGGCGACCATCTCGTGGGAGACTGCTACGTCGAATACGCGAAGATGGAGAAGGAGGACCCTTCCGTCCTGGACAAGGTTCACGAGATGCTCGTGAGGTGGGAGGAGGGTGACCCTCAGGTCCGCGCTCTCTGGGAGAAGATGAACTCCTGGGTGTTCGACGGATTCGACAAGACCTACAAGTCACTCGGGATTTCCTTCGACAGGACATACTATGAGCACGACACCTACCTCCTGGGAAAGGAACTTGTCCAGAAGGGTCTGGAGATGGGAGTGTTCGTCACCGACCCTGACGGTTCGGTGTGGTGTGACCTCACCGCCGACGGGCTTGACCGCAAACTTCTCATACGCTCCGACGGAACTTCCGTTTATATAACACAGGACCTCGGCACCGCCGAGCGCAGATTCTCCGAGTACAATCTCGATTCCGAGGTGTACGTGGTCGGTGATGAGCAGAACTACCATTTCCAGGTGCTCAAGGGAAGGGACGGTCGTGGATGCCGATGACCTCATCGAGAAGATGTACGAGGAGGCCAGGGCAGCTTCGGAGGAGTCAGGCAAGCTCGAGGATATGGACGAGGAGCAGAAGGACAGGCTCTATCATATGATAGGACTCGGCGCCCTCAAGTATTTCATACTCAAGGTGGACCCTAGGAAGAAAATGCTTTTCAACCCGAAGGAATCCATCGATTTCAACGGAAATACGGGTCCTTTCATACAGTATACCCACGCCAGGATCTGCAGCATCCTCAGGAAGGCTACGGTGGAGGCTTCCATCCCTGACGGGGATGCGTCGCTCCCGAATGCCAAGGAGATAAGGCTCATAAAGATCCTCAACGATTATCCTCAGAAGGTTTCCGAAGCCGCTTCGCAGTTCTCTCCTGCCGTCATAGCCAACTACTGCTATGACCTTGCCAAGGAATTCAACCAATATTATCACGAGACGCCTGTCCTCAAGGAGGAGGACCAGGATGTTCTCAGGATGCGTCTCATGCTGATAGGTACCGTGGCACGCGTGCTGCGCACCGCAATGAATGTTCTTGGAATTGAACTGCCTGAAAGAATGTAGCATACCGACTTCCGTGAAGGAAGTGCAGAAGCTCGGATGGGATTACATAGACGTCATTTTCTTTACCGGAGATGCGTTTGTGGACCACCCGAGCTTCGGTACTGCCTGCATAGCCCGCTATCTGGAGAAACACGGCTACAGGGTGGCTGTCGTGCCGCAGCCGAACTGGCGCGATGACCTGCGTGATTTCCTCAAGCTGGGCGCACCCAGACTGTATTTCGCTGTCAACAGCGGCGCGATGGACTCCATGGTCAACCATTATACCGCCGGCAAGAGACTGAGGCACGACGATGCCTATACTCCGGACGGCAGGGCCGGTCAGAGGCCTGATTACGCTGTCAGCGTGTATTGTGGCATTATACGGAAACTCTGGCCCGGAGTCCCCATTGTCATTGGAGGTATAGAGGCTTCGCTCCGCAGGCTGACGCATTATGACTACTGGTCTGACAGTCTGATGCCTTCAATCCTTGTCAGCAGCGGTGCCGACTGGCTCTGTTACGGGATGGGGGAGCGCACGATGCTTGAACTCACCCGTGCGTTTGAGGTCGGGATGAACCTGCGTCAGATGGAGAAAATCCCCCAGCTGGCCTTCTTCAGAAAAGGCAGCTGCAGGACTCCTGACGCGCTTGTGCTGCATTCCCACGAGGAATGCCTGAACAGCAGGAAGGCATTCGCGGAGAACTTCCACAACATCGAGACCCACGCCAATATGCTTCATCCACAGACAATTGTGGAGATCTGCGGGGACGGTTATGTCCAGGTGAACCCTCCGTTGCCGCCTGCGACCACGGAAGAGATGGATTCATTCTGGGACCTTCCTTTCACGAAGCGGCCACACCCCCGTTACAAGGACAGGAGGATCCCGGCCTATGATATGATCAAGGACAGCATCATAACGCACAGGGGCTGTTTCGGAGGTTGCAATTTCTGTACTATCGCCGCCCATCAGGGGAAATTCATACAGTCCAGGAGCGAGGACGGAATCCTGAAGGAGGTGCGCTCGCTGGCTTCCGACCCGGATTTCCACGGGAACATCTCCGACCTCGGGGCTCCTACCGCAAACATGTACGGAATGGGGGGCGTGAACAGGGAACTGTGTGAGGTATGCCGTCGCAAGTCCTGCCTCTATCCGGCTCCCTGCCGGAATCTTGACAGGTCGCACGAAAGGCTGCTGCGTCTTTATGAGCGGGTGAACGCTGTCAAGGGCATCAGGCATTCATATATCGGAAGCGGCATCAGGTATGACCTTTTCCTGGATGAGAACGGGTTCGTCGACGCTTCCTCGCGTCCATATCTCAAGGAACTTATACTCAGACATACTTCCGGAAGGCTCAAGGTCGCGCCTGAACATACCCGGGAGAATGTGCTCGCATATATGGCCAAACCGTCATTCAAGCTCTTCTCCAGACTGAGGAAGGAATTCGACAGGATCAACAGGGATGCGGGTACCCATACCGAACTTGTGCCGTATTTCATTTCATCCCATCCCGGATGCACTCAGAAGGATATGGAGGAACTCGCCGCCAATCCGGACCTCAGGGGGATCTGGATGGACCAGGTGCAGGATTTCATGCCTACCCCGATGACCACTTCATCGGTAATGTTCTATACCGGACTCGATCCCAGAACCATGAAACCGGTGTTCGTGGAGCGCGATCCGGAGAAAAAAATGAAGCAGAAATCGATGTTCTTCAAAAAAAATTTGCCATTTAGAAAATAGTGTCTATTATTGCATAAAAATTCGAATTCACTATGGTAAAAGATAATAAAAAACGTCACGTAGTCAGTTACGAGAACATGTCCAGAGAACTCGCAGAGGCTTTTAACGAAAAATATCCGAAAGGATTTGACGATTATCTCCCCGACCTTACGAAATACCCGAAAGCTGACGGTACCTGCTTCTATGCCGTCACTGTAGAGATACCTGATGCGATATACCTTGTCAAGATAAAGATCAAGACTGACGATCTGGATGACATCGAGAGATGGCTCGACGGAGAGGAGGAAGCTGAGAACGAGCAGGTTGCAGGAGCAACTGAGAATGCCAGTCCGGAGGGGGACACTCTCCCTGACGACAATATCGCGCAATACGGCACTGACGATGATTCTGCGGAATGAGCCGGCGCGCTGGGATAATATCTGAACAATACAAACTTCTAATATTGGCTGTACTTGTGGGCGTATGTTCCGGAAGTGCAGCTGTTGTGTTGAACAGGCTGATAGCCTTTCTCCAGTCCTTCTCCGAGTCTTTGATGCCCGGAAAAGGAGGATTCAGCGTGGGCTTTGTCCTTTTGCCAGCCATCGGTATGCTGCTCTCCCTGCTTCTGCTGACCTTTGCCGTCAGGGACAATATCGGGCACGGAGTCACCAAGGTGCTCAAGGCGATATCCAGCAGGGAATCCAGGATCAAGCCTCACAATATGTGGTCATCCATCCTCACATCCGCCGTCACCATCGGTTTCGGAGGTTCGGTAGGTGCCGAGGCCCCTATAGTTTACACAGGCGCCGCCATAGGCAGCAACATAGGCAGGAAGGCCGGTTTGAACTTCAGGTCCGTGACCATCCTTGTCGGATGCGGTGCAGCAGGAGCTGTCGCCGGTATATTCAAGGCCCCTCTGGCAGGTGTGCTGTTCACCCTCGAAGTGCTGATGTTCAATATTTCCGTGACATCGATGATGCCTCTTCTGGTATCCACCGTATCAGCTACGGTGATATCCTACATCTTCCTCGGGGACACTCCTTTCTTCCAGTGTTCAATCCCGTCCTTTGAGAATTCCGACCTGCCCTCCGTACTTTTCCTCGGTGTGTTCTGCGGACTTGTCTCCCTGTATTTCCAGAAATCGACCCTGGCCCTCGAGGACCGTCTGGCCAGATTGAAGAACCCGTGGATACGCTGGGCCGCCTGCGGTGCCGGACTG
>JAKSKC010000093.1 GCA_024401945.1 Bacteroidales bacterium
TCACGTGCACCCACCTCCCTCCACGCGTCAAAGCCCGCCTCAGAGGCTCTCATCAACAACGCAATGTATGCACTCAACACCAAGGAGAATGCACAGGCCGGCCCTGGCGGAGTATTCGCAAAATACCCTGCATATCAGGCAAACTACAACTCTATCGACCTCGCAGGCAACACTGAGATGATTCTCTACAAGAAGTACGAGACCAGCCTCATCACCCACGGTGTTTCCGACTATACCACTTCTTCAACAACTCAGAAAGGTATGTCAAAGGATGCGTTCGACTCATTCCTCTTCATTGACGGTGAGTGCCTTGCAAACACAACTTGCGACAAGAACGACAAGGCTGTCTTCACTGAGAAGGTAGTCGAGGGAACAACCACTTGGGATTGCGACCTCAAGGCTGTTCTTGCAAACCGTGACCCACGTCTTTCCATCGACGTTGACGATTGCCTCATGTACAACGGTACATCAGCAACTCCTCGTATCGGTTACGACGGTGGCGCAATGGCTACAACTTCATCTTCAGGCTACGGTGTGAAGAAGTTCGACAACCTCAACATCGAGTGGATCCACAGGAACAATGCCAATTCTTGCTACACTGACGCTCCTGTTTACTGGCTCGCAGTCATTCTTCTCAACCACGCTGAGGCTTGCGCTGAGACAGGTGACGATGCCGGTGCAGTTGCTTCCATCAACAAGCTCCGTGACCGCGTAGGTATGCCTCATCTTTCAACTACCCCTAAGGCTGACCCAGCTAACAACATGGGTGTAAGCAACCTTATCTGGGAAGTTCGTCGTGAGCGCCGCGTTGAGCTTATGTACGACAACGATGACCGTTACTGGTGCCTCATCCGCTGGCATCAGCTCGACAAGCTCGATACCGAGAAGTATCCTGCAATCGTTACCGGTGCATGGGTAGGCAACCACATTGCTGCAGGCAGCACAGCCAAGGCAGATGCTAACGGTTATATTACAACTGCCGGTTATGGCACACGTAAGTACGAGTCCCGCCAGTATCTCCGTCCTATTCCTTCAGGACAGGCTGACTACAACCCACAGATCGGCCAGAACCCTGGTTGGTAATAAGTCAAAGGTTTAATACCTGAAATTATAATCGAGGCGTCCGTAAGGGCGCCTCTTTTTATGTAAAATCAGGCTTCGGATCCGGTCGATAATTCTTTTTGCTGTTTTTTAATGTCCCGTATCCCGGATTTTTCTATTTTTCACCGATATGAAGACACAAAGACAGATAACCGGACGCAAAGGTGAGGACGAGGCCTGCTTCTACCTGATGGGCCTTGGTATGACGATTCTGAAAAGGAACAGCAGACATTCGCATCTCGAGACGGACATCATAGCGCTTGCCGCCGACGGATTGCATTTCGTGGAGGTGAAGACGGTTACGGCCCCATATCTTTCCAGACCTGAGCTGAAGGTCAATTACCAGAAAAGGAGCCGTATGATAAGAGCTGCAGGAGCCTGGCTTCTTTCAGAAGAAAGGAAAGACCTGCCTGCGGACATCGAAGTGTTCCTGGATGTAATAACCGTCGTCTTCGACGGGCGGACCAGGAGGATAGAATATTTTCCAGATGCCTTTACTCGAAGCGTACTATAGTAACACCGGTTCCGCCCTGCCTGATGTCTTCATCGGAAACAGAAGCCACACCCCTTACGGTACGCAGATATTTCTGGAGTTCTTCGCGAAGAACTCCTGTTCCCTTGCCGTGGATTATCCTGACACTGCCCATTGACAGCATTATTGCATCGTCTATGTATCTGGTCACCGTGTCAAGGGCTTCCGAAAGTCTTTGTCCCCGGATGTCTATCTCGGGCTTGAAATTGAGTTTGCGTTCGCTTATCCCGCTGTCCACCTTCTGATATACAGGACGGCTGATCCGTTTTGCCGCCTCCTTGTATTCGTTGGATGATATCCTCTGCACTTTATCCGGACTTACAGTGCTTGAGATGTTGCCGACAATGACTGTAACGGTCTTGGAAGAAACCTTGCTTACCTCTCCGACCATGTTGCTGTCGCTTATCCGGACCTTCTCACCGACCTTGAGAGGGGAGTTGTCCCTGAGCTGTTCCGGTTCCTTCTCCCTGCGCTTCCGCAGTTTCTCTATTTTCCGGTCAATATAGTTGTCCCTGTCCTTCTGTTCGCGGTTCTTCTTCTTTTCCAGCGCTGCCACGAACCCCTGGAGTTCCGCCCTCGCCTCCTTCGTCCTCGCCTTGTCGGCCTGGGATTCCCGGATTACGCGGATAGTCTTCTCGACCTGTGCTCCGGCTCCCTTTACGATATCCTCGGCCTCGCGCTTGGCCTCGTCCAGAATGGTCTTCTTCTGTTTCCTGATATCCTCCAGCTCGCTGGCGTATTTCTCAGAAAGCGATTCCAGGCTTTTGTCCGTAGCCTTGATTTTCTGGAGTTTCGCGTCCAGGGCGCGCCTGTTGCGGGCTATCTTCTTGAGATTCTTCTCTATCCCGACATAGTCGGCCCCGGCCTTCTCCTCCGCGGATTTGACGATCTGCTCCGGAAGATGCATCTTGCGGGCCAGCTCGAAGGCGAACGAATTGCCGGGAAGTCCGATCTCGAGTTTGAACAGCGGTTCTATCTTGGAGGAGTCGAAGAGCATCGCCCCGTTTATCACGGAGTTCTGCGATGCGGCTGCGTACAGTTTCAGGTTGGTGTAGTGTGTCGTTATAACCCCGTAAACGCCCCTGCGGTCCAGTTCCTCAAGGATAGCCTCCGCTATAGCCCCTCCGGCGGCAGGTTCGGTTCCGGAACCGAACTCATCTATGAGGACCAGAGTCCTTGCGTCGGCCTCCGAGAGCATATCCCTCATATCGGAAAGGAAAGAACTGTAGGTGCTCAGGTCGTTCTCCAGGGACTGGTCGTCCCCGATGCTGACGATTATCCTGTCGAATACGGGAAGTTCAGAACTTTCGGAGGTAGGGATCAGCATTCCCCACTGGAACATATACTGAAGCAGGCCGGCGGTCTTCAGACAGACGGATTTGCCTCCGGCGTTGGGTCCTGAAATGAGCAGTATCCTCTTCTGCGGGGTAAGTGTCACCGTCAGAGGAACAATCTTCTTTCCGTCCCTGGCCAGCGCAGCCTCCAGCAGAGGGTGACGGGCCTTGCGCAGGCTGAAACCTCCGTCGGTCGATATTACCGGTGCACCGGCTATCATATTGAGCGCCGTGTTTGCCTTGGCCATCAGGAAGTCCATTTCTCCGATGAATCCGGCCGAATCAAGCAGTTCCGGTACATAAGGCCGTACGAATTCTGTGAACAGCCTCAGTATTCTGGCGATTTCCCTGGTTTCGGAGAAATGCAGTTCGATGATTTCGTTTTCAATCGCTATGATCTCCGCCGGTTCAATGAACGTTGTCTTTCCCGTGGATGACTCGTCGTAAACGAAACCCTGCAGTTTCCTTTTGGAGGAACTTGGCACCGGGATGAGGAATTTCCCGTCCCTGACGGTAACGGCCGCGTCCTGATCCACTATCCCGTCCTTCTGGGCCTGGCTGAGAATTGCGGAAGCCCTTTTGGACAGGGTGCTTTCCTTGTCCCTCAGCTTCCTGCGTATATCGAACAGTTCGTCCGATGCGGAATCCTTGATCTCCCCGTATTTGTCAAGGATGGTCTCGATGCGGCGCAGCACTTCCGGATAACAGCGGATCACGGATGACATCCTCTTCAGGTTCGGATAGATACCTTCCTTTACGCTTGAGAAGAAGGCCGTGATCTTCCTGGTCGTGTCCAGAAGGGTCTTCAGCTTTGCGAGGCCGAGCGTGTCTATGTAGCAACCTTCCTTGAGAAGAGGTTCAAGGAAAGGAAGACCGTCTATATATCCGGTTGTGGGGAAGTTCTCCTCGAACATCAGGACGAGACGCATCTCGTCCGTGAGAGCGAGCCTGCGGCGTATTGTTTCAGCGTCAGTGGAGAATTCCTCGTTGGCCACTCTCTCCGCCGCATAATCGGTGGCGCAGCGGTCCGCTATGCTACTTCTGATCTTGTCGAACCCCAGCTTCGTCTCCAGCCTTGCGTTTGTCATCTTCGTTCGTCAAAAGAAGTTTAAGAGTGTTTATATTCGTTATTGGTTCCGCCTTTCCTTCCCGCACGAAAGTAATGTGTCCGGTCTGCTCGCTCACAACGATAACGTCAGCGTCGTTCCTTTCAGAGAGCCCTATTGCGGCCTTGTGACGCATTCCGAAGCTTGCGGGGATGTCCTGCCTGTCAGTTACGGGAAGCGTGCACCTTGCGGCGAGAATCCTGTCACGGTCGATGATCATCGCCCCGTCGTGAAGGGGTGAATTCTTGAAGAAGATATTCATTATAAGGCGCTTCGATATCTTGGCATCGATGATGTCACCGGTTTCCACAATATCTTCCATAGCGTCTGAATGCCGTATTACTATGAGCGCTCCGGTCATCTGCTCGCCCATCTCCCTGCAGGCCTTGGTTATCTCGTCCACGTCAGGATGGCTCATCTTGACTTCGGAACGGCCGAGTATCTTGTTCATTATCAGTTTCCTGCCTCCAAGTCCCTTGCTTCCCATCTTGTTGAGAAAGCGCCTGATCTCAGGCTGGAAGATGACCACAAGCGCCACGGCGCCCACGTCCAGGACGACTCCGAGCAGGGATGATATCATCTTGAGTCCCAGAGCTGTGGAGAGATATCTGAAAAGGAAGATGATGATGATAGCAATGAGGATATTCATCGCCGAGGTGCCGCGGCTCCACTTGAAGATGAAGTAGATTATGGCCGCCACCGCAAGTATGTCAAGGACGTCCACAAAGGACATTCTCAAATATATAGGTATCTCAAGTAGCATATCGCACAAAGTTAGTCAATATTCTTGATAATATATTATTGATTGTCAATACTTTGTATTTTGCGAATTAATTATTATATTTGCAGCCCCCAAAATAGCGGGGAAAGTTTTAATTTATTTATTATCAATTAATTAATCAAACCAATGCCTGGATTAATTGGAAAGAAAATCGGAATGACTTCCGTTTTCGGTGCTGATGGAAAGAATATTCCATGCACCGTCATCGAGGCTGGTCCGTGCGTTGTTACGCAGCTCCGTACAGTTGAAA
>JAKSKC010000094.1 GCA_024401945.1 Bacteroidales bacterium
TCCTGGACGATATTTCCACCGGCGCATCCGGGGATATTCAGCAGGCCAGCTCTACTGCCCGCAACATGGTCATGCGCTATGGTATGAGCGAAAAGCTCGGCCCCATCTCCTATGATTCTTCCGGCCACAGCATCTTTATTGGCCGCGACTTTGGCCAGACAAAGAGCTATTCCGAAGAGACTGCAGCCCTGATCGACGAAGAAGTCAAAAAGATTTTTGAACAGGCTGCCGCTGACTGCGAATCAAGGCTGCCCTTGAGCTCTGCGGCGATAACGCCGTTGATTTCTTTAATGTCGATTTCCATATCAGTTTTTTCTTATAAGTCTTATGAAAAGCATTGTTATGTCATCGCTCTGATCCGCCTGGCCGGCATAATCGGTGACTGACTTCAACATGTTGTTCACTACAGTTTCTGCATCGAGGTTACGGAACTTTCCGAATTCCCCGATGGCCCTGGCGTCTCCGAGCCGGCGCTTGGATATGTTCTCGGCTTCGGTCACACCGTCAGTATACAGCAGGATGGCGTCACCGCAGTGCAGTTCGAGAGATTCGCTTTCATAAACCGTATTCTCAAAGGCTCCCAGGCACACGTTGGTGAGCGGTTTCATATATTCCGGCCCGCTGTCCTTCCTGGAGAGCATAGGCGGGTTGTGACCTGCATTGCAGAATTCCAGTTTACCGCTTCCAATGTCCAGCTTGCCTATGAATGCGGTGCAGAACATATTGTCATTGCCGGAAAGCCTTCTGTTCATTCCCGAAGCAATGGCAGCCGGGTCCTTCTCGTATGGGGCGATATCCCTGAACACTGTGATAATCATTGCCATCAGAAGAGATGCGGGTGCACCCTTACCGGATATGTCACCTATGCAGAAATACAGGCAGCCGTCGGAAACGAAATAATCGTACAGGTCTCCTCCCACTAACTTCGCCGGTTTCAGGACTGCCGCAAGCTCAACATTATCTTCCAATGCCCCTGTCGGCAACGGATCCGGAAGCATCCCTAACTGGACGCCCGCTGCAATCTCAAGGTCCTTTTCAAGGGAAGCGCTTTCTCTGGTGACCTTCTCAAGTCTGTTTGAGAACGGACGTATCAGATGCAACATACCTTTTTTTATGATGAAGAACAGGAGAATAAGGATCGTCAGCCCAATTAAAAGGATGAAGGCGCTCATGCGCTTTGCTCTGGACGCTATATGGGAGAGGGGATATGCGGCAGCCGTATACCAGTCGGCGCTTCCCAGAGGGGAATAGAACACGATGTAATCGCATCCTTCCACCCTGATGTCCATCATTCCGTTTTCCTGTCCGATCATCCTCTTGTACAGTTCCCCCAATGTGTTTTTTCCAGGATCCTCCTTGATAATGTCAATGAAGGAATGAGTGACGTAGTTCATATCCTTGCAGCAGACTATCTTGCCGCCGGAGTTGAGAACAAGTATTGCAGTAAGGTCGTCATTGATGCAGTCCTCGAGCATCGTCTCAATCTGCCTGACGTCCAGAAACGCGTTCAGGACAGCAAAGACTTCATTGTCAGAGTCCCTTAACGGGATTGAAAAACTCACCGCATTCCTCTTGGAAAACAGTTCGATGCCGAACGGATCACACCAGCTGCTTTTCCCTTTGAGACCTGCTATCCAGGCTGAGTCATCATCGTAGGTGTAGCCTGGGAATTTTGCATTGAGGTGCTGGATCCCGGATTCGGAAGAAAGGATGTATGAACAGGGGATGAAATCCTCTTTCCGTCCAGGATAATATCCTTCCCTGAACATGAGGCTCGCCGAGTATATACCGTTCTCCGGAGAGAGGAAAACATCCAGAAACTTGTAGCAGCTTGATGTGTCAGAAGTGATGAGGTCGATGTACCCCATCGAATCCCAGGTACATTTTTCAACTTTCTGAAGCGTCTCGCTCAGAAGCAATCCGGACAGGCGGAAGTCGCTTGCGGCCTTGGATATGGCTCTTTCCTTTTCGTAGTTGTAGGTCTTTGAAATGATGACTGCGGAGCACACCAGAAGCACGACCAGTGCAAGGGACTGGACGTATAGGGTGAGCCTGGATGACAATATTCTGAGCTGTCTGTTTATATCTGCCATTCGGGTACTATCTGCAACCTCCTCCGAGCGCAATGTACAGGTTGATCAGTGCCGCACTTCCCTGATATATGTTGTTGGCTTCGGACAGTTTTGCGTTGTAGAGGGATTCCTGAGCGATGAGTACCTCTATGTATGAGGCCTTGCCGTGAAGCATAAGTTCACTCGTACCGTTAAATGCGCTCTGGAGTCTTTCTACCTGCTGTCTGTACAGTCCCTCGCGCTGTGCGCAGAACTGGCAGCTCGAAATGGCTGTATTTACCTGATTGCCGGCATCCACGACCTTCTGTGCGAAATCGTCGTAGGCCGCCTCCTGCTGCAGTTTGCTTATCTTAAGCTGCTGCTTCAGTTGGCCCTGGGCGAATATAGGCTGGACCAGTGAGGCACTTGCGTTGATGAGTATCTCAAGGGGATCGGAGATGGTTATGCCGTTGTTGCTCCAACCGAATATGCCGGAAAGCGTCAGGTTCGGGAAGAACGCCCCCCTGGCCTGGTTGGTTACGTAATATGCCGCCTCCACGTTCTTGAGGGCTGCCTGGACGTCAGGTCTTGCAGCGAGCATCTCAGCAGGGACACCGGTCCCTATCAATGCAGGCATTATCATCTTCTCCCATCTCGAGCGTTCTATATGTCCCGGTGTCTTGGCGAGGAGTCTGCACAGAGTATTCTCAATGGTCTTGATATTCTCGGCCACATCCACTTTCTGGATGCGTACGGTGAGCAGGGATGACTCCATCTGGTCAACGGAAGGGGAGTAGTTCCTGCCGTTCAGCACGAGAGCCTTCTGAGTCTCGAGGACCTTTTCCCAAATCTCCTCGGTGGCTTCCATTATCTCCATCTCCCTGTCGAGGAACTGGAGGTGGATATATGCTTCGGCTACTGTGGCTATGAGCTGTGACTGTATGGCCATCTCGTTGAAGCCGGCCAGTTCGGACAGGGCCTGGGCCTCGCGCTTACGGTTGGTCAAGCCTCCGAATCCCGACCCCCACTGGATTGAAAGAGGGATTGTATAGTCGGTGATACCGTTTTCGCTCTTACGCCCCAGCTGTGAATATTCTATAGATGGCGTGAATGCGAGTGACGGTATGAATGACAGCTTGGCAGCCTTCAGTGTGGCACTGGCCTGTTCCACGTTCAATCTTGCCGCTTTCATATCGACGTTGCGCACAAGCGCCGAGTCGATGATGCTCTCCAGTACAGGGTCGTTGAAGAACTCCCTCCAGGAGAAGGCGGCTATCGAAGCGTTTGCCTCCGAACTGTCAGAGCGTACACCTTCTCCGAATATATTGTCCGTATTTGTCTCTTCCGGAGTGTATTTCCTGAATATCCCGCAGCCGGACAGTGAGATTATCAATGCTGCGGCCAATATTGTCCTGATTGCCCTTTTCATTATTCTTCCTCCTTTTCAACTTTTTGAAACTTGTCGTGAAGCTTCTGGAACACCATATAGAACGCAGGCACCACGAAGAGAAGCGCTATGGTTCCGACGAACATTCCTCCTACGACTCCGATGGCAAGCGACTTGTTTCCGTTGGCACCGGCGCCGCCCTCGATGATCAGAGGAATCATACCGACGATCATAGTGAAAACAGTCATGATGATAGGCCTGAGTCGGTCCTGGGCCGCAGCGAGTGCCGCTTCCCTGATTCCCATACCCTGCGAGTGCTTCTGGACGGCGAACTCCGTGATGAGGATGGCCGTCTTGGCAAGCAGACCTATGAGCATGATCACACCTGTCTGGAGGTAGATGTTGTTTTCCATCCCGCAGAACTTGGAGAGCATGAACGATCCCATAAGTCCGAACGGAACTGACAGCAGGACGGCGAACGGGATGAACCACGATTCATAGAGACATCCGAGAATCAGGTAGATGAGTATGATACAGATGAGGTAGATGAAGACAGTCGCGTTGCTGTCGTTGGTCTCTGCAAGTTCCCTTGACATTCCTCCGTACTCATATCCGTAACCGAACGGAAGCATCTCCTGGGATACCTCGGCTATTGCCTTCTGGGCCTGACCGTCCGAATAGCCTTCCGCAGGCTGTACCTGGCATTTGATACTCTGGTACAGGTTGAAACGCGTGTATGAGGCAGGTCCGACAGCCTTCGTCAGCGTCACGAACTGGGATACAGGAGCCATCTGGCCTTTCACCCTTATATAGATGTTATTGAGTGAAGACGGGTCCAGTCTGTACTGAGGGGCGGCACTTGCCATGACCCTGTAGACTTTTCCGAACTTGTTGTAGTCTCCGATGTATGCACCTCCGCAGAATGAGCCGAGCACGTTGAGAACATCCTGCGTGGAGATTCCGGCCCTGTCACAGCGCGTGGCGTCGATGTCAACCTTGTACTTCGGGAAACTCTCCGAATAGGTGGACATGGCCATCCCGATCTCAGGTCTCTGACGGAGCTTGTTGAGAAACTCGTTTGCAATGTCGTTGAACTCGGTCATCGAACCTCCCTGCCTGTCCTGGAGTATCAGTTCTATGGCGTTGGAACTTCCGTATCCGGGGATCTGAGGCATCTGGAACGGCATTATCGTCGCTTCCTTGATGTCTTCGCATTCAGCGCTAATACGGGCCATTATGCTGTTGATTTCCTGCGATTTCTTCTTTCTCTCATCCCAGTTCTTGAGACGGATGATGATTGTGCCGTAGCTTGAACTCTCACCGGAAACGATTCCGTAACCGGCCACCTTGCACCAGGCTTCGATCTCCGGAATGTCCTTGATCCTGTCCTC
>JAKSKC010000095.1 GCA_024401945.1 Bacteroidales bacterium
ATGAATGCCGAGCGCGTGGACGGATACAATCCGCTCGCAGTCATCGACGCTTTCCGCCGCAAGAAGGCCCTTCTCGAGCAGAAGCTCGGACCGGCTCTCCTCGACGTCGTTACATACCGCTACAGCGGACACTCGCCAAGCGACCAGTCATCATATCGTACCAAGGAGGAGCAGGAAGCCTGGCTGGCAGAGGACTGCATAGTTGCATTCGGCAAGAAGCTCATCGAGGCCGGAGTTGCCAAGCAGGCGGACCTCGACAAGATACAGGAGACTGTGAAGAACGTCATCTTCGACTGCTACAAGCTTGCAATCGACGAGGAAGTTTCCCCTCGCATGGACCTTGTGAAGGACAACGAGCTCCTCGGAGACATGATGTTCTCCAACCTCAGCGTGGATTCGCTCAGCGATGCCAAGCCTGACGTGCTGATGCCTCTTGAGGAAAACCCTCGCGTGAAGCAGATTGCCGGCAAGGAGCGTTTCTGGCTTGATGCGGAAGGCAAACCGGCTTCCAAGATGAAGACATTCAACATCCGTGACGGTATCTTCGAGGCCGTTGTGGACCGCTTCTACAAGGATGCATCCCTCGTTGCATACGGCGAGGAGAACCGTGAGTGGGGTGGAGCGTTCGCCGTTTACCGCGGACTTACCGAGGCTCTTCCTTATCACCGTCTGTTCAACTCACCTATCGCCGAGGCTGCCATCATCGGCACATCCATCGGATATGCGATGTGCGGCGGACGTGTCATACCTGAAATCATGTACTGCGACTTCCTCGGATGCTGCGGAGACGAGATCTTCAACCAGCTTCCGAAGTGGCAGGCAATGTCGGGCAACATCCTCAAGATGCCAGTAGTCGTACGTGTTTCCGTAGGATCCAAATACGGTGCCCAGCATTCTCAGGACTGGACATCCCTCTGTACCCATATCCCGGGTCTGAAGGTCGTGTTCCCAGTCACTCCGTATGATGCCAAGGGCCTTATGAATGCAGCCCTCCAGGGTACCGATCCGGTCATCTTCTTCGAGAGCCAGCGCATATATGACAAGGGCGAGGAATTCCACAAGGGTGGTGTACCTGCAGAATATTACGAAATCCCTATCGGAGAGCCTGATGTCAAGAGGGAAGGAAAGGACGTTACGTTCCTTACCATCGGTGCGACCCTTTACCGTGCCCTCAAGGCCGCCGACATGCTGAAGGAGAAATACGGTATGGAGGCTGAGGTGATTGACGCACGTACGCTTGTGCCGTTCAATTACGAGAAGGTCATCGAGTCCGTGAAGAAGACAGGACGCATCATCATTGCAGGTGACGCGACAGCGCGCGGATCATATCTCAATGACCTGGCTGCCAATATCACCGACATGTGCTTCGACTATCTCGACGCAGCTCCGGTGGTTCTCGGCTCCCGCAACTGGATCACACCTTGCCATGAGCTGGAGGAGGCATTCTTCCCTCAGCCTGACTGGTTCCTGGATGCCATCAACGAGAAGATGGTCCCTCTCAAGGACTATGTTCCGGTAAGCAACCAGACTTCCGCACAGCAGATAATAAGATCCAAGAAAGGTATCTAGTCATGCAAGTGCCGGACGTAAACGCCCATCTGCACACGCCCTATTCCTTCAGCGCCTTCGAAGGGATAGGGCAGGTGCTTGATATGGCAGTATCGGAAGGGGTGAAGGTCGTTGGTATCAATGACTTCTACTCCATGGACGGTTATGGTGAATGGGCTCGCGGATGCGCCGAGCGCAGATTGTATCCGTTGTTCAACATCGAATTCATCTCCCTCAACGTCGAGGATCAGGCTGCAGGAGTAAGGGTCAACGACCCGAACAATCCAGGCAGGACATATCTCAGCGGCAAGGGACTCTCATTCCCTGTCACATTTGGAGGCACGGAGGCGGCACAGCTTGCTGCCGTGAAGGCCGAGTCGAATGCACAGGTGGAGAATATGTGTCAGAAGCTCAATTCCCATCTGGATGCAGTAGGAGCCGGATTCAATCTCAGTTTCGGTGAGATCAGGGACAAATTGACCCGCGGATCCATCCGTGAAAGGCATCTGGCCAAAGCCCTCCGTCTTGCAGTCGATGCAAGGGAGGATTCCGAGGCGGGGAAAACGGCGCTCTATGAGCGCATCTTCGGCGGTAAGCCGTTGAAGAGCGCTGTGTCCGATTTCGCCGCTGTGGAGAATGAGATACGCGGAAATCTCCTGAAAGCCGGAGGTGCGGCGTTCGTTCCGGAGGATCCCAAGGCTTTTCTGCCAATGGAGACTGTCCAGAGGATAATCGAAGCTGCCGGAGGCATTCCTACCTATCCATTCCTCGGAGATGATGCCAAGGGAGGTTTCACCGATTTCGAGCGGGATCTGCAGAAAGCGGCCGACACGCTGAAACGGCGCGGCATCAGGTCCGTGGAGTTCATCACTACCCGCAATACCACCGCGGTGCTCGAGAGCTATGCCGGATTCCTCGAGGATGAAGGTTTCATAGTCACTTTCGGAAGTGAACACAATACTCCTGCGATGGAGCCTGTACGGCTCCGCACCAGGGATGCCGCCGCATTGTCGGAGCGTCTGCGTGAGATCAACTACCGCGGAGCCTGCCGTGTCGCAGCACACCAGGCCGGTCTCGAGGGAGTGGATGCAGGACATGAAATAATTCAGAAAGCTACAAGATAAATGAAAGCATTGGAAGATTTGGTGGCGGTCTCCCGCAAATACGGATCAGACCCGCAGTATGTGATTGCCGGAGGCGGCAACACTTCATATAAGGATGACGAGTATCTTTGGGTAAAGGCAAGCGGATTCCCGCTCGCCACGATAGGGGAGGAAGGCTTCGCCAAGCTTTCCCGCCGTCTGCTCGGCCAGATGACCCGCAGGCGCTATGACGCCGACCCTGTGATACGTGAGCAGCAGGTTGCAAGCGACCTCTATGTCGCGAATGTCACGAAGGACCGCCGTCCTTCTGTGGAGACCCTGCTTCACAACTGCATGGGATTCAAGTTTGTGGTACATCTGCATCCGGCGGTGATCAACGGGCTGATGTGCTCTGCCGGAGCACGCGGGAAGTGCGCCGAACTGTTCCCTGAGGCACTTTTCATCGAATATACCGACCCTGGCTACACCCTTTTCAGAAAGGTGTACAACAGGATCAAGGGATACAGGGCTGAATTCGGCTGTGAGCCTCACGTGATATTCCTCCAGAATCACGGAGTGTTCGTTGCGGCGGACACGGTGGCGGAGATCAAGCATATCTACGATGAGATGATGACCAATTTCATCGATACCGTACCGGCCCTCCCGGAAGGTGACGCTCCTGTCTGCGACTGCGTCAGCGAGACCATTCCGGCCATCCGCACCATATTGAGCCGCTCGGGGCGCGGCCTCAAGACCCTCAAGGTCACCAATGATGCCCTCATATCCCATTTCATCGACAATTTCGACGAAGTGAAGACGCCTTTCACCCCCGACGGCATAGTCTACTGCAAGTCGGAGTACATACTCCTGGAATGCGGTGACAATCTCGTCAAGGATGCCGAGAAGAAGATCGAGGCTTATGTAAGAAGGCATGGATTCACCCCAAAGGTGATCCTCATCAAGGGAATAGGTCTGGTTGCGGCAGGCTCCGATGCCGCGGAGGCTGCAAATGTCACCGCGGTATTCCGCGACGCGCTCTCCATCGCCTGGTATTCACAGGCATTCGGAGGTCCTCATCCGATGAACAGGCGCCAGATCGCTTTCATAGACAACTGGGAGGCGGAGAATTATCGCCGCAAGGTCTCCTCGGGCAAGGCCGCCGGCCGTGTGAAAGGCAAGACCATCATCGTGACGGGAGCAGCGCAGGGCTTCGGTGAAGGCATTGCACGCGAACTGATGAAGGAAGGCGCCAACATCGTCGTGGCCGATCTCAATGAAGCTGTCGGCACTGCAACCGCCGCTTCATTCAACGAGATGGCATCAGGAAACAAGGCCATATTCGTCAAGACCAACGTGGCCGACATGGACAGCCTGCACGGGCTCATCCGCCGGACGGTGCTCGAGTTCGGTGCCCTGGACGTATTCGTCTCGAACGCCGGCGTATTGCGCGCAGGCGGGCTTGAGGCCATGACTCCGGAGAATTTCGAGTTCGTGACTAACATCAACTACAAGGCATATTTCTTCTGCTCGAAGGTCGCATCCCATATCATGAAGATAGAGACGGCGCTCGACCCGGAATATTTCGCCGACATCGTACAGGTGAACTCGAAGAGCGGTCTGCGCGGATCCAAGGCCAATTTCGCCTATGCCGGAGGCAAGTTCGGAGGTATCGGCCTGACACAGTCGTTCGCGCTTGAACTCGCTCCTTTCAGAGTGAAGGTCAATTCCATCTGTCCGGGCAATTTCTATGACGGACCGTTGTGGAGCAACCCTCAGAACGGTCTCTTCGTCCAGTATCTCGCTGCCGGCAAGGTGCCTGGCGCGAAGACCGTACAGGACGTGAAGGATTTCTATCTGGCTCAGGTGCCTATGCGCAAGGGATGCAATCCTGTGGATGTGTGCAAGGCTATCCTCTATGCAATTGACCAGACAGGGGAGACCGGACAGGCCATCCCTGTGACCGGAGGTCAGGTTATGCTCGCTTGAAACCGGATTATGCTCGCTTAATAATACAACAAAGACAATATGAAAACAAAGGCAGTTAGACTTTATGGAAAGGACGACCTCCGTCTCGAGGAGTTCGAACTTCCGCGTATCAAGGATGACGAGATACTCGCAAA
>JAKSKC010000096.1 GCA_024401945.1 Bacteroidales bacterium
CGGCTTTCATTGAATGTTTTTACCGCATCCGGAAGCCCTCCCACCAGAAGATACAGTCTGAATTGCCGCATCATATACGTATGCAGGGCCTCGTTCAGCGGCTCGCCTGCCTTGAACTTTGCCTCCATCGCGTCAATGGTCTCCTGCCCGCATCCCTGAGAAATGAGGAACTCCTCGAAGTCAAGGGGATACATCTCCTTTATCGCAACGCTGCCCAACGGAACAGACGGCGTCTCTGCCAGAGCGACGCCCAGCTGTGAGCCGCTTGCAATGTATCTGTATCTTCTTTCCTGATTGAGGAACTTGAGCATCGTCAGCAGGTGCGGATATGCCTGGATCTCGTCAAGGAAGACGATCGTGTTCTCCCTTTCTCCAAGCCTGTCTCCCGCTATCGCGCCAAGCTGAAGGTAGAAATCGTCCGTGCTTCTGACGCCCGCGAAAATACCGTCACCCTCCTTGTCCTCCTTGAGGTTTATCTCGACATAGTTCTTGAATAACTTCTTGGAGACGTAACTTATCAGGTAGGATTTGCCGACCTGCCTTGCTCCGTTCACCAGAAGGATCTTGTCCGGTTCCGTCAGGAGGAACTCCTCAAGTGTGCTTGTGAATTTTCTGAACAGCATTGTCTTATATATATGAGTACAACACGAAGGTAGGAATAATTCTTCTAAATCGCATGTGAATAATAGGAAAAATTCGTAAAAACACTATAAAGAATTTAGGAATTATTCAAAGGGCTGTTCTCCACTCCGCAAATCCACGTGTCCGAACCGGCAGTGCGGACTGGTTCCCACTCGGATTTGTTATGATAAATCCGCAAGGAAACCCACGAATTCATTCGTGGGTAGTTGACAAAACAAATGTACCGAACAAGGCATTTGCATTAATGATTCAGCTCGATTACCTTTTCTGGAAGAATGGCGTTCCCCACATCCTCTTTCGGGATTTTTTTGGTAAACAGGACGATATCAATCTGCTTCTTCTTGGTGAAAGGCAGCACGTCCGCGATCTTTCTTATCTCATTGGTAAGTAGGCGCCCGTTCTCCCCGCCCGTCCACTTGCATTCGCCAATCAGAATATGTTTCTTGTCAAGCGATTCTGCCACAACGTCTATCTCCACATCCTTGTATTCACCATCGAGAAGCACCTGCCCCCACCACCGTCTCGCTTCACCATATGTGACCCCGTTTATGGTGTTTCCTGTCACGGCATCCCGGCAAAGCCTCTCCCACCAGTAGCCGCACAGGTCCGGCAGCTCCACATCTATCTGGTTGTCAATAAGTGCTGTCCTCCCGAGTTCGATGAACGAACGGTTTGCCGGTACGAACTTGTAATGGAAGCTGAGCAGCGGATCCGCGATGCGGTACAGACTCTTCTTGCTGTCCTTGGCGGACACACCGAAAGGGATGTCCTTTTCCAGGTATCTCAGATCAAGGAGTTTCGCCAGAGGTCTGGATAGGTTGGTCGCCGGTTCGTTGCATTTGGACGCGATCTCCTTGAGCCTCGTGGCGCCACCTCCGACTATGGTCATGATCGTTGCGGTCTTGACTATGTCCTTGAGGTCATCGCGGAACAGGTGCTGCGGCTCCTCGTACAAGGCTCCGAATGGAGACAGGACGTGGTCCTTGATGGCCTCCTTCAATGAAGGCGATTCCTCTCTGAGTTTCCAATATCTCGGTATGCCGCCCCAAACGGCGTAGTTCTCTATGGTCTCCTCGGCGCTGAGGCCGAGCGCTTCCTGCAGATATGGCAGCCTGATGGGACCGATATTGAAGTCTGCTTCCTTTCTTCCATACAGAGGGGATGCCTCGTCGTGCGTCAGGTTGTACATCATTGTCTGTGACGAACCGCAAAGGATGATGCTGAATCTGAGCTCTCCGGAATCCAGAAGAGTCTGGATGACTGAAGGCAGCGATGGATCACCTTCAACAAGATAGGGAAATTCGTCAAGGCAAAGGGTCAACTTATCAGTTACCCTGTAGTTCAGTGCAGAAAACAGGGCCCGCCAGTCCTTATACTGAGCATCGCCGAATCCGTCGAACCGGTGTGATATCACATAGCTCAGGTTGGCCATCTGAGTGGAAGGGTCAGTCCTGTCAGCCTCGAAATAGATGTCGCTCTCTGTCAGAACCCTTTTGATGAGTGTTGACTTCCCGACTCGCCTGCGGCCTCTGACGATAGCAAATCCCGGTTCTTTCCTTGAAAGCAGCCGGGCCAGCTTTTCCTGTTCCTTGATTCTGTCTACAAATTCCATATCTGTTGCCGAATATTATTATGCGTTACAAACATAATGTTTTGCGCGCATAATTCCAAGCGCCATCCGTTTTATTTAACAAAACCAATCGTATCTATTCTTCGGCGTACGAGTAAGAATTTATTTAGGGTTATCAAATTATTCTGCATCAATTATTGTACTGGGATACGGATTCCGATAATGCACATGATTAACACGAAAAAGGAACCCCGTATCCGGGATTCCTCAAACATCTATGACTTGACCGGGCCTTAGAGGGTGAACTCCTTGCTCGGCTTGAAGTTCGGTACATCCTTCTCCGGAACCTGTATGGTGATGTTCCTGGTGATATTCCTTGCTGCCTTGCTGGCGCGGTGCCTGATGTTGAACGTGCCGAATCCCCTGAGGGTGACCGGCTCACCGGCCTTGAGGGATGCCTTCACGTTGTTCATGAATGATTCGATTGCCGCTGCGGAGGCGGATACCTCCAGCCCTGTCTCCCGGGCGATCTTCTGTGCGAGTTCTGCTTTTGTCATATGTCCTTGAATTATTATTTCGGGCGGCAAAGGTAAGGAAAAAATCGTATAGTCTCAATGACCATCCGGAAGATCAGAAGGTATCCATGGAGTCCCAGCAGACATGCTCAGCCCTGATGCAGGCCTGGGTCCCCCCGGCATAAATCCTGAACCAGCCGTCGTCAAGCCCCAGACACGGATAAGTGTCCGGGACGCGCCCTTCCTCCCATATGAGGTCCATGACGATGCCCGAGCTGGGGTCAGGCTCCGAATATGCCGGCAAGGAGCCGGGGTGCTTCAAGAACACAATCCCCTTCCCGTCCGCTGCGGACCACAGCTCTGTCCTTGCTTCTGTCTTCGGCACGCAAAACGTGTCCTGGCCAGCGCAGATCTAGGCTCCATCATCCTCGCCGACCACCCTTGCCACACGCCCGCCCTCAACGCAGGCCACCTTCACCTCTGTCGCCCGCGCGAGACTGTCAAGGAAATCCCATGCGGCTTCATCGGATACGATGTCCGCAACCCCCGCGCGCCTCTGGAGCCGGAAGAAGCCGAACACGGATAATCCGAGAAGCAGCAGGGCAGCTCCTGCGGTGACAGTTCCCCTCTTCATTCCGGAATTATTACTCCAAGACCACGGCTGTCCCGGAGGCGGTGACCATAAGCATGCCGCCACCTTCGCCGAGGACCTCATAGTCGATGTCGATGCCGACGACGGCGTTCGCGCCCAAGGACCGCGCCCTGTCGGACATCTCGTTCATGGCCTGCTCCCTTGCTCGGATGAGCTCATCCTCGTACGAGCCGGAACGCCCGCCCACAAAGTTGCGGATGCTTGCCGCGAAGTCCCTGAGGAAGTTGACGCCCGCTACGACCTCGCCGAAGACAACGCCCCTGTATTCCCTGATCTGACGGCCCTCGACCGTCGGTGTTGTTGTGAGTATCATATCAAGTTTGGTTTTATCTTCCGCTAAGTTACCAAAAAAAGCGGGACTCATCCAACCGAAAATGGTTACTTTTGCATTCACGGATATGAATGAACACGCCATCATCGCGGCAACGGCCGCCCTCATCAACCTGATCACCTTCTCCGCCTTCGGTATCGACAAGTGGAAGGCGAAGCATGACAGATGGCGCATCCCGGAATCCACACTGCTGCTGCTTGCCTTTTTCGGAGGATCGGCAGGGGCATTTGCCGGCATGAAGGTGTTCCGCCACAAGACCCGGCACAGGAAGTTCACAATCCTCGTGCCTCTTTTTCTCGTACTCCAAATCATCGCGGCAATATGCATTCTAGGCCGTTCTACGGGGTGTTTACAAATGTAAACTCTTTGACATACGATATAGGCAGATGACTCCAAACACCTATGGCACATGACATTATTCCAATGGAATTTTCATCTGATATGAAATAATGGAAATTCTGCCCGTTTTACCGTTCAAGAGTGCTCTTCAAACCCCCAAAATCTAAGCGATGCGGGCCGGCACTCTCCCCCGCCTCTGACCGGAATCCCGGGCATTCGGGAGATTGCGGACCGGCGATGCAGCCGGAATATTTCTGAATTATGTAATACATTTATCAAAAGTATTCCTATATTTGCAACCACAGGCAAGTTATATTTATGGACAAGGACATCAAGAGGGGCCGCGGAGGACGCAGGCCGGGGTCGGGCCGCCCGAGGGGCGACGCCAGGCTGTACACGTTCCGCGCAGGCGGAGAGATAGCCGAAGTGCTTGACTCACAGAAGGACAGGACCGCTTTCATAAAGGACAGCATCAGGATGGCAATCCGCCGCGGTGAGCCGGACTTCTCGCGTCTGGGCAGCGCGGTCCCGGCATCAAGGACGCTCCCCCTGAGCATCCCTTCGTTCGACCTCAGCGTCGTGGCGGGCTTCCCCGTCCCTCTGGACAACGACGAGAAGAGCCAGGACATCGACATGCTTCGCCTGCTCTGCCCCCATCCGGAGGCATCGTACCTCATACGCGTGA
>JAKSKC010000097.1 GCA_024401945.1 Bacteroidales bacterium
CTGATGTCTTGTGCTGGATCGGGTACGCGAGCTGCTTGAGCCCCCAATCCTCTTCGGACACGATCTCACCTCCGTTGTCGGTGATGAGCTTTGTGTACTTGGCAACCGCTTCCTTCATCTGGGAATCAGACAAAACGGGAGTTGCAATGAAAACGGTTTCGTACTGTTTTAACATTTTGATAGATAATTAATTATAAAATTCAGCCCCTCGGAAATATTCCAAAGGGCTGCAAATATAGGTATTTTCGCACAGAAATCAAAGAACTATTCCTGCGGAAGGTGCACTTTCGTTCCAGCAATGGTCTGTCACCGTGACGATGAACGTCGCGCCGCGGTCATCCGCGCAGACCGGCTGCTCCTTCTTCCTGGTGATGCTGTAGATGTACTGGCTGTCCCCGAGATTGATCTCGGCCCCTTCAGGGAACCTGTAAACCACGTAGAATCCAGGCTGCTGCATAGGGTCGTCGGTAGGGGTTACGTCCCATTTCAGGACGGTCTGCGCCTCCGAGATCTCGGCCTTGAAGCTGCTCACTCCCTGGGGAGCGGTGGAGTCCAACCTGTCATAGACAGGGATCAGCGCAGGATATTTCTGGTATTTGGTCCTGAGCGAGTCCGCGATGTTGTTCACGTTCTTCTCGATGTTCCAGCCCGGCCACCATACGTTCCCGTGCACGTTCGGCAGGGTGCGGCTGAGTTTCATCTTGGCCGCCATCTGGTTGGTCTGAGGATTCTCCAGGTCAGGCTCGTTGAGAGATATGATGTGCTCGCCGATGTAGAGATGCCCTCCGAAGTTGCCGTCGTTCCACCAGTGGATGAGGGTCTCGAAATCCGCTTTCGGGTGTCCTATCTTCCAGTAGAGCTGAGGCACGTTGTAGTCTACGTAGCCCTCACGGCACCACAGGGTGACGTCGGCGAAGAGCTCGTCGTAGTTGGAAAGCCCGTTGGTCTTGCTTCCATTAGGGTCCTGCTTGATGTTCCTGTGTATACCGAACGGTGCGACGCCGAAGCGTATCCATGGCTTGACGGCCTTGATGGATTCGTTGATCCTGCGGATGAGGGTGGTGACGTTGTTGCGTCTCCAGTCACCCCTGTCCGTGAATCCCTGTGCGGCCGCATATTTCTCGAACGACTTGTCGTCAGGGAAATCCTGTCCGGCGATAGGATAAGGGTAGAAATAGTCGTCGAAATGCACCGCATCCACGTCGTAGCGTGTCACGATGTCGGTGATGACCTTGACGGTATGCTCGATGGCATCAGGCTCGCCCGGGTCGAAGTAGAGCTGCTTGCCGTACTTGACGAACAGGTCCGGTCTCTTGAAATAGAGATGGTCCTTGCAGAGCACCTCCTTGTCGGTGGATGTCACACGGTAAGGGTTGAGCCAGGCGTGCAGCTCCATTCCGCGGTTGTGGGCTTCCTCGATGATGAACTCGAGAGGGTCCCACAGAGGTGACGGGGCCTTGCCCTGCGTGCCTGTCATGAAACGGGTCCAGGGCTCCAGGTCGGAGATGTAGAAGGCGTCGGCCTGAGGCCTCACCTGGAATATCACGGCGTTGCATCCCGCTGACTGGAGCGAGTCCAGCGCGGTGGTGAACCAGTTCTTGATCTGCTGCTGGTTCATCGAGGTCATCGAGTAGTTCCCGACGATGTGGATCCATCCCCCGCGGAACTCCCTCTTAGGGAGCTCGCCGGCTGTTGCGTTGGCGCAGAACGCAAACAAAAAGAGGGCTGCAAGAGCCCTCGAGACCATATGTTTCATATTATTCTCCCGGAGAGATTGCACCCATAGGACAAGCATCCGCGCAAGTTCCGCAATCGATGCAAACGTTAGGGTCGATTGAATAAACGTCTCCTTCCTTGATAGCGCCTGAAGGACATTCGCCCTGACAGGTCCCGCAAGCTACGCAGGTGTCCGCTGAAATTTTGTAAGCCATATTTGTGTGTTTTTAACGTTAACGGGAGACAAAATTAGAGGATAAAAATCAAAATGTCAAGTTCCGCGGAAAGATTTTTGTATGTACATTTGCGTTATGAAGAAAGCATTCCAGGCATTGGCCCTTGCACTTGCGGCACTGACCGCGCTGCCCATCCCGATGGCGGCCCAGAACCGCTACGGCGGCATTGTGGAATTCGAAAGCATAGTCCACGACTTCGGCACCGTCCAGGCGGACGGCGGCCCGGTCGACTGCAGCTTCCGTATCAGGAACATATCCTCCGGACCGCTGGCCATCACGGCAGTGGTTCCGCAGTGCGGCTGCACCGATGTCAAATGGACCCGCTCGGACATCAATCCGGGCGCGTACGGCAGGATCGACGTCAGCTATCAGAACGAGGACGGTCCCTATCCTTTCGACAAGACTGTGACGGTGCACGTCTCCGGCCTCAAGAAACCTGTCGTACTGCACCTGCGCGGCGTGGCAGTGGCAAAGAGCGAACCTCTCGACAAGAGCTACCCTGTCCACTACGGCCCTATGGCTGTCCGCAGCAGCTGCATCCAGGCGGCAAACCTTTCCCAGGGGGAGAGGCGCAGCGGCGAGGTGGCGGTGGCCAACATAGGAAAGACCCCGATAAAGATCACGTTCAAGGATGTCTCCGAGGGACTCGATATCTCGGTCGGGGACGCAACCCTCGCCCCGGGGGCGGTGACAAGGATCGTCTACACCATCACCGCGGACCGCTCCAGATGGGGGAAGAATACCTACTACGCGACCCCCGTCATAAACGGGAAGGTTTACAGGTCCTCCGGAAAAGAGGCTCTCCAGACCCCTCTGATGGGGGCGGAGGCGGTTATGCAGGATGCTGACCAGAAGCTGGCGGAGGGCTGCACCCTGCTCGGCTTCACCGCCGTGACCAAGGAGAACTTCTCCTCCCTGAGCAGGAAGGAGATCAATGAGGGACCGAACCCGTACTTCGACGAGAGCACCTTCCTCTACGGCAAGATAAAGGCCGGCGCAACCATCCCGGTGCGTTTCAAGTTCACCAACAAGGGAAAGAAGGAACTGAAGATATACAAGATCGACTGCGAATGCTCCAGGGTGACGGGACCTGCGGCAGTCAGCCCGGTCGCACCGGGGGCCTCCGCGCTCATCGACTTCAAGCTTGACACGGCCGGTCTGTCCAGGGGAGAGCATATGTTCATCGTCACTCTCTACACCAATTCGGCGCTCAGGCCTATCATCAACCTCTATATTACGGGAATTGTGCAATAATTTGCGTACATTTGCAAGTTATGATATATGATGACAGTCAAATCCGCACACTGGAGGGCGTAGAGCACATCAGGCGCCGTCCGGGAATGTATATCGGCCGTCTCGGCAACGGAAACAACCCCAGCGACGGAATCTATGTCCTGCTCAAGGAAATCGTGGACAACTCCATCGACGAGTTCGCGATGGGCTTCGGCAAGCAGATAACGATCAAGGTCGGGGATTCCGGGGTGACCGTCAGGGACTACGGGCGCGGCATTCCACTGGGGTCGGTCATCAAGGCTGTCAGCGTGCTCAACACCGGAGGAAAGTTCGACGACGCCGTGTTCAAGAAGTCCGTGGGACTCAACGGCGTGGGAACCAAGGCCGTCAATGCGCTGTCGGTTGACTTCTACGTCTGCTCGCACCGCGACGGGGAGTGCTCCTGGGCCAGGTTCCATCAGGGAAAGCTCGTGGAGCAGGGACAGGAGGCTACGAAAGAGAAGAACGGAACCCTGGTGGAGTTCACACCGGACGAGGAGATATTCGGCAAGTATTCATACAATATGGACTTCGTCGAGACCCTCGTGAAGAACTATTCCTACCTCAAGAAGGGGCTCACGCTCAATCTCAACGGCACACCGTACAAGTCGGAGAACGGACTGCTCGACCTCGTCAGTGAGAATCTCAGCGAGGAACCGCTCTACCCTCCGATCCACCTCGAGGGCGAGGACATAGAGATAGTGCTGTCGCACAGCAATTCCTACGGTGAGAACATATCCTCCTTCGTCAACGGACAGAACACCAGGGACGGAGGCACCCACCTCGCCGCCTACCGCGAGGCCATCGCAAAGACACTCAAGGACTTCTTCAAGAAGAACTACGCTCCGGAGGACTGCCGTATGGGCGTGGTCGGGGCCATCAGCATACAGATCCAGGAACCTCAGTTCGAGGCCCAGACCAAGATCAAGCTCTCATCCACCTATATGTGGGAGAAGCAGGCCAAGGGCGAATCGAGCCACGGACCTACCATCAGGGCCTTCGTCAACGACTTCGTGTCCAGGAACCTCGACGACTACCTGACCGTCCACAAGGAACTCGTCCCTATCATCGAGGACAAGATAAAGGCCTCGCAGGCCGAAAGGGAGGAGATATCCGGCATCCAGAAGAAGACGAGGGAGCGCAACAAGAAGGCCAACGTCTACAACAAGAAGCTCCGCGACTGCCGCTATCACTTCAACGACAAGCGCACCGAGAAGACTCAGGACGACATCGAACGCTCCAGCATCTTCATAACGGAGGGAGACTCCGCGAGCGGAACCATAACCAAGGCCCGCAACGCCAACTACCAGGCGGTGTTCAGTCTCCGCGGCAAACCTCTCAACTCGTTCAAGGAGAGTTACAAGAAGTTCGCGGAGAACGAGGAGCTCCAGCTGCTCGTCTCGGCTCTGGGAGTCGAGGAGGACCTGGCGAACCTGCGCTACAACAACATCATAGTGGCGACCGATGCCGCTGACGACGGAATGCACATCAGGATGCTGGTGCTCACCT
>JAKSKC010000098.1 GCA_024401945.1 Bacteroidales bacterium
ACGCAGGATGCTGCTTTGTGATGTTCGACCGGTCAAAGCCTTCCGGGAAACCTTCAGAAATGCCTTCCGGAGTGCAAAGAACCATTTCCACGATATCACTGGACAAGGGCTGGGCCTTGTCATTCCCGGAAGGATGGGGCGCCCCGGAGCGCTTGGAGACCGATGTCCTGAAACCATGGAAAGACCTGGAAATATCGGAGGAAGGCAAGGCGTTCTCCGGAACAGCCACATACTCCAGAACCATCGACCTCAAGCGCAAGGACAGGAAAGCATCATACCTGCTCAAGCTGGGACAGGTGGAACAAGTCGCCAAGGTGTATGTCAACGGGCAGGAGATACGCACCCTCTGGTGCGAGCCGTATGAGGCCGACATAACGCAGGCACTGCACAAAGGGAATAACGAGCTGGTCATCGAAGTGACCGGCACCTGGTTCAACAGACTCGTATATGACGCAGGGCGGCCTGAGCAGGAGCGCAAGACCTGGGTCATATCCGGTCCGGGCGCAGGAGAGCCCCTGCGCGCCAGCGGACTCCTGGGCCCTGTATCGATAGAGAAAAAACAATAACCACATGAAACGCATAATAACTGTCATTTTCATCGCTGCCGCCATGCTGTGCGGCCGTAAGGATCCAAACGTAGTCAGACCTGTAAGAGAGGCCCCCGGAATATGGGAATGCACGGTCGGCACCCCTGAAGGAATAGTCCCGACCGCTGTCAGAAACTTCACCGTCAAGGAAGTCGCGAGCAGGGTGAAACGCTGCCCCGTGCAGGTGAGCGCCCATTTGCAGGGGGATACGGCGGTGTTCTGCATTCCCGTGCGTCCTAACGAGAATTTCTACGGCCTCGGCCTGCAGATGAGCACCTACAGGCTCAACGGGCTCAAGAAGAGGATACGGGTCAACGCAGACCCTGACACGGATGAGGGCGATTCGCACGCTCCTGTACCGTTCTTCCTCTCCACGACAGGCTACGGCATATTCGTGGACACGGAAAGATATGCCACCTTCGATTTCACCGAAGCGGGGAAAGTGACCATATTTGTCCCGAGAAGCGGCGGCGCGGCGCTGAAAGTGTTCGCCGGGCCTACGATGAAGGAGGCTCTGGCCCGCTACAACATGTATTCCGGAGGCGGCTGCAACCCGCCGGAGTGGGGACTCGGATTCTGGTACAGGGTCGAGAAGGGATTCAATGACAGGCAGGTCATAGACATGGCCAGGGAGTTCCGCGAAAGGGATTTCCCTTGCTCGGTAATAGGTCTGGAGCCGGGCTGGCAGACGGCCACATATTCCTGCTCATACGTCTGGAGCAACCGCTTCCCGGACCCGAAGGGATTTGTGGACAGCCTCGGGAAGATGGGATTCAAGGTCAACGTATGGGAACATGCATTCATACACCCGACATCGCCGATCCACGAGGCCATGAAACCGTACAGCGGTGACAGACTGGTGTGGAACGGGCTCGTTCCGGATTTCACGTTTGCGGAGGCAAGGAAGATATTCAGCGACCATATGGCAAGCGGCAGGGCGGGCATAGGGGTGGGCGGGTTCAAGGCCGACGAATGCGACGGCTCGGACTTCACCGGAGGATGGTCATTCCCTGTGGATACCAGATTCCCGGGAGGGGCGGACGGAGAGCAGATGCACTCGATGCTGGGACTCCGTTATCAGGACGCGCTGCTCGAGGCGGCCGCGAAGGCCGGAGTGGACACATACAGCCTCGTCAGGAGCTCCGGTGCCTTCGCCGCACCGTACCCGTTCGTGTTGTACAGCGACCTGTATGATCACCGCACATTCATCAACAGTGTGGCTCAGGCTTCTTTCAGCGGGCTTCTGTGGGCTCCTGAGGTGCGTGAAGCCGCCGGCCCGGACGAACTGCTGCTTAGGATGCAGTCGGCTGTGCTCTCTCCGCTGGCCATGGTGAATGCCTGGTATCTGATGCACCAGCCATGGAAGCAGGTGAACAAGGACCTCAACAACGCCGGACAGCTGATGCCGGGCTGGGAGGCGCTCGAAGCGAAGTGCCGTGACCTGGCGAAGCTGCGCGAGAAACTCATCCCGGAGATGAAAGCGGCATTCGAGGTATATGCCGGGACCGGCGTACCTCCGTTCAGGGCGCTTGTGATAGACTGGCCGGAAGATCCCGCAGTCGCTGACATCAACGGGCAATATATGATAGGTGACCACCTGATGGCCGCACCGCCGGCATACGGAGAGAAGGAAATAAGCATTTATTTCCCGGGGAAAGGTCGCAAATGGACTTCATACGATGGCAGCCGCAGCTTCGAAGGCGGCACGACGGTGACGCTGCCGGTGTCCACGGAGATGGTCTATCTTTTCAAACTGCTTCCGCGTTGACGCAAGCAGCGGGCTCCGCCGAAGCAGCGGGCTCTGCCGAAGCAGCGGGCTCCGCCGAAGCAGTGAGCTATTAGAACGAAGCGGACTTCAGAACGCCTTCCGAATTGAACTTCAATTCGATGTCATTGACCAGCTCCAGCTCATAGGAGTGCATGAATCCCCTGCTGACCTTCTCCAGAGGCACGCCGGGGAATGTGGATTCCAGATACTTCCCTACCGGCTCCGGAAGGGCGTCGATTATGCTTTCCGGAAGAACGGAATGTTCCATCTCAACCTTGGTCCACTCCCCCTTGCGGTTGAACTCGATCTCCGTCCCATCGATCAGACGCATTTCATACTCGAAAACCTCAGCCTTCACGAATGGAACCGTCATCTCAGGGAAATTGTCCTTGACGAAATCCTTGGCGCTCTGCGGAAGAGCCTCGAAAGGGATTGCCTTGTTGCAGGAAACAGCCGAAAGAGCAAGGCAGCTGATTGCGGCAGCAAATAATATCTTCTTCATAATCAGTCGTCTATACGCAGGAATGCTCCTGTCTTGTTGAACTCCAGGTCAAGGCCGTTGTCAAGCTCCAACTCATATCCCCAATTCTTTACGTTTACCTTGGTTATGAGAGACTTGGGGAACGAAGCGGATACATAAGCGGGAATGCCCTCAGGCACAAGTTTCATCACAGAAACCGGGACAGCCCTGTATTTGCAGTCAACCTCCTTCCAATTGCCGGCATAGTCGAACTCAATCTCCCCGCCATCAGCCAGGCGTACTTCGTAACTGTGCGAATCACGCATGGCATAAGCGACCTGTACACCACTGAAATGAGTCTGAACAAATGAACGTGATACCTCTGGCAGCTGCTCGAAA
Organism: Bacteroidales bacterium; assembly: GCA_024401945.1. Next base: position 3,215 of record JAKSKC010000098.1, read on the forward strand.
GGGATCACGTAATCATCGGCCATAGCCATGAACGGCATGACTGCAGCGAATGCCAATACTGCAAGAAATCTTTTCATAACATTCCTTGATTGGAACGATTTGCAATATAACAAAAATATGACAGATATAGGATTAAAATGCTTACATTTGATAAGAGTCAATATCGATATGAAACGTACGATCTATCTTGCAGGAGGATGTTTCTGGGGTGCCGAACATTTCCTGAAACGAATATACGGTGTACTGGACACCACGACAGGCTTCGCCAACGGCAATACTGAAAACCCTACCTACGAAGAGGTATACACCGACAGCACAGGCTTCGCCGAAACAGTCAGGGTGGACTATGACCCGGACCTGTTGAGCCTGGCCTTCCTCCTGGAAATGTATTTCAAGGCCATAGACCCGCTCAGCGTGAACCGGCAGGGGGAGGATGTCGGCACCCGATACCGCACGGGGATATACTACTCCGATCCCGCCGACCTTGCCACCGTACGGTACATCATGGATGGAGAGGCTGTCCGCCTGGGGGCCGACCCCGTCGTGGAAGTGCTTCCGTTGAAGAATTTCTTCCCCGCATCGGAATACCACCAGGACTATCTGGACAAGCATCCGAACGGCTACTGCCACCTTCCGTCAGCACTGTTCTCCCTATCGAAGGGAGTCCGCTGCCCGATGAGACGCGTCCGTGACTTCCTTGAATCGCACGGGCTCCGGTATGAGATACACTTACATCCGCCACTTTTCACAATAAGCGAAGCCCTTGAATACTGGAAGGACATCGATGCCACGCATTGCAAGAACCTGTTCATGCGCAACCACAAGGGCAACCGGCACTACCTGATAAGTTTCGAGTGTCACAAGGAGCTGGACATACACTCCCTTGAGCATATGCTGCATCAAGGGAAGCTTTCGTTCGCATCGGCGGAAAGGATGTCCCGCTGCCTCGGGCTCCGGCCCGGCTCGGTCTCTCCTTTCGGGCTCATCAATGATATGGATCTCTCCGGGGCCGACCCTCGGGAACTGTTCGAGAACGGTCACAGGGTCAAGCTGTTCCTGGATGCAGACCTGAGGGACGCGGAACGCGTGAGTTTCCATCCGTGCGACAACACCGCCTCCATCGTCATCGGGCACGATGATTTCATGAAGTTCCTGTCGCTCTGGGGCGGCGAGGTCGAATGGTTGGAAATTCATCCATCCTGAACAGCAGCAATATGCTCCCGGCGAAGCTTTCCCGAAGGGTGAGATTTCAGCTTCGCCGGGAGCATATTGCTGCCTAGGGTCAATTTCCGTGCTGTGTTATATCTCCGCCAAGGCCGCCATCCAGGAAGAAACAGCGCTCATGCGGCCACAACAGCTCGACACGCTCGGGCTTGGGC
>JAKSKC010000099.1 GCA_024401945.1 Bacteroidales bacterium
CAACACCTTTCCCGACTGGTTGGAGCTGCACAACGCCGGCTCCGAGAGCGTCGAATCTGTAGACCTCCGTGAGCAGACGGTAGAGTTCCTGAGGATCCGTGAATCCCGGCTCGTTGGCCGTGGTCTCGCTCTTTATCGGGACGAAAAGATGTGAATATCCCCTGTAACAGAGATATTCCTTGATTCCTATGTTCAGGTCACCGCCGACTCCGAGGAGGCACAGAGGCCTGTCCCACTCGTAGTTTGAGAGCAGGTCGCGCAGGAAGAGCTCACCCTTCGTGAGGAACTGCTTCTGGGCAGGGATCTCGAGTATGATGCTGTCCGGAATGCTGTCCTCGTATCTGCTGTCAAGGATTCCGTACTTGATGACATTCTCACGGTTGACATCCATCTTTATCTTCCTTGAAGGGATGTAGTCCACCTTGCGGTTCATCATCATCACTTTGATTTCAGGATGCTTGAAGATGGCCATCACGTCCTTGATGTCCATAGGCTGGCCGTCCTTGCTGTCCCTTATCGGAATCATGTCGTTGCGTCCGTAGAGGTACTGGTCCTTGCCCACTGTGAGAGGCAGCGGGGCGGATTCGTTGACGGCATACTTCATCTGGTCTATGTGCCAGTCCGTTCCGAGCAGGGATGTGTTGACGATACGCACGTCCGGACGGCAGTTCTCCACCTCCTGGGCGTACCAGAGAGGGAAGGTGTCGTTGTCACCGTGAGTGATCAGGATACCGTTGCGTGGAACGCTGTTGAGATAGTTGTACGCCAGTTCGGTGGAAGTCCTTCTGTTGCTGCGGTCGTGGTCGTCCCAGTTCTGGGCGCCCATGAGCACCGGCACGAAAAGACACGCGGCGCTGACGACGGCCGCAACGGCGGCGCTGTCCTTCTTCTTCAGGATCTCCTCGACGGTGTCGGTTATGGCCGCAACCGCCAGACCTATCCAGACGCTGAAGAAGTAGAACGACCCGGCATAGGCGTAGTCACGCTCACGCACCTGGTAAGGCGGCTGGTTGAGATATACGATTATGGCCAGTCCCGTCATGAAGAACATGAAGAACACCAGCCAGCATCCGCGCTTGTCCCTTCCGAACTGGAAGAAGAGGCCCAGCAGGCCAAGGATGAGAGGCAGGAAGAAATAATGGTTCTTGCCCTTGTTCTCCTTCAGGAATTCAGGCGCGTCGGACTGGTCCAGGAGACGGAAATTGTCCAGGAAGGTGATGCCGCTCTCCCAGTTGCCGTGGAACAGATTGCCCGGCATAGGCGCGTGGATGTCATTCTGCCTTCCGACGAAATTCCACATGAAATAGCGCCAGTACATCCAGTTGACCTGATAGTCGAAGAAGTACAGCAGGTTGCTGCCGAAGGTCGGCATCTTGTGCTCGGCCCCCTCGACGTATCTGCCCTTTCCGCGCATATAGGTTTCGTAGAATTCCTCGTTTCTGCCGTCCTGCGACGAGCTCCACATCCTCGGGAAGAGCATTTTGCCCTCCTCCCTGTATTTGGCGTCGAGCGGACCGTCGACCCTCTTGTATTTTCCGTCGAGCGGAGCCCAGTACTTGTCGTTGTCGATATCGTAAGGGGCGTCGAAGTACTGTCCGTGCAGGAGCGGGGCGCTTCCATACTGTTCACGGCTGAGGTAGCGCACGAGCGTGAAGGCGTTGTCGGGCTGATATTCGTTGGTAGGGGTCTTCGCGGAAGACCTGATGATGATAGTCGTGAAGACGGAGAATCCGATGATGACCGAAGTAAGGCAGAGCAGAGCGGTGTTCCAGAACACCTTTCCCTGCTTCATCGTCTTGAAGATGCCCCGGAAGCAGAGTGCCAGCAGGGCCAGCATGAAGACCGCGGCACCCACGTTGTACGGAAGTCCCAGCACATTCACGAAGAACAGATCGGCATACGCGACCATCTTCGGGAGATAAGGGACTATGATGAAGTACACCAGCGCCAGGATGAACACGCCTATGATGAAGATCTTCAGAAGTTCCTTGAAACTGTACGGCCTGTCCTCGCGACGACGGTAGTAGAACATGAACACGAGGGCCGGGATGGCGAGGAGGTTCAGCAGGTGGATTCCTATGCTGAGGCCCATGAGGAAGGCGATGAGCACTATCCAGCGGTTGGCGTGAGGCTCGTCGGCCTGCTCGTACCACTTCGTCATCGCCCAGAACACGATGGCCGTGAACAGGGATGACATCGCATATACCTCTCCCTCAACTGCGGAAAACCAGAAAGTGTCACTGAAACAGTAGGCCAGCGCACCCACAAGGGCCGACCCGCATATGGCTACCGGATTCTTCGTGATCCTCTTGACGAAGAAAACTATCGTGAGATAGAGGAAGAATATGGTCAGCGCGGACGCTATCGCACTCATCGAGTTGACCAGCACGGCGGCGTGCATGTTGTCGCCGAACAGGGTGCAGAAACGCGCAATAAGCTGGAACATAGGGTTTCCGGGAGGATGACCCACTTCCAGCTTGTACGATGATGCTATAAATTCTCCACAATCCCAGAACGACGCTGTGGGCTCAATCGTCAGGAGGTATGTCACCGCGGAGACGATGAATGCGGCCAGTGCGCAGATTCTGTTGTAAATATTGAACTTCTTATTATCCATAACTTACAAAGATACGAACGAATTCGCTATCTTTGCACAAAAATCGTCGCAAAAGTGGACAACGACTGGAAAAAACGACTGGGAGTGGTTTACTCCACCAATCCCGATTTCAAATACGAGGAGACTTCGCGTAGCGAAGAAGCCACTCCGGAACCTTCCGCGCAGAAACTTGTCGTACGCATAGACCGCAAGGGCCGCGCCGGGAAACAGGTCACCCTCGTCCAGGGATTCAAAGGCACCTTTGAGGACCTTTCGGCCCTGGCCAGGACACTTAAGACAAGATGCGGGGTCGGTGGCACCGCAAAGGACGGAGAAATTGCCATTCAGGGTGATTTCCGTGACAAGATCACGGAGATACTCACAATGATGGGATACAAAGCGAAAAGAGGAAACTGATGTCCGGCTTCACACTAATTCAGGTCCAGTCTGTGGACAAGGCTTTCAGGGACGGCGTTCTGGAGATGTCGACCGAGCCTTCCGGCGTTCCCCTGGTTGACGCCGGAAACGCGTCCTCGTCCGTCACGGTTTTACTGATAGGGATATCTTTCCTGCTGATACTCATCAATTTCCCGAGGATAGTCGGAATCATGCCCTCCATTCTGAGAGGCTTCGTCTTCAGGAGAGACGCGATGAAGATCGGACGCAGTTCAAAATCCGTTTCTGACAGGAACGCCATGGCCCTGTCGCTGTTCATCCCTTTCTGCCTCCTTGTGGGAGGTACGGGGATCTTCAATCCTTCATTCCTCGGGAACATACCCGGGCACTGGATGGCCCCCCTGTTCGCAGTCTTCCTCGCTGCGGCCTTCCTCCTGAGGCTCCTCTTCACTTCCATAGCCAATCCGGCCGGGATGAAAAGCGATGAATGGGATGCCGCCAAGGGATCGATCGTAAACAGTTTCTGCGTTGCGGTACCCGCAATGCTGCTTGCAGCCGGAATAATGGCCGTTTTCGGAGTCGAAAAAGATGGTATGAAGCTGGTTCTCAGCATCGTTATGGCAATCGCACTGGCCGTCGACATCATCAGTACAAGCGGTTTTTTGCATGAGGGATGCTCCTTAATCAGAACATTTTTGTATCTTTGCGCCCTTGAAATTATACCTGTAGGCGCACTCGCCGCCGTTGCGATATTGTTATGAAGATACTGATTTCCCAGAAAGCCCCATCAAATCTGAACCCCTATACCGCGGTTTCCGAGAAATTCGGAGTGCAGATTGATTTCAAGCCGTTCTACCTCATAGAGCCCTTGAGCGCAAAGGAGTTCAGGACCCAGAGGATCAATCTCGCCGACTATACGGCCATCACTTTCTCTTCAAGGCACGCCATCGACGCATTCTTCACACTGTGCGAGGAGATGAGAGTCAAGGTGCCTGAGACGATGAAATATTTCTGCACCACGGAACTCGTGGCGATGTACCTGCAGAAACACATAGTGTACAGGAAACGCAAGATCTTCTTCGGGGACGGGTCCTCCTCTTCCCTGGTAGGTCTGATAGGGGCAAAGCACAAAGGGGAGAATTTCCTGATCACCACCTCCGACAACGGCAACAGCGAGCACCTTACCAGACTGTTCGATGCCGCAGGCATAAAATATGACGTGGCCGTACTGCTCAAGAGTGTCACCCAGGACATCAGGGACATCAAACTCAGCGATTACGCGGCCGTTGTCCTCTACAATCCGTACGACGTCAAATCGCTTCTGGAGAATTTCTCCGATTTCAAGCAGGATGACGTCAAGTTCATCGCATACGGCAAGGGGATAGTGAAGGCTCTGGAAGAGGCCGGCATCAGTATCGCACTCCAGGGACCGGCTCCGGAGGTTCCGTCGGCATCCAAGGCTGTGGAGATATTCCTTTCACAAAACAATTGAATATGACCGGCGATTCCGCTTCCATTCA